>NZ_JBEYUY010000006.1:0-445945 GCF_040643775.1 Streptomyces sp. NPDC047081 | reverse complement strand
AAACGCCCGGTTACATTCCGAACCCGGAAGCTAAGCCTTACAGCGCCGATGGTACTGCAGGGGGGACCCTGTGGGAGAGTAGGACGCCGCCGAACAATCTTTGAGAAAACCCCCGTGCCAATCGGCACGGGGGTTTTCTGCGTTTAGGCTCGTGAGTATGCGCTATGACCTCGTCATCTTCGACAACGACGGTGTGCTCGTCGACAGCGAGCCCATTTCCAACAAACTCCTCGCCGCCTACCTCACCGAGCTGGGGCACCCCACCACCTACGAGGACTCCCTGCGCGACTACATGGGCTCCGCCATGCACCGCGTACACGACCTGGTGGAGGAGCGGACCGGGCAGCGGTTGCCGACCGACTTCGACGACGTCTTTCATGCGCGGGTGTTCGCCGCCTTCGAGCGGGAGTTGAAGCCCGTGGCCGGGGCCATCGACGTGCTGGAGAAGCTCGCGGCGGACGGGGTGTCGTACTGTGTCGCGTCCTCCGGGAGTCATGCGCGGATTCGGGTGGGGCATCGGACGACCGGGCTGGACCGGTGGTTCGGGGAGGAGCGGATCTTCAGTTCGGAGGATGTGGGGCGGGGGAAGCCGGCGCCCGATCTGTTCCTGTACGCCGCCGAGCGGATGGGGGTCGCGCCCGAGCGGTGTGTGGTCGTCGAGGACTCCCCGCTGGGCGTGCAGGCGGCTGTCGCGGCCGGGATGGATGTCTTCGGGTTCACGGCCATGACGCCTGCCGAGCGGCTCGTGGGGGCCACTCAACTGTTCTCCTCCATGGGGGAGTTGCCGGGGCTGTTGTCAGGGCTGCTGCACTGACATTTGTCATGCCGAGCTCCGGACGATCGTTTCTACTGGCGACCGGGTGCCGGACGCGAAGCTAAGGGCATGACGACGAACACGGTGTCCCAGAGCCAGAGCAACCACCAGACCCCCAGCGCGCTCGACAACTTCCGTCCGCTGATCGTGGACGTGGCGGTACCCCTCGGCGCGTACTACCTGTTCAAGGACGCCTTCGGGATGAGCACCTTCGCGGCGCTCGCCTGGAGCAGCGTCGTCCCGGCGGCGCGGACCGTCTGGAGCCTGGTCAAGGAGCGCCGGGCGAACGCGCTGGCGGGGCTGATCCTCGCGGTGAACGTGGTCTCGCTGCTGCTGAGCTTCCTCTCCGGCGACCCGCGGCTGATGCTCGCCAAGGACGGCGCGGTCAGCAGCACCGTCGGCATCGGCATCCTCGTCTCCGTGGCGCTCGGCCGGCCGATGATGACCGCCGGCATGAAGCCCTTCCTGGTGAAGGGCAACCCGGCGAAGGAGGCCGCGTGGCAGCGGCTGGCGTCGGGACAGGCGCCCGCCTCGGCGGACTTCCTGCGCAAGGAGCGGGTCTTCTCGGTGGTGTGGGGCGTGGCGCTGCTCGCCGAGTGCGTGGCCCGGGTCGTGGGGGCGTACACCATCCCCGTGGACACCATGGTCTGGCTCGGCGGGGTCATGATGATCGGCGTGATGGCGCTGACGTTCGTGGTGAGTGGCGGGCTGGCCGCAGGGCCCATGGAGGAGATGGTCCGCGCCGAGGCGGAGGCCCACGGGCGGCTGCCAAGGCCGGGGTCACCGTCGCCGCCTGAGCGCGGAGCCACCCCGGCAAGTGACCGCGAAAGTAAAGCTGAGGGAAATTCATCTTTGGCTTGATCTACCCACAGGTAGTCAGGGGCCCTACGCTCGCCGCCATGACAGATGTGCTGCGGCGCGGTAGGGCCTCTTTGGCGTTCAGCTTCTTCGCTCAGGGCGCCACCTTCGCCCTCCTGGTGACCCGGATTCCGGCCATCCAGGACCGTTACGGCGTCTCCGACGGGCTGCTGCCCGCCTTCCTGGCCGCCGTACCGATCCTGGCCGGCGTCGGCAGCGTGACGACCGAGCAGCTCGTGAAACGGATACGGCCCAGCACGCTGCTGCGATGCGCCCAGCCCGTCGTACTCCTGGCGCTGCTCGGCGTAGGGGCCGGGGACTCGATGGTCGAGCTGGGGATCGCGCTCGCGGCGTTCGGGCTGGCGGTGGGGGCGCTGGACGCCTCCATGAACATGCTCGGGGTGAGCCTGCAGCGGGCGTACGGGCGGAGCATCATGCTCAGCTTCCATGCCGTGTTCAGCCTGGGCGGGATCGTGGGGGCCTCGCTGGCCTGGGTCGGGGCGCACTGGCATCTCACGCTGTGGGTGTCGTATCTGCCGGTCGTCGCGGTGCTGCTGCCGGCCACGCTGATCGGGAGCCGGTGGTACGTCGACGGGGGTCTTCCGGCGGAAGCCGCGGCGGAGGGGACGGGCGAGGGCGGGACCGTCGTCTTCAAGCTGCTGCTGCCGCTCTGCCTCGTGATGACCTTCGCGTACATCGGGGACTCGACCGTCTCCAACTGGAGCGCCAAGTACCTCAAGGACACCCTGGGGAGCTCCGAGCAGCTGTCGACCGTGCCGTACAACGTGTACATGGTGACCACGCTGCTGGGGCGGTCGCTCGGGGACTCGGGGGTGCGGCGGCTCGGCGCCGTGACCGTGGTGCGGCTGGGGGCGCTGGTGGCGGCGCTCGGGTTCGCGGTGGTGGCGCTGGCGCCGGGTGCGTGGGTCGGGATGCTCGGGTTCACGCTGCTGGGGCTGGGGCTGTGTGTGCTGGTGCCGCAGACCTTCGCGGCGGCCGGGCGGCTGTTCCCGGGGGCATCCGACTCGGCGATCGCGCGGCTGAATGTTTTCAATTACGTCGGGTTCCTGATCGGTTCTCCGTTGGTGGGGGCGCTGGGGGACGCGTGGAGCTATCGCGGGGCGATGCTCGTGCCGATGGCTCTGGTGCTGGTGACGCTCTTCTACGCCAGGTCGTTCGCTCCTCAACCGGACCGATACGGTGGCGGGCATGAGCGGCCGCGCACAGCTGATGTGGGACGAGGCAGTAACGGGCTATGACTTCGGTCCGGACCACCCGATGGATCCGGTCCGGCTCGCCCTGACCCGGCGACTCGTCGACGCCTTCGGGCTCGACAAGGACGTCGACGTGGTCGCGGCGAAGCCGGCCGGGGAGTCGACGCTGCGGCTGGTCCACCGGGAGGACTACATCGAGGCCGTGAAGGCGGCCTCGGCGGATCCCGGGGCGGCTCGGGGGGCGTACGGGATCGGGACGATCGACGATCCCGCGTTCGCCGGCATGCATGACGTGTCCGCGATGATCGCGGGGCAGTCGGTGGGGGCCGCGGAGGCCGTGTGGCGCGGTGAGGCGCTGCACGCCGTGAACTTCGCCGGCGGGCTGCACCACGCGATGCCGGGCGGCGCGTCCGGGTTCTGCATCTACAACGACGCCTCGCTCGCCATCGCGCGGCTGCTGGAGCTGGGCGCCGAGCGGGTCGCGTACATCGACGTCGACGTCCATCACGGGGACGGCGTGCAGGCGGCCTTCTGGGAGGATCCGCGGGTCCTGACGGTCTCGCTGCACGAGCATCCGCGGACGCTGTTCCCGCAGACCGGGTGGCCGGAGGAGACGGGAGCCGACGCGGCGGAGGGGTCGGCCGTGAACCTCGCGCTGCCGGCCGGGACCGGGGACGCGGGGTGGCTGCGGGCCTTCCACGCCGTCGTACCGGAACTGATCGCCGATTTCCGGCCGCAGGTGCTGGTGACGCAGCACGGGGCCGACACCCACTTCGAGGACCCGCTCGCGCACCTGGCCGTGTCGCTGGATGCGCAGCGGGCCGTGCAGGTCGCCTGCCACGAGCTGGCGCACGAGTACGCCGACGGGAAGTGGATCGCGCTGGGCGGTGGCGGTTACGCCGTGGTGGAGGTCGTACCGCGGTCGTGGACGCACCTGGTGGCGATCGCGGCCGGGCGGGAGATCGCGCCGGAGGCGATGATCCCGGAGGGCTGGCGGCAGGAAGTCTTCGCGAGGACACGGCAGTTGGCACCGGCCCGGATGACGGACGGGCGCTGGCCGGTGGAGTACGCCGAGTGGGAGGCGGGTTACGACCCCGCCGACCGGCTCGACCAGGCGGTGCTGGCGACCCGGCGGGCGGTGTTCCCGCTGCGCGGCCTGCTGGCGTAGCCGCAGGGCAGCGGCCCGTTACGCCAACTGTGCGGTGTTTCCGCGTTCGGGTGGCCGCCCGCACCCGGGTCGGCCACCATCGCAGACGTGTTGAGCACCGGAGCGCTGCGCGCCCATCTGCTGGCCGCCCGTCTCGCCGGTCCGGTGGCCACCTCCCGTGAGGAGAGCCTCCGCAGCTACCGGCTCTTCGCGGCGCGCGATCCTCGCGTGCTGATCGGACTCGATCCCGAATGGACCTGGCGGCAGCGGGATTTGATCGGGTTGATGGCGGACAAGTGCGGGGTTTCGGCCGATCCGCAGCATGTCTCTGGCCATGATGTGATCGATCCTGAGCGGACGTTGACCGCCCTGGATGCGTTCGCGGAGCGTCTGGCCGCAGCCGCCCAGCGCAGCGCCCCTGTACTCCTCGGCACCGGCCACCCGCACCGGCTGCTCGGCTTCTACGCCGCGTTGGCGGACGCGCTGTCGGCGGCGGGATGTACCGTCCTCACACCGGCGCATGGTCGCTGTGTCGACATAACGACCCGGTTCGGCCTACGCACGTACAACCTTGACTACGTACAAGGAGTCGCGCTCGTGCGAGAACCGGGGGCGGCTCGCCCCGGTTGTGCGACCGGCGCGCACACGCACTCACCGCTCCCGGTTCGGCTCGCCCTGGCGGCGGCCGCCGAGGCCGGCGGACCGCTTCCGGAGCTGGTCGTCGGGGACCACGGCTGGGTCTGCGGAGCAGGTCAGCTGGGGTTCGAGGCCATTGGTCTTGCCGATACGGACGACCCCGCGCTCTTCGTGGGGGAGGCCGAGGGGTCCGTGTCCGTCGTCGTTCCACTTGATGACGCTGTGCGGTCTGATTACTACCGGCCGCTTACCCGCTACGTACTCAATCGAGCGTGTCTGTCACAGTAGGCCAGTGATGGGCATGCGATGGGTGCACCTCTTCCCCACTCGCATCACCCGCCCCTACATTGGGGAGTGAGCACGCAGCGACGAAGAGTCACCGGAAGGGGAAGCCGGTGGCCGTCGAGTGCGGAAGGTTCAGGTGTGTCATGGCTGCTGAGCAGAGGCCTCTGAGCGAGGTTCAGTTCCTTACCGTGGCGGAGGTCGCCTCGGTGATGCGAGTGTCGAAGATGACCGTGTACCGGCTGGTGCACAGCGGTCATCTGCCCGCGATCAGGGTGGGGCGGTCCTTCCGCGTCCCCGAGAACGCGGTTCACGAGTACCTCCGCGAGAGTTACGTGGGGGTGGAAACCGCCTGACGGCCGCCAAGGGGGGATCCTCAGGGCACTAGTGGATCTCCCCCGGCATCCTCGATTACGACCTCAGCGCTCGGGCGGGTAGGCTGGCCCCTCGTAGGTCGTATGGGCCCATGGCGCCCAAACACCGAGTGATGAGAAGTGAGCGAGGGTAGTCGTGGGCTCTGTTATCAAGAAGCGGCGCAAGCGGATGGCTAAGAAGAAGCACCGCAAGCTGCTCAAGCGCACGCGCGTTCAGCGTCGCAACAAGAAGTAAGCGACGCCGTAAGAGCGTGTTTGTGGCCCCCCACCGCAACCGGTGGGGGGCCACACGCGTTTGTGCCGTGCACTCTGTGCCTACGCACGTGTTTCACATGGCTTGGTCTGTTCATACGTCTGTGGATGTCGTCACTTCGTGCATTGGGTGGTCATCACAGCGCAACATCGACCCGCTAAGTTGGCCGCACACGGGGAACGCGGCACGCTACGAGGGCATACGACGGCCGCACGTCGGCTGGAAGGAAGGCGCTGATCTTGGGCAAGGTCGTGCTCGTGACCGGAGTGGCCCGCAGGCTGGGGGGCCGGTTCGTACGACGGATCCAGCGTGACCCGCAGGTGGACCGGGTCATCGCCGTGGACGCGGTCCCACCCGAGCACCACCTGGGCGGCGCCGACTTCATCCAGGCCGACATCCGGCAGCCCACCATCGCGCGGGTGCTCGCCGAGACCGGCGCCGACACGGTCGTACACCTCGATGTGACGGCGATGGCGATCGGCAGCGGCAGCCGGACCACGGTCAAGGAGACCAACGTCATCGGCACGATGCAGCTGCTCGGCGCCTGCCAGAAGTCGCCGACGGTGAAGCGGCTCGTCGTGAAGTCCAGTACGAACGTGTACGGGTCCGCGCCGCGGGACCCCGCCGTGTTCACCGAGACGACCCCGCCCAAGTCGCTGCCGAGCGGCGGCTTCGCGAAGGACACCGTCGAGGTCGAGGGCTATGTACGGGGCTTCGCGCGCCGTCGGCCGGATGTCGCCGTGTGCGTGCTCAGGTTCGCCAACATCCTTGGGCCCTCGGCGGACACCCCGCTCGCCTCCTACTTCGCGCTGCCGGTGCTGCCGACCGTGTTCGGCTACGACCCGCGGCTGCAGTTCGTGCACGAGGACGACGTGAACGAGGTGCTGCGGATCGCCTCGCACGAGCCGGAGCGGGGCACCCTCAACAGCGGCACCTTCAACATCGCCGGGGACGGGGTGCTGCTGCTGTCCCAGTGTTCCCGGCGGCTCGGCAAGCCGACCGTGCCGCTGCTGCTGCCGGCCGTCAACTGGGCCGGGTCGCTGGTGCGTACGCTGGGCGTGACGGACTTCTCCCCCGAGCAGATCCGGCTGCTGACCCATGGCAGGGTCGTGGCGACGGCCCAGATGCGCGAGACGCTCGGATTCCGGCCGAAGTACACGACGGCGGAGACCTTCGCGGACTTCGCGCGCAGCAAGGGTCCCGGACTCCTGCCCCCGGAGGCCCTCGCGGGGGCCGTCGACCGGATCGCCGCGCTGCCCGTCCTGGGCGGCGGCCACCCCCCGACGCAGAGCGCCAACTGAGGAGCGCATCAACGATGGCGGATGCCAAGGTCATTCCGTTCGACGACGACCGGTCCCGCGGGAGTGCCGTACAGCGGCCCGCGCGGCGCCGGGGCGCGGGGAGCCGACGCAAGACCACCGAACCCGCGCTGGTCGGCGAGGTCCAGCCCCTGCCCAGCAGGGCGCCGGCGCAGGATGATGTTCCCGTGACGCGTGAGGAACAGCAGCCCGAGAAGCCGCAGGAGGACGGCGGCCTGGAGCGGCGCCTCGCGAGCGGCCTCGACTTCCTGCGCCGCCGCCTGACGGGCGACTACGAGGTCGACGACTTCGGTTACGACGAGGAGCTGACCGACCAGGTCCTGATGTCCGTGCTGCGGCCGGTGTACGAGAAGTACTTCCGGGTCGAGGTGAAGGGCGTCGAGAACATCCCGACCGACGGTGGCGCGCTGATCGTGGCCAACCACTCCGGGACGCTCCCGCTGGACGGTCTGATGATGCAGGTCGCCGTCCACGACCACCACCCCACGGGGCGGCATCTCAGGTTGCTCGCCGCGGACCTGGTCTTCATGCTCCCGGTGGTCAACGAGCTGGCCCGCAAGCTCGGCCACACCCTGGCCTGCGCGGAGGACGCCGAACGCCTGCTCGGGCAGGGCGAGTTGGTCGGTGTGATGCCGGAGGGCTTCAAGGGCATCGGCAAGCCCTTCTCGGAGCGCTACAAGCTCCAGCGCTTCGGCCGTGGCGGCTTCGTCTCGACGGCCCTGCGCAAGGGCACGCCGATCATCCCGTGCTCGATCGTGGGCGCGGAGGAGATCTACCCGATGATCGGCAACGCGAAGACTCTCGCCCGCGTCCTGGGCTTCCCGTACTTCCCGCTGACCCCGACCTTCCCCTGGCTGGGCCCGCTGGGCGCGATCCCGCTCCCCACCAAGTGGACGATCCAGTTCGGCGAACCGATCCTCACGGACGGCTACCCACCGGAGGCGGCCGAGGACCCGATGCTGATGTTCAACCTGACCGACCAGGTCAGAGAACAGATCCAGCACACGCTGTACAAGCTGCTGGTCCAGCGCCGGTCGGTGTTCTTCTGACAGGTGCGGGCTGGCTCCCGACGAGGGGGCGGGCCCGGCCCGGCGGATGGCCGCCTGAAGCCGCCGGTCGGAGGCCGGCGCAGCTGTCCGAAGCCTGCGAAGCAGTGCGAGGGCAGCAGACAGGAGGGGCCAAGCTGCTGGTCCAGCGCCGGTCGGTGTTCTTCTGAGCCCGGCCGAAAAGGCTTTTCGGGTACGACGACGGGGGCGCCCTTCCTGAAAAGGGCGCCCCCGCTGTCGTACCGCTTTACGAGCTCGCGTCCTCGCCGTTGATTCCCAGGCCCGGGAGGAGGCCGGGGAGGAGGGGTGGGATCGTCACGTCCGGGTCGGTGCTCGGGGACTTGCTCGCGGACGGGGAGGCGGTGCCGCTGTCCTTCGGCGGGTCGAGGAGGCCTCCGGTGTTGCCGCCGAGCAGGCCGTCGCCGGTGGACGCCGACTTGCTGGGGCCCGCCGAGTGGCCGCCCTGCGAGGTGCCGTCGCCGGTGCTCGGCTGGGTCGAGCCCTTGCCGGTGCCCGACGTGTCCGTGGACGCCGTACCCGAACCGCTCCTGCCGCTGCCGCCGCCCTGGGCCGGGGGCTGGGGGAGCAGGGACTGCAGCGGGGCGACCTCTTCGTCTATGGCGTCGAAGACCGAGGACACCTGCTCGCTGACGTCCCCGAGCTGGACGGGGAGGCGGTCGCGCAGGGCGCCCCAGGCCTCGCGGTGCGAGCGGGAGAAGGCGGAGAGGGCCTGGATGGGGCCCAGCGAGTGCGGGTCGCGCTCGTACGCCTCGTGCAGCAGGCGGTGGCCCTCGGTGGCGTCGTGCTGCATGCCGAAGAGGGCGCGGCGGATCTCGCCGAGGGACTCGTGGTCGAGGTGGCCGCCGCGGTCGCGCTCCATCAGCCGGCGGGCCTCGCTGAAGCGGGTGGAGGCCTGGTCGAGGTAGGCCACACCGCGCTCGTCGTCCCCGTCGGACAGGTAGTTGAGCTTGAAGTCCTCGATGCCGCGCTTGAGGCCGTACAGCGAGTCACCGGGCAGCGCGTCCGAGCTGGCAGCGGCGACTCCGCCGAAGGCGCCCGCAGCGACGCCGACGCTGAGCCCGCCCGCGGCGAGGCCCTTGGTCAGCCGGGACCGCGGTCGCAGCTTGCCCAGCGGACCCGCGCGGTGTGCGCCGCGGGCGCGGTGGGAGCGCTGCTCCGGTACCGAAGGGTCCGCCGCCTCGCCACCGGTGCCCTCCTGGAGCATGGCCTCGAACGCGGCCACCAGCTGGGCCCGCTGGACGACCTTGACCTCGGGGTCCAGCTCCGGCTTGGGCAGCTCGCCGAGGTCCACCACCAGGTTCAGCAGCTCGGCCTGCTCGGTCCGGGCCGCCTGCGGTGGGGGTCCTTCGGACTGCTCGGCCGCCGTGTCCCGGTCGGGCTGCTCGTCCAGGGCCTGGGCGAAGGCGTTCGCCCGCCGGTGGGCCGATACGTTCGCGATCACAGGCGGCACCTCCTCTCGTCATGACGGTCGACTCCCCAGGGGGTCCTGAGGGTTGCACACCCTGACCACAACCACACGATCGTGTGGTCGGAGTCGGCCAGGGAGTGACCACAGGGAGCCTGCATCCCGCACAACGAGCGGCGCGGCACTTGGGTTACGGACGACGGATGATCGGATCGGGGAGTCAACGGACTTTCACTGAGGGCTAGTTGGGCGTCACGGAGGGTGCCGGTTCAGCGGGCGTCGTCCGGGAGGAGCCGGGCGAGGGTGCGCACGGCGCGGTACTGCAGGGTCTTGATGGCGCCCTCGTTCTTGCCCATCACGCGGGCGGTCTCCGCGACGGACAGGCCCTGCAGGAACCGGAGGGTGACGCACTCCTGCTGCTGGGGGTTGAGGCGGCGGACGGCCTCGAGGAGCGCGGCGTTGGAGAGGGACTCCAGGACGGAGTCCTCCGGGGAGCGCTCGACCTCGTTGGCGTCGAGCATCTCGCCGGTGGTGACCTCCAGCCGGAAGCGGCTCGACTTGAAGTGGTCGGCCACGAGGTTGCGGGCGATGGTCACGAGCCAGGCGCCGAAGTCGCGGCCCTGCCAGGTGAACGTGCCGATCCTTCTCAGCGCCCGCAGAAAGGTCTCGCTCGTGAGGTCCTCGGCGGTGGCCTTTCCGCCCACGCGGTAATAGATGTACCGGTAGACGGTGTCGCTGTACTGGTCGTAGAGCCGCCCGAACGCGTCGGCCTCGCCGGCCTGGGCCCGCTCGACGAGGTCCATCATCCGGGCGCTGTCGCTGTCCGCGGCCGGGCGGCGCGCGGTGGTGGCACCGGCCGCGGTACGGCCCCGTCTGCCGACGGCTGCGGTGCCGTCGGCAAGCGCGTAGCACGGGCCGGCCGGTGCGGTGGCTACCGCGAGTGCGGGGACGGCGTACGCGGTGGGGACGAAGTCGCGCAACAGTTGTTGGACCGTTGCGCGCAGCGTAGCCAGGCCCGAGGCGTCAACCCCGACGTGTGGGTACACGGGACTCCCAGAGGCAGAGCTTCCATCACGTGCAGTGCGGGACCGTTCACCCGTCGTAGCGACGGAGGGGTACCGGTTTGCGTCTGAGGAGAATAACGCTTCGTGCAGGCGCTGCTACACCCAGTTGCTCAAATCATCGATTACGTCGCTTCTGTAACCGAATGACGTGCGATCAAGTACCGGAGAGTGACCGGTTGTTGATCGGAAAGGTTCGGGTTGGGTGTGGGAACAGGGCGTGTTGTGGCTGTCCGCCGACAAGAGGACTGGCGGAGAGGGTTGGGGGGTACGCCTTGAGTTTTGGGTGCGCGTCCGTTGTGGCTGATCGCGCAGTTCCCCGCGCCCCTAAAAGCCTTATCGGCGGCGTCGGCTGATTGCGATCGCCGCTGCTGTGCCGCCTGCCACCGCGCCTACGCCTGCTGCCGCCGGGATCCCCACCTTCGCGGCCTTCCTGCCCGTCCTGTAGTCCCGCAGGCGCCAGTCCAGGTTGCGGGCGTGTTTGCGGAGCTTGGTGTCCGGGTTGATCGCGTAGGGGTGGCCCACCAGCGAGAGCATCGGGATGTCGTTGTGGCTGTCGCTGTAGGCGGCGCAGCGAGAGAGGTCGAGGCCTTCTGCCGCGGCCAGGGCCCGGACCGCCTCGGCCTTCGCGGGGCCGTGGAGGGGTTCGCCGACCAGCTTGCCCGTGTAGACGCCGTCGACCGACTCCGCGACCGTGCCCAGGGCGCCGGTCAGGCCGAGGCGGCGGGCGATCACCGTGGCGATCTCGACCGGGGCCGCTGTGACCAACCACACCTTCTGGCCCGCGTCCAGGTGGGCCTGGGCGAGGGCCCGGGTGCCGGGCCAGATGCGCTCGGCCATGTACTCGTCGTAGATCTCCTCGCCGATCGACTGGAGTTCGGCGACGCGATGGCCCTTGACGATGGACAGCGCCGAGTCCCGGGCCTCCTGCATGTGCTCCGGGTCCTCGGAGCCGGCCAGCCGGAAGTACGCCTGCTGCCAGGCGAACCGGGCCAGGTCGCGGGTCTCGAAGAACTTCCGCTTGTACAGACCACGGCCGAAGTGGAACAGGGACGCGCCCTGCATCACCGTGTTGTCCAGGTCGAAGAAGGCAGCGGCCTTGTCGTCACCGAGCACCGGGAACTCCGGTTCCTCCGGGGGGACGTCCTGCGAGGACTTGCGCGCGGCCTCCGCCGAAGCCTCGCCTGCCAACACGCTCCGCGCCGTGGCGGAGCGCCTACGGGGAGTGAGCCATCCGAGAGCGGCCATGTCCGTGAGCATAGCCAGTTTGTTCGGTGCCTCCAGACGCGCGAGGTTTGAAGGCTGTGAACTCTCCGCGACCGGCCCGTTAAACAAGCGCGACAATGGCCGGCATGAGCCCCCTCTTCCGACGCAAGCCGGCTCCGCAGGACCGGCTGGTCACCCTCATCGGCAAGCCCGACTGCCATCTGTGCGAGGACGCGCAGGCCGTGGTCGAGAAGGTGTGTGACGAACTCGGCGTCCCCTGGGAGAAGAAGGACATCACCCAGGACCCGGAACTGCACGAGCGGTACTGGGAACAGATTCCGGTCGTTCTCGTCGACGGCCGTCAGCACACCTTCTGGAAGGTGGACGAGGTTCGCCTCCGCAAGGCGCTGGCCGAGTAGCAGGGAACTGACCGAGCAGTACAGAGGCGCCTGGGAAGTCGCTTAGGATCGATGGTGGTCTGGTCTCGGGGGCGGGATTCACAAGGAGTGTGGCGGTTTTGCCCCCTGGGATGCGCCTGGGACAGGAGTGCGTGACCCCGGTCACGTTGGCCGGGCAAATCGGACACCATCTTTGTGCACGCGTTCACAAAGACATAGCCTGCTGTCGACGGGGCGGTCTGGGTACGTGTGACCGCCTACAGCCCCGCTCTACCCGCAGGAGCACCGTGGCAACTGGCCGAACTCACCGACCGGCGACCCGTAGCCGAGGGATTCCCGAGGCCACCGTCGCCAGGCTTCCGCTGTACCTCCGCGCGCTGACCGCACTCTCGGAGCGCTCGGTACCCACGGTCTCCTCCGAGGAGCTGGCCGCCGCCGCGGGGGTCAACTCCGCGAAGCTGCGCAAGGACTTCTCCTACCTGGGTTCTTACGGAACGCGCGGTGTCGGCTACGACGTCGAGTATCTCGTCTACCAGATCTCGCGTGAGCTCGGGCTCACCCAGGACTGGCCGGTCGTGATCGTCGGTATCGGTAACCTCGGCGCCGCCCTGGCCAATTACGGCGGGTTCGCCTCCCGTGGCTTCCGCGTCGCGGCCCTCATCGACGCCGATCCGGCGATGGCAGGAAAGCCCGTCGCCGGGATCCCCGTGCAGCACAGCGACGACCTGGAAAAGATCATCGAGGACAACGGCGTGAGCATCGGCGTCATCGCCACGCCCGCCGGTGCCGCCCAGCCCGTCTGCGACCGGCTCGTGGCCGCCGGCGTCACCTCCATCCTGAACTTCGCGCCGACCGTCCTGTCCGTCCCGGACGGCGTCGACGTACGCAAGGTGGATCTGTCGATCGAGCTGCAGATCCTCGCCTTCCACGAGCAGCGCAAGGCCGGTGAGGAGCACGCGGCCGCCGACGGCAGCGGGCCGGCCACCGCCGCGCGCCCGGACTCCGCCGAGCAGGGACCCGACGGGGACGTACCCGCCGTGATGCCGGCATGAGTCTCCTCGTCGTCGGGCTGAGCCACCGCAGCGCCCCGGTCAGCGTTCTGGAACGGGCCGCGCTGCACGCGGACGCCCAGGTCAAGCTGCTCCAGGACACGGTCGCCGCGGAGCCCGCCACCGAGGCCGCGGTGCTCGCCACCTGCAACCGCATCGAGCTGTACGCCGACGTGGACAAGTTCCACGCGGGTGTCGCCGAGCTGTCCACGCTGCTCGCCCAGCACAGCGGGGTGGGGCTGGACGAGCTGACCCCGTACCTGTACGTGCACTACGAGGACCGGGCCGTCCACCATCTCTTCTCCGTGGCCTGCGGGCTCGACTCGATGGTCGTCGGCGAGGGGCAGATCCTCGGGCAGATCAAGGACTCCCTCGCCAAGGCGCAGGACCTGCACACCGCCGGGCGACTGCTGAACGACCTCTTCCAGCAGGCGCTGCGGGTCGGCAAGCGCGCTCACTCCGAGACCGGGATCGACCGGGCCGGGCAGTCGCTGGTCACCTTCGGTCTGGAGCAGCTGGCTGTCGGCGGGTCCGTGGAGGACTGGGCTCGCGGGAAGACCGCGGTTGTCATCGGGGCCGGGTCGATGTCCTCGCTGGCCGCGGCGACCCTTGCGCGGGCGGGGGTCGGCGAAGTCGTCGTCGCCAACCGGACCGCTGATCGGGCCGAGCGGCTTGCGGAGATCTTGAACGACGCCGGGGACTTGGACGTGGTGGCCCGCGCGGTACCGATGGATGCGGTGCCGGGCGAGCTGACACGTGCCGATGTTGTTGTGTCCTGTACGGGTGCGACTGGACTTGTGCTGAGCGCGGAGGCCGTGGGCGCGGCTGTTGCTGGGCGGGTGCCGGACGCCGGTGCTGGGCCTGGGTGGGAATCGCCCGCCCGCGCCGGCGGGGTGCCGTCTCGCTTTGGGTCGGGAGCCGCCCAAGCGGCACGACTGCCCGCAGACCAGGAAGGGGAAGAAAATTGTCCCCTCGACCTGCCTTCGCTCTCCGCCACCGCCGGTTTCTCCGTGCTCGGCGAAGCTGCCGTGGCCGGCATGGGTGCCGCTGAGCTTGAGCAGCATGCCGCCTGGGTCGACAACGCTCCCCGGCCGCAGACGTCCAGTCCCGTCGCGGACGACGCCGACGCCATCGTCGCGCTCGCCGCGCTGGCCTCCCTGGGCGTGCGGATCCCCGAGCGTCGTAAGCCTGAGGCCGTCGTCGAAGCGCCTCGGCCCGCGCCCGTGCTTTTCCTGCTCGACCTCGCCATGCCCCGGGACATCGACGCCGCCGTGCATCGGCAGGCCGGGGTTCGGCTCGTCGACATCGAGTCGTTGGCGGACGCTTCTGCGGACGCGCCCATGGCGGCCGATGTGGACCAGGTGCGACGGATCGTCGCCGATGAGGTTGCCGCCTTCGGGGCGGCGCTGAGGGCGGCGCACATCACGCCGACCGTCGTGGCGCTGCGGACCATGGCCGCCGATGTGGTGGCCAGTGAGATCGCGCGGCTCGAAGGGCGGCTTCCCGGGCTCGACGACAAGCACCGGGCCGAGATCACGCAGACCGTGAAGCGTGTGGTCGACAAGTTGCTGCACGCGCCGACCGTGCGGGTCAAGCAGCTCGCGGCCGAACCGGGCGGAGCGGGGTACGCGGATGCCCTGCGGACCCTGTTCGACCTCGACCAGGAGGCGGTGGCCGCCGTGTCCCGGGCCGAGCGCGCCGACGATGAATCTGAGAACAGCAAGAACCGAGGGCCAGCATGACTGACAAGGCACTGAGGCTCGGGACCAGGCGGAGCAGACTCGCCATGGCCCAGTCCGGGCAAGTGGCGGACGCCGTGAGCCAGGTGACCGGACGGCCCGTGGAGCTCGTCGAGATCACGACGTACGGCGACACCTCGCGCGAGCACCTCGCGCAGATCGGCGGCACGGGTGTGTTCGTGACCGCCCTGCGGGACGCGCTGCTGCGGGGTGAGGTGGACTTCGCGGTTCATTCGCTCAAGGACCTGCCCACCCAGCAGCCCGAGGAGCTGGCGCTGGCCGCCGTACCGGAGCGCGAGGACCCGAGGGACGTCATCGTCGCCCGGGACGCGCTGAAGTTCACCGACCTGCCCCGCGGGGCGCGGATCGGGACCGGTTCGCCGCGGCGGACGGCCCAGCTGAACGCGTATGCGCGCGGCCATGGGCTGGACATCGAGACCGTGCCGATCCGGGGGAACGTCGACACCCGGATCGGGTACGTGCGGGAGGGCGAGCTGGACGCCGTTGTCCTCGCCGCCGCCGGGCTCAGCCGCCTCGGGCGGATCGACGACGTGACCGACTTCCTGTCGGTCGACACCGTTTTGCCCGCCCCCGGCCAGGGGGCACTGGCGATCGAGTGTGCCGCGGACAACGCGGACCTGATCGCGGCGCTCGGCGAGCTCGACGACCCGTTCACGCGGGCCGCCGTGACCGCCGAGCGGTCACTGCTCGCCGCCCTGGAGGCCGGTTGCAGCGCCCCTGTGGGCGCGCTGGCCGACCTGTTGGCCGACGGGCAGATCGTCAAGGAAATGCGCCTGCGCGGGATAGTCGGCACGACCGACGGTTCGCGCACGGTGCAGCTGTCCACCACCGGTCCCGTGCCCGAGACGTACGACCAAGCAATGGCGCTCGGCCGTGAACTCGCTGCCGAGATGCTTGCCCAGGGCGCGGCCGGTCTGATGGGGGAGCAAGCCAAGTGAGCCCCACCTCTCTTCCCGCCGGCCTCGATCACGGGCACGTCACCTTCCTGGGTGCCGGACCCGGAGATCCGGGACTGCTGACTCTGCGCGCCGTGGAGGCGCTGGCGAACGCGGACGTACTGGTCGCCGAGCACGACGTGCTCGACGTGGTGCGCCGGCACGCCAGACAAGGCGTCGCCGAGGTGCACACGGACGGGGGTCCTTCTTCGGACCCGCTGCCGGGCCCGGGCACACCTCAGCTCGCGGTTGTTGACAGCTCGTCAACAACCGCTGGGGTCCCCGCGGTACGGGATGCCGCACATCTTGTCATGGAGGCCGCGCGGGGCGGCAGGCGGGTCGTCCGTGCGGTGTCGGGGGACCCTGGCCTGGACGCTTACGCCGCCGAGGAGATGCTCGCCTGCGTTCGCGGGGGCGTGCCCTTCGAGGTCGTGCCCGGTGTGGCCGCGGCCGTCGGCGTGCCCGCGTACGCGGGTGTCCCGCTGAGGGACGCCGAGGGCGCGGACGTCCGGTTCGTGGACGCCCGTACCGCCTCGGACCGGTGCTGGACCGAGGTCGGCGCGTCGGACGGGACGGTCGTGGTCTCGACGACGCTCGACTCCGTCGGTTCGGCCGCCGGTGAGCTGGTGTCGGCCGGGCGCAAGCCGGACACTCCGATGACCGTGACGGTGGCTGGTACGACCACTCGTCAGCGGACCTGGACGGCGACCCTCGGCACGATCGCGCAGACGCTGAAGCAGGCGAAGGTGCTGCCCTCGCCCGATGGCGGCCGGCCGGTGATAGCCGTGGTCGGTGAGCGTTCCGCCGCCGCCCAGCGCGACCAGTTGTCGTGGTTCGAGTCCAAGCCGCTGTTCGGCTGGAAGGTGCTCGTGCCGCGGACGAAGGAGCAGGCGGCGTCGCTCTCCGACCAGCTGCGGTCCTACGGGGCCGTGCCGCACGAGGTGCCGACCATCGCCGTCGAGCCGCCGCGCACGCCCCAGCAGATGGAGCGGGCCGTGAAGGGGCTCGTGACCGGGCGGTACGAGTGGATCGCCTTCACCTCGGTGAACGCGGTGAAGGCCGTACGGGAGAAGTTCGAGGAGTACGGGCTCGACGCGCGGGCGTTCGCCGGCATCAAGGTCGCGGCGGTGGGCGAGCAGACCGCCAAGGCGCTGGTCGCGTTCGGTGTGAAGCCGGATCTGGTGCCCAGTGGGGAGCAGTCGGCTGCGGGGCTGCTGGAGGACTGGCCGCCGTACGACCCCGTCTTCGATCCGATCGACCGGGTGTTCCTGCCGCGGGCCGACATCGCCACGGAGACGCTGGTCGCCGGGCTGATCGAGCTCGGGTGGGAGGTGGACGACGTCACGGCCTACCGCACCGTGCGGGCGTCGCCGCCGCCGGCCGAGACGCGGGAGGCGATCAAGGGGGGTGGCTTCGACGCCGTTCTCTTCACGTCCTCGTCGACCGTGCGGAACCTGGTGGGTATCGCCGGGAAGCCGCACAACGTGACGGTGATCGCGTGTATCGGTCCTGCCACGGCCAAGACGGCCGAGGAGCACGGGCTGCGGGTGGACGTCATGGCTCCGGAGCCGTCGGTGCACAAGCTGGCGGAGGCGTTGGCCGACTTCGGGTTGCGGAGGCGGGCTGCGGCGCTGGAGGCGGGGGATCCGGTTACGCGGCCGAGTGAGAGGCGGCCGGGGGCTCGGCGGCGCCGCACGACTTGAGCTGCGGGTGGGTGGGGGTGCGCGTCCCTGGGGGCTGCGCCCCCAGACCCCCATCGGCCTTCGGCCTCGTCCTCAAACGCCGGACGGGCTGGTTGTGGCTGAGGCGGCCTCGTCAGGCTGCGCCGGACCGGCTGGAAATATCTACCGTGTGCCCGTACCGCAGCAGGTTCTCCGGGTCATACGTCGCCTTCGTCCGGCTCAGTCGCGTGTACACCTCCTCCGTCCAGGCCCTCGCCCTGTCCTTCTCGTCGCCCGGGGTGCCGTGCAGGTTGACCATCGTGTGGCCCGTGCCGTACGGGGTCAGCGTCGAGTGGAGGGCTGTTGTGGCCGCTTCCACTGCCGTTGCCGCTTCCGGGCCTGCCAGGAGTCCCACCGTTTCCAGGACGTAGCTGGCGTCCCTCGCGCAGATCGCGTCCTCCACCAGGGCCGGGCGGGAGAGTTCGCCGCCCATGTGGCGGAGTTCCACGAGGAGGAGCGGGTAGTCCGGGGGCGCTGACGGGCCGGCCTGGGAGAGGAAGGCCGACAGGGCCTCCTGGGGAAGCGCGCTCAGCAGGGTGCAGGCTTCTCGGGCGGGGAGCGGGTCCTGCGGGTCCATGTAGATGCGGTCCACCGCCGCGTACGGCATCTCCTCCACCATGTCGATCGTGACCGGTGCCGCCGCGCGGATCGGGGTCAGCAGGGCCTCGCCCTGTTCGCGGTCGCCGGTCCAGGCCACGGCCACCCTTGCCCAGAAGCCGCCGCGGAGGGGTTCCGGAATCTGGGGGATCGGGGGGAGGCGGAGCAGGGTGTACGCGCTGCACATCTCCGTGGGGAGAGTCGTCGTCCAGTCCGCCCAGGTGCGCAGGACCGCTTCCGCGTGTTCGCCGGGGTAGTAGATGCCGCCGCCCAGGAGCGTGGACAGGGGGAGCAGGTCGAAGGTCATCTCGGTGACTATGCCGACGTTGCCCTTGCCGCCCCGCAGGGCCCAGAAAAGGGTGGGTTCGGTGTCCGCGTCCACCGTGAGGAGCTTGCCGTTCGGGGTGACCAGCTGGAAGGCGCGGACCCGGTCCGCCGCGTAGCCGTAGGTGCGGCCCAGGACCGGGAGGCCGCCGCCCAGCGTGTAGCCGACGACTCCGGCGTCCGTGGAGGAGCCGTTGAGGGCGGCCAGGCCGTGCGGGGCGGCCGCGTCCAGGACGTGGTGCCACTTCGCGCCGGCCGCGACCGTGGCGGTGCGTTCCGTGGGATCTATGCGTACGTCCGTCATGCGGGCCGTGGTGATCAACAGGCCGTTGTCGATGGGGAAGTTGGCGCCGTGGCCCGTCGCCTGGACCGCCACGGGGGTGTGCGTGGCCGACGCCCAGCGCATCGCCGTGACGATGTCGTCCACGCCGGTCGCGCCCACCACGACGTCAGGTGTGTGGCGGGCGGCGAGGTTGAAGCCGGTGACCTCGGCCTCGTAGTCCGGGTCGCCGGGGCGCAGGACTGGCCCGTGGATCTCGGACAGGGCGAACTGGTCGGGGGTGTGGTGGGTGGCGGTCATCGCGTCCTCCCGGGGCGCCCGGGGCTGGTCCTTTCAGGATGAACCCGGGGCGTACGGGGCGCATGGCGGAGCCGGGGCCTCCGACGGGACGTCGGCAAAGGTGCCCCTGAGCCGGGCGTAGCGTAGGTGGCATGACGAAGTACGGATCCTTCCCCGGCACGCGGCCCCGGCGGCTGCGAACCACCCCCGTCATGCGGCGCATGGTCGCCGAGACCCGGCTGCACCCCGCGGACTTCATCCTCCCGGCGTTCGTGCGCGAGAGTGTCAGCGAGCCGGTGCCGATCTCGGCGATGCCCGGGGTCGTGCAGCACTCCCGCGACAGTCTGAAGAAGGCCGCCGCCGAGGCGGTCGAGGCCGGGATCTCCGGAATCATGCTCTTCGGGGTGCCGGAGGAGGAGAAGAAGGACGCCCTCGGGACCCCTGGGACCGATCCGGACGGGATTCTGCAGGTCGCGATCCGGGACGTGCGGGCCGAGGTGGGCGACGAGCTGCTCGTCATGTCCGACCTGTGCCTGGACGAGACCACCGATCACGGGCACTGCGGGGTGCTGGACGCCGAGGGCCGGGTCGACAACGACGCGACCCTGGAGCGGTACGCCGAGATGGCCCAGGTGCAGGCCGACGCGGGCGCCCATGTGGTGGGGCCCAGCGGCATGATGGACGGGCAGATCGGGGTCGTCCGGGACGCGCTCGACCAGATCGGGCGGGAGGACGTCGCGATCCTCGCGTACACCGTCAAGTACGCCTCCGCCTTCTTCGGGCCCTTCCGGGAGGCCGTCGCCTCCTCGCTCAAGGGCGACCGGAAGACGTACCAGCAGGATCCGGCCAACGCGCGGGAGGCGCTGCGCGAGCTGGCCCTCGACCTGGCGGAGGGGGCCGACATGGTGATGGTGAAGCCGGCCGGGCCCTACCTCGACATCCTCGCGCGGGTCGCGGACGAGGTGGACGTGCCGGTCGCCGCCTACCAGATCTCCGGCGAGTACTCGATGATCGAGGCCGCCGCCGAGAAGGGCTGGATCGACCGGGACAAGGCGATCCTGGAGGCCCTCACCGGCATCAAGCGGGCCGGCGCGCAGAACATCCTCACCTATTGGGCCACCGAGGTGGCGCAGAAGCTGCGCTGACTGCCGTTGTGGGTGGGGCGGTTGGGCAACGGAATGAGATAGAACCGGCGTCGAATCGGACACCGACCGGCCTCGGAACGTGTTCGGTTCGGCAACGGAAGCAACTCGGTGCCGTGAACGCGCGTTGTCCGACCTGCGATTACCTCCGGACAGGTGGGCATCTGTCCGGAAATCGCTCAACCCGTGGGCTGTACACACCGAATTGACGAGTTCTCGTCATGGTCCCTACCTTCTGCGCCTGGCCTGATCCGTTCCGGAACGGCCCGAACGTCGATCCCAGGGGGACGCAATGAGCTGGTTCATCGAGGCGCTGAAGAAGTACGCGGTGTTCAGCGGGCGCTCGCGCCGCAAGGAGTACTGGAACTTCGCGCTGTTCGTCGGAATCATCTACGTGGTGCTGCTGGTCCTCGCCCTCGCCACGAAGACCGCGGCGCTCTTCGCTCTCGTGGGCATCTTCTACCTGGCCATCCTGATCCCCAGCCTGGCCGTCGGCGTCCGCCGCCTGCACGACACGGGCCGCTCCGGCTGGTGGCTGCTGTTCGGCATCGTCCCGATCGCCGGCCCGATCACCCTGCTGGTCTTCGCGGTCTCCGACAGCCAGCCGGGCCCGAACCAGTACGGCCCGAACCCGAAGGAAGCGGCTCCGGCGTACGCCGGTTGATCGCCGCGGGCTGATCACCGCGTTTCGAGGCCGTCCGGTTGCAGACCGGACGGCCTCTTCGCGTCTCGGTCGCCGTGCACGAGGGTTACGGCGGGGGCGTGCACGGCGTGGCTCGTCGCCGGGCCCTCGTCACGTATGCCGGTGCCGTCCTGGCAGCCCGCGAGGGTCAGGGCGGTGAGCGCCGCGAGGATGGCGGCGACGAGGTGACGACGGGCGCGGTCGGCTCGGGCGGGCATGGTGGTGGGCCTTCCGTGGTCGGCTGGACTGGGGCGACGGGCTCAGCCTGGGCGGTGATCGGTGCCGGGCGCCACACTTCGCGCGGGATTCGGGACGGCCAGGTGGCGGGATGGGGTCTGACCTGCGGGGATGTGTCGTCTCCGGGACGGGTCGTGGGACGCCGTACGGGCCCGGGAGCTGTGAGATCGCCGCTCGGGCACCATCAACTCCCGTCGGGAGTTACGTTGTTGTCGCTTGAATGACCGGCCTGTTTGACCGCCTCGACTCTCCCAGGGAGACGCCCGTGCCCGGTGACGCTCTGAGCCAAGACCCCGCGCTGCTGAGAGGGAGGATCGACACCACCAAGGCACATCCGGCCCGCGTCTACGACGTCTTCCTCGGCGGCAAGGACAACTACCCCGTGGACCGCGCCGCGGCCGCCGCCGCGCTCGCCGCCAACCCGCGCGGCTACCTCGACGTACGGCACAACCGCGACTTCATGCGCCGCGCGGTGACCCGGCTGGCCGAGGAGCAGGGCATCCGGCAGTTCCTCGACATCGGCACCGGGCTGCCCACCGGGGAGAACGTCCACCAGATCGCCCAGGCCGTCGCCCCCGAGTCACGGATCGTGTACGTCGACAACGACCCCGTGGTCCTGGCGCACGCCCGTGCCCTGCTCACCAGCAGCGACGAGGGCCGTACCGACTACATCGACGCGGACCTGCGCCGCCCGGCCGAGATCCTCGAAGAGGCGGCGAAGACCCTCGACTTCGACCAGCCGGTCGCCCTTCTCCTCGTCGCGATCCTGCACTTCGTCGAGGACGAGGAGGCGTACCCGCTGGTGCGCGAGCTGGTGGCGGCGCTGCCCTCCGGGAGTCAGGTGGTGCTCAGCCACCTCACCGACGAGATGCACCCCGAGCCGACCCGCGCGGTCCAGCGGACGTACACCGAGCGCGGTTTCACCTTCGTGTTCCGCTCCCGGGCCGAGGTCGAGCGGTTCTACAGCGAGACGCCGGGCCTGACGCTGGACGAGCCCGGGGTGGTCCCCGCGCATCTGTGGCACCCGGGCCCGGCGCCGGCCCCGCCCGCGGTGGACGAGGCGTACTTCGAGAGCCTCGACGACATCGAGAAGATCCGCTACCGGGACATCAACGACGTGACGGACGACGACATCAACGTGTACGGGGCGATCGGCACGAAGGCCTGAGCGGGCCGGCCGTGCCGTGCGTCCGTATCGCGGAAAGGTGCTTGTAGGCGGCACGTACATCTTTAGGCTGCGGGCACCAGTCGCTGTCCCGCAGCCGAAGGAGCCGTCATGACCGTCGCGCCGTCCGCCCTCGCGCCCGCCCCGCCGCTCGCCGCGCGCGCCCGGTCCGTCGGGGGTTCGCCGGTACGGGACATCCTCGCCGTCACCGCCCGCCCCGAGGTGATCAACTTCGCGGGCGGGCTGCCGGCGCCGGAACTGTTCGACGCGGAGGGGATCGCGGAGGCGTTCCGGGCGGTGCTGGCGGAGACACCGGCGCGGGCGTTGCAGTACGCGACGACGGAGGGCGAGCCGGCGCTGCGGGCCGCGCTGGCGGCGCGGACGACGGCACGCGGGCTGCCCACGGAGGCCGACGACATCCTCGTCACCACCGGCTCCCAGCAGGCGCTTTCGCTGCTCGCGACCGCGCTGCTGGAGCCCGGCGACACGGTTCTGGTCGAGAGTCCCTGTTATCTGGCGGCACTTCAGGCCTTCGCCTTCGCGGGCGCGCGGGTCGTGGCGGTGCCGGGCGACGCGGACGGGGTGGACCCGGAGGCGCTGGCGGAACTGGTGGCGCGGGAGCGGCCGAAGCTGCTCTACACGGTCCCCACCTTCCAGAACCCGACCGGCCGGACGATGTCCGCCGGGCGCAGGGCCGCGGTCGCGGAGGTGGCGGGGCGGTGCGGGCTGTGGATCGTCGAGGACGACCCGTACGGCGAACTGCGCTTCGAGGGGGAGCGGGTGCCGTGGATCGCCTCGTACGAGGGGGCACGGGACCGGACCGTCCTGCTCGGTTCCTTCTCCAAGGTGATGGCGCCGGGGCTGCGGCTCGGCTGGCTGCGGGCGCCGGCGCAGCTGCGGCGGGCCTGCGCGGTGGCCAAGCAGGCGGCGGATCTGCACACGCCGACGGTCAACCAGCTCGCCGCGGCACGGTACTTGGCCGACCGGGACCTCGACGCGCATGTCGCGCGGGTCGCGGGGGCGTACCGGGAGCGGCGGGACGCGATGCTGGCGGGACTGGCCGACGCGCTGCCGGCGGGCTCGGTGTGGGAGCGGCCGGAGGGCGGGATGTTCCTCTGGGCCCGGCTTCCGGAGTCGTACGACACGACGGCCCTGCTGGGGGATGTGGTGCGGCACGACGTCGCCTACGTCCCGGGGGCGCCCTTCTACGCCGGTGAGCCGGACCGCTCGACGATGCGGCTGTGCTTCGTGACGCAGACGCCGGAGGAGATCGGGGAGGGGCTGCGGAGGCTGGGGGTGGGGTTGGGGCTGGGGGCCTAGCATTTGAGCGAGGTTGGGGGGACTTCGGGGCATGGGGGGCGGGGAGCGATGAACGACGCCGACACTGGCGCTGACGCGGCCGAGGTGTTCGAGGAGTTGCAGGCGGACGATCCGGCCGTGGTGGCCGGGTACCGGCTTGCCGCGCGGCTCGGCGCTGGCGGGATGGGGCGGGTCTATCTGTCGCACACGGCGGGTGGGCGGCCGGTCGCGATCAAAGTCGTACGGCCGGAGCTGGCCGACGATCCCGACTTCCGGCGGCGGTTCCGGCGGGAGATCAAGGCGGCGCAGCGGGTGCGGGGTGCCTACACCGCCGAGTTGATCGACGCGGACGCGGACGGCGTACCGCCGTGGCTGGCCACGCTGTATGTGCCCGGGCCGTCGCTGTCGGAGGCGGTGGCCCGGCGGGGGCCGTTGCCGGTGCCGGCGGTGTTGTGGCTGGTGGCGGGGGTGGCGGAGGCGTTGCAGGCCATCCATGGGGCCGGGATCGTGCATCGGGATCTGAAGCCGTCCAACGTGCTGCTGGCCGCGGACGGGCCGCGGGTGATCGACTTCGGGATCTCGCTGGCGGCGGACTCGACGTCGTACACGGCGACGGGGAGCACGATCGGCACGCCGTCGTTCATGGCGCCGGAGCAGGCGTCCGGGGGTGAGGTGACGGCGGCGACGGATGTGTTCGCGCTGGGGCAGACGGCGGCGTTCGCGGCGCTGGGGGAGCCGTTGTACGGGGAGGGGGCGGCGGTCAACGTCCTCTACCGGATCGTGCATTCGGAGCCGGATCTGTCCCGGTTGCCTGAGGATCTGCGTCCGCTGATCGCGCGCTGTCTGGCTGCGGAGCCGGGGGAGCGGGCGACGCCGGGGGAGGTTGTGGAGTGGTGCCGGGAGCGGCTGGGGCGGGCGGCCGTGGTGGGGGCGGGGGCCGCGGTTTGGCGGGAGGTGGCGGGGCCGGAGGTGGTGGTTCCGGAGCCGGTGTCTGCGCCGGTGACTGAGCCGGGTGCGGTTGCGACTCGGGTGATGGGGGCGGGGGTTCGGTCGGAGGCGCCGGGGTCTGGGGCATCGGAGTCGGGGGGTGCGGAAGCCTCGCGTGTGGAAGCTCCGCAGTCGCCGTGGTCGCCCCCGGAGGGCGTGCTTCCGGTGGCGGCGGTTCCAGCAGGAACGTACCCGGCAGGCCCCTATCCGGCCGGCTCCCATGCGCCAGGCATCTATCCGCACGGCCCCTATCCCGCCGGGCCCTTCACGGTCAGGCCGGAGGAGGGACGGGCTCGGCGGAGGCGGGCCGTCCTGATCACCGTCGGGATCGTCACGGCGGGGTTGGTGCTGATCGCGGGGTTGGCGTGGTTGCTCAAGGGGGCCGTTGACGGGATCCGGGATCGGGATGCGACCGCTTCTTCAGCTTCTTCATCCGGCTCCTCGACGGCCAGTACTGCTGGTGGCGGTGGGGCGCCGAAGTCCTCGTCGTCCTCCCCGGCCCCGGAGGTCTCCGAGTCTCCCCAGGCCGTCCCGTACCCCTTCCGTTGGATCGACGAGAAGAACTCGCTGAACATCGAGGAACCCGTCGAGCCCAAGAACAACAAGGGCGACATCCGCCTCGACTGCAAGGAAGCGGGCTGTGCGCTGGTGAGCAAGACCAGTGTGATCACCCAGCTGACCGGCAAGCCGGGCGGTACTTATGACAGGTGCCGGGCCGCCCTCACCGGCGAGAAGAGCCACACCCTCGGGCTGTCGTGGGCGGCGCAGGGCAGCGAGATCTGCGTCAGGCACCGCTCCGGGGACATCGCCCTGCTCGTGATCCAGGTGAAGTCGACGGCGTTGTGGAAGACCCCCGGGATGAGCTTCCTGACCGCGGACATGACGGTCTGGCGGGCCGCGTAGGCACCTCACCCGGGCCTGTCAGTCCCACCAGAAGTGCCAGGCCGGTTGGTTGAGGAGCTGGTGTTCGGCGTAGGCCGCGAGCGTGCTGTCCGCGCCCTGCCAGATGTTGTCCGGGCAGAACGCGAAGTGTTCCGCGGCCAGGGCCTCCGCCTCGGCGAGGGTGGTCGGCGGGTGGGCGACGGACACCAGCAGGTGGTCGAAGCCGAGCGCCACGACCCGTATGCCGAACCGGTCCTCCCAGGAACGGAGCACGGCGGACAGCCGGGCCGTGTCGCTCTCGTGGTTCGCCGGGCCCATCCAGCCGATCGCGGTGGGGATGTCGGCGCTGCGGCGGGCGGGGACGAGCGCGAGGCGGGGTTCCTTGAGCGGCCCGGCACCGTCGAGGAGGGACTCCACGATGCCGGAGGCGACGGAATCGGGGTCAGCATCGGAGTCGGCGTTGGCGTCGGCGTGCGGGCCGTCGGCCAGTCCCGGCCAGTCGATGTCCTCCTCGGCGTACTCGTCCCAGGCGTCCTCCAGGACCTCCTCGGCGTCGTGGTCACCCGGGTAGGACATCTCCCCGGGCATCAACTCCCACTCCTCCGGCCCGCCATGACCTCCACCCACGTCGAGCAGAACGGGCAGCAGACCGACCGCCGGGGCCGCCTCCGCCGGCGCCGACCAGGCACCCGGAGCCGCCGCTCCGTCCGCCAGCCACAGCAGCGGCTCATGCCACGGCCCGTCATCCGTCGCGTCGATGAGCCTCCCGGCCGGGAGGTCCAGACCGAGGGACGCGAGCCTCGGCAGCGGATTGGGAAGTGTCGCCATGGAAACGACTGTAGGGCCAGCCACTGACAGTCCCCGACAGCGCTGGGCACGGCCGTCGCTGCCCGGCACCGGAATTTACCCAACGGCGGTTCACGCGAGGCACGTTGAGCGGCTCTCGGGAACGAAGGGGCCGGCCGTGGAGCGAGACCCCGGAGAACTCGGAGAGAGGAGGGCCGGATGGACCCGGTTCTTGGGTCGGTACTGACCGCCTTCGCGGGCCTTGGGGTTCAGCTGATCGCCCTGGCGCACCTGGCGTTACGGCTGCGGTGGCGGGGGGACCGGCGGCCGCACCCCGGCTGCGAATGCGAGAGGCGGTCGGTGTGAGGTATCCCGAACCTCCAGAGGAGGAGGACGACCCGTTGGTGGCGGTGCCGGTGGGCGGAGGCGTGGCCCCGGAGGAGACGCCCGCGCGGGTCGACCATCGGCCTCCCGCGCCGGACGACGAGTTCAGCGGCTTCTACCGCACCTACTTCACGAGACTGACGACGTATCTGCTCTATCAGGGCGCCCCGGTCCACCTCGCGGCCGAACTCGCACAGGAGACGATGATCAAGGCGTACCGCAGGTGGGCCGAGATCAGGTTCCACCGCAGCTGGGCCTACAAGGTCGCGTACCAGGCCTACATCCGGCACGCCGTGCGCGTGGAGGAGGAACCGGTGGGGGAGGTGCCCGAGCCGACAGCCGTGCTGAGCCGGCTGGGGGAGGCGGAGGCGTGGGTGCAGGAGCGGGAGATCGTACGGGTGCTGAGCGCTCTGCCGGCCCGGCAGCGGCAGGTGCTGGGCCTGACGCTGGACGGCTGGACACCGGCGGACATCGGTGAGCTGCTCGGCGTCGACGGGGCGACGGTGCGGGCGAATCTGCTCAAGGCCCGGCGGGCCGCGGCGCGGTATCTCGACGCGCGGGGGGAGGGGTGATGACCGAGGAGTCCGCCGACGAGTGGCTGAACGGCGAGCACAGGCAGGTGAGTTCGGGGCTGTCCGGGTTCCTCGATGTGGAGGCCGGGCTGCGGGAGGCACAGTTGCACGACCGGCACACTGATCTCCTGCGGGGGCTGGGGGACGTGCTGGATGTCGAGGCCGGGCTGAGCGCCGTGACGGGGGTGTGGCGGCCGAGCGCGGCGACGGACGTGTGGAGCATCGCGGCGGACCGCCGACTGGCCTACCGCAGGGCGCCGGGTGTGGTCTCCTGCGTCCTCGGCGATCTCCTCGTACGCGCGCTGGCGCTGGTGCGCGTACGCCGGAGGGGGCTTTCCGGGGGTGACCCCGACTGGAAGTTCGAGCAGGACGTGGATCGGGCTGTCGCGATGGGCTTCATCAGCAGGCGTTCCGGGGGCGTTTTCGACGCCGTCGCGGAGGCCTACCAAGAGAACATCGACCTCAGCCGCCGGGACGTGCTCGTCATCGCCAAACGCCTCGCTTTCCAGCTCGGCCGTTCCGGGCAGGTGCTTCCGAACGCCGATCGTGATCTTTCGGAGAGCCTCGCGCGCAACATCAACAGGGCCATCCCCCTTCGCACCGGACATCCCTATCACGAGCTCACCGACCAGGACCTCGACCTCGCCATCGGAGTCGCCGACCTCCTCGCCCGCACCCATGCCGACTCGGTCGGTCGCCTGCTCGGGCTGCCCAACCCCGACGGCCTGGCCGCCGCCATCCTGGCCGGCGCGCTGGACGACTTCACCGAAGCGAACCTGTACGACGCCGACCTGACGGACGTTGACCTGACCGGCATCCAGTGGTCCGAGACCGGCACCCGCTGGCCCCCGGGCACGGACATGGTCGCCCTCCGCGCCAAGTCCCGTGAGATCGAGCCCGGTTCGGGCATCTACGTCATCAGGGCAGCCCCGCCCACCGGCAAGGACCACCGGGTCACCTCGCCCCGCTGACGGACTACCGAACCGCGCCGGACACGACCGTCGTCACCACGCGGTGTACGGCCGCCGTGTCCGGGGCCGGGCTCTCGCGGTCCGCGAACAGGAGGTGGGCCGCGCCCAGCAGGGTCGGGGCCAGGACGTCCGCGTCCCCCGTAACCCTCCCCAAGTCCTGCTCCGCCGCCAGGTAAGCCCTCAGTACCCCCGCCGCCTCCGCCATCAGCGGAATCCCCGGCGAGCCCAACGCCCGCAGTCGTGCCCGGAGTTCGTCGCGGGCGATCACCAGGCTGACCACCGCGACCCCTACCGCGTCGAACACGTCGATCAGGGCGGCGGTCAGGTTGTCCGCCACCGACCCCGTGCCCGCCCCGGCGATCAGGCCCTCCCCCCGGGCCTCCAAGCGTGCGATACGCGATCGCACCAGCTCCGTCAGGAAGCCGTCGAAGTCCGTGAAGTGGCGGTGGAGTACGCCCTTCGCCACCCCCGCCTCCTCCGTTACCGCCCTGCTGGTCAGGGCTGTTGGGCCGGCTCGTAGGAGGAGGCGTTCGGCGGCCTCGAAGAGCTGTCGGCGGGGGTCGCGGATGGCCACACCTGTTGGCATGCCGAAAGTATCTCCTGGCGTTGACGAGTGGGCGAGCGCCCATTCATAGTGGGCGCATGCCCACTTTACCGTCCCAGCCTCAGCCTCAGCCCCAGTCCCAGCCCCCGTCACAGTCCCAGCCCCACCGTCACCGGGACGTCGCCGAGTCCTTCGGGGCCGATCCCGAGCGTTACGACCGTGCCCGGCCCCGTTATCCCGACGCCCTCGTCCGGCGGATCGTGGAGGCCAGTCCCGGCGCTCGCGTGCTCGACGTCGGGTGCGGTACCGGGATCGTCGCCCGGCAGTTCCAGGCCGCCGGCTGCACTGTCGTCGGCGTCGAACCCGACCCCCGTATGGCCGAGTTGGCCCGCCGCCTCGGCACGGACGACATCGACGTCGCGACCTTCGAGGAGTGGGAGCCGGGACATGGGCGGCGGTTTGACGTCGTTGTCGCCGGGACCGCCTGGCACTGGGTCGATCTCGCCGCGGGGGCCGAGAAGGCGGCCCAGGTGCTCGAACCCGGCGGGCTCCTCGTCCCCTTCTGGAACGTCGCCGACCTTCCCGCCGATCTCGCCGAGGCCGTCGCCGATGCCGGTGAGCGGGTCATGCCGGACTCGCCCTTCGACTTCCGGGCGGCGGTCACCAGGTCCCTCGTCGACGGTTACCTGGGCTTCCTCGCGAAAGCCGCCGACGGTATGCGTTCCGTCGACGGCGCCTTCGGCGAGCCCGAACAGTGGCGGTACGACTGGGAGTTCACGTACAGCCGGGACGCCTGGCTGGACGTCCTGCCCACCCAAGGCGCCTTCACCCGGCTCCCGCCCGCCGCCCTCGCCGAGATCCTCAAAGCCGTCGGAGCCGCCATCGATGCCCGAGGCGGCTCCGTGACCATGCCCTACGCGACCCTCGCCGTAGCGGCGCGCCGCACGTGACCCACGCACTACTTCTGGTCCGCGTTGAACTTCGACGTCGACCAGAAGTAGCCGAGCACCGCCAGTCCCACGCACCAGGCCACCGCCAGCCAGCCGTTGTGGCCGATCTCCGTGCCGAGGAGGAGGCCGCGCAGGGTCTCGATCGCCGGGGTGAAGGGCTGGTACTCGGCGATCGGCCGGAACCAGCCCGGCATCGAGTGGAGCGGTACGAAGGCGCTGGACAGGAGGGGGAGGAGGATCAGCGGCATCGCGCTGTTGCTGGCCGCCTCCGGGTTCGGGCTGCCCAGGCCCATGCCGACCGCGATCCAGGTGAGCGCCATGGAGAAGAGGACCAGGAGGCCGAAGGCCGCCAGCCACTCCAGGACCGTGGCGTCCGTGGAGCGGAAGCCGATCGCCACGGCCACCGCCCCGACCAGCACCACGCTCAGCACGCACTGCAGCACACTGCCGACGACGTGCCCGATGAGCACGGACGGGCGGTGGATCGCCATCGTGCGGAAGCGGGCGATGATGCCCTCGGTCATATCCATGGCGACGGAGACCGCCGTGCCGATCGTCGTCGAGCCGACCGTCATCAGCAGCAAGCCCGGGACGATGTACGCGATGTACTTCGCGCGGTCCGGGCCGCCGCCCCCGATCCCCGCGCTCATCGTGTCGCCGAAGATGTAGACGAACAGCAGCAACAGCATGATCGGGGTCAGGAGCAGGTTCAGGGTCATGGACGGGTAGCGGCGCGCGTGCAGGAGGTTGCGGCGCAGCATCGTCGAAGAGTCGCGCACGGCAAGGGAGATGGTGCTCATCGGACTGCCTCCTCGGGGTTCCTGTGGTCGTCGGTGCCGGCCGTCAGGGCGAAGAACACGTCGTCCAGGTCCGGGGTGTGCACGGTCAGTTCGTCGGCCTCGATGCCGGCCGAGTCGAGCCAGTCGAGGATGGAGCGCAGCTCGCGCTGGCTGCCGTCGCTGGGGAGTTGCAGGGCGAGGGCCTCGTCGTCGCGGGCCGCCTCACGCAGGGCGGAGGCGGCCGACTGGTACGCGGCCGGGTCGGTGAAGCGGAGCCGGACGTGTCCGCCGGGGATCAGCCGCTTGAGTTCCTCCGCGGTGCCCTCGGCGACGATCCGGCCGTCGTGCAACACCGCGATGCGGTCGGCGAGTTCGTCGGCCTCCTCCAGGTACTGGGTGGTGAGGAAGACGGTGACCCCGCCCGTGACCAGCTCGCGGATGATCTGCCACATGTTGTGCCGGGCCCGCGGGTCCAGGCCCGTGGTCGGCTCGTCGAGGAAGATGATCCGTGGGTTGCCGACCAGGGTCATGGCGATGTCGAGGCGGCGCTTCATGCCGCCGGAGTAGGTGGAGGCGGGCTTCTTCGCCGCGTCGGTGAGGTCGAAGCGCTCCAGCAACTCGGCCGCGGCCTGGCGTCCCTCCGCCTTGGAGAGGTGGTGCAGGTCGGCCATGAGGAGCATGTTCTCCTCACCCGTGATCAGCCCGTCCACGGCGGAGAACTGCCCGGTCACACCGATCGCCGCGCGGACCGCCTGCGGGTCGGTGGCGAGGCTGTGCCCGCCGACCCGGATCTCACCGGATCCGGCGTCGGCGCTGATGAGCGTGGAGAGGATCTTCACGGCGGTGGTCTTGCCGGCGCCGTTCGGGCCGAGCAGGGAGAAGATCGTTCCTTGCGGTACGGCGATGTCGATGCCGTCGAGAACGGTCTTGTCGCCGTAGGACTTGCGCAGCCCGTTCGCCGCGATGGCCAGGTCGGTCATGACTGGTGCCCCCTAGGGATGGATACGGCGGACTACAGGCTGCGGGCGGTGATGTCGCCATAGCTGGTGGTCGCGTGGATGCTGAGCCCGGCGTCGGCGCCGGCGCTGTTGTTCAGGGAGTTGCTGATACGGCCGTGGCTGGTCCCGGCGTCGAGGACGGCCGAGACGCCGGCCGCGGCGCCGATCTCGATGTCGCCCTTCTGGGTGCTGAGGGTGACCTTGCCGCCCACGGCCTCGGCGATCCGGATGTCGCCGCGCTGGGTGCTGATCTCGGCCGAGTCGCCGAGCCGCCCAACCACGACGTCACCGTCGTGCACGCTCAGCCGGACGCTCGCGGCCTCGTCGAGCTTGACCTGGCGGTAGCCGCCCTCGAAGACGACCTCGCCGAGCCGCCCGACGCCGCGCAGTTCGGCGGCGCCGGACGTGCCCTCGACGCGGGAGCCGGCCGGCAGCTGCACGGTCACTTCGACGGAGCCGGAGTTGCCGACAAGGCGGTTCTTGGCCGACGCGGCCTCGATGCGCAGCACGCCGTCGGCGTAGGCGACCTCGATCTCTTCTACGGCCTTCACATCGCGGTTCTTGGAGGCGTCCGCGGGCCGGACCTCGACGACGGTGTCGGCGCGGTCGGCGGCGATGAACTGGATACGTCCGGCCGGGATGTCGAGGACGGCGGAGATGGCGGCCGGGGTGTCGAACTTCTGCATGGTGAGCTCCTGGGATCCGTTGTTCGTGCTGTTTCCGATGAAGGAAAAGCTACGTTGCGTTCACGGATCGGGCAACAAGTTCGTTGCGTATGAGCATCATAAATGCAGGTCAGAGCTAAGAAATTGTTGCAACGGGCTGTACGGTAACGCAACATGGCCCATCCGGATCTTTGCAATGGGCTGAGAGTGAACGCTATATTGGGCGGCAGCACGAGACACGAAGGAGGCCGTGATGCCGGGAGGCAGGCTCACCCAGCAGGAACGCCAGCAGATCGCGCTGGGACTGGCCGACGACCTCGCCTACGCGGAGATCGCCAGGCGCCTCGACCGTCCCACCTCGACCATCACCCGCGAGGTCATGCGCAACGGCGGGCCCACGGCCTACCGTTCGGACCTCGCCCACCGCGCGACGGAGCGGCGGGCGCAGCGCCGTAAGCAGGGTGCGCCCCGGGACGCGGCGGGGGTTCCGCAGGCTTACGGGCGGGACGCGGAGGCCGTTCGGGAGTACGAGGAGACGCTCACGACCGTCTTCATGCAGTCCGGCATGACCAAGATGACGGCCCGCGTGATGGCCTCCCTGACCATCAGCGACTCCGGCAGCCTCACGGCGGCGGAGCTTGTCCAACGGCTTCAGGTCAGCCCGGCGTCGGTCTCCAAGGCGATCGCGTTCCTGGAGGAGCAGGAGATGGTCCGGCGGGAACGGGACGAACGCCGGCGCGAGCGTTATGTGTTGGACGACGAGATCATGTACGACTCGATGATGGCCAGCGTGCGGTCAACGGCCCAGGTCGCGGAGACGGCACGGCAGGGCGTGGCCGTCCTGGGCGCGGGCACGCCGGCCGCGGTCCGCCTGGAAAACACGGCCCGCTTCATGGACTTCATCTCCGAGACGATGGCTCGCGCGGCGGAACAGGCGCGGGCCATCTTGCACTCGAAGCCTTAGCGCGCGGCGGTGAAGGCGGACCAGGCGGCGGGGGTTACGTGGAGGGTGGGGCCGTCTTCCGGGTTCTTGGAGTCGCGGATGTGGATCGCTGTGTCCTCGTAGGCGACTTCGAGGCACTGGCCGCCCTCGCTGCCGCTGTAGCTCGACTTGAACCACTCAAGTGCGGTGCTCATTGCTCTCCTAGCAGACGGTCCAGCAGGCTTTTCGACTCTTGCGGAGTCATGGCCTCTGACCGCAGCATCGCATACTTGCGCGCCAGTACGGACACCTCGTCGGGGTCCGCGACCCACTGGCTGCCACGCTGCCCCTCGGTGTAGGCCAGTAGCTGATGATCCGGCGTCTCCAGCAGAGTGAACGTGCCGTCGAGCCCCGCGTGCGACGCTGTCCGCATCGGCAGGAACTGCAAGGACAGGCCGGGCAGTTCGGCGCACTCCCGCAGCCGCCGCAGCTGATCGCGCCGCACTTCCTCGCCGCCGATGCCCAGGTACAGGACCGGCTCCCACACCACGAAGCTCATCGTCGGCGGGGTCTTGCGCTGGAGGATCTCCTGACGGGCGACCCGGGCCTCCGTCTTCGTCGCCAACTCGTCCTCGTCGTACGCCGGGACGCGCTCGCTCAGAACCGCGCGGGCGTACTCCCGGGTCTGAAGCAGTCCGGGTACGACCAGCGCGTCGTACCACGACAACGAGATCGCCTCCCGCTCATGCGCCATGTACTGCTCCGCGTACAACGGAAACTGGTCGATGTCCGGCAGGTTCGCCACCCCCACCGCCAACAACCCCTTCGTGCCCAGCAGTCGGTCCATCTGCTCGGCGAGATCCGGCTTCAACGGCCGTCGGCCCTGTTCGATCGACGCGATGGTCTCCTCGTCGACCATCAGCCGATCCGCCAACTCCCGTTGTGTCAGGCCCGCCGCGCGCCGGGCGCAAGCCACCTGCATGCCCAGCATCTTCATGGCCGAGAGGTTCTTCTTCCGCGGAAGCTTCCTGGAGTTCATGCTCGTCCAACTCCCCACGCCTGCCCGAAGGCGACCCCGTACGAACCCGTACAAAAAATCTGTACGGGCTCACCCACTGATCAACAGTAGTGACCCTGCGCGACATTCCTCCCGTGATCCCCCGAACCGAACTCCCCTACCAGCGCGACCAGTTCTACGCCCGCGACCGCCGATCCGCCCCCGCCGCCAGGCACTTCACCCGCTGGACGCTCCACTACTGGGGCCTCGCCGAATGGACCCGTGCCGACGATCTGTTGCTCTGCGTGAGTGAGCTCGTCACCAACGCCCTGCTGCACGGCGTACCACCCGGCCGGCGCCTGCTGTTCCGGCTGAAGTACGACGGTGAGGTCGTCCGGATCGAGGTGCACGACAGCGGTACCGGCGTTCCCAGAGTCGCCGACGACGCCGACGAGGGTGGCCGGGGTCTGCTGCTCGTCTCCGCGCTCGCCGACAAGTGGGGCGTCGGCCGGCGCGACCCCGGCAAGGTCGTGTGGGCCGAGTTCGTCCGCTCGGAAGACGTCAGCCGACCCGGCTCTCGAAGCACTGCTGTTTGCCCACCGTCGGCCGGAAACACGCCCGAACCACCGCGCCGGGCCGCGTCACCACCATCCGCGTATAGATGAACGCGTCGGCGTCCGCGCCGTTCCTGATCCTCGCCCCCCGCACCGCACCGCCCGCACTCACCTCGATCCGGTCCCCCACCCGCGTACCCCACGTCCGCGCCCAACTCGCCCCGCACACCTCGCTGTACCGCACCTCCATCCACGCCCCGGTCGCCATACGGCGCCGTGCGAGGGTGTCCGGGGCGGCCCCGCAGTACATCTCCACCGGACTTCGGCCCTCGCAGGCCGCGCCCCGGCAACGCGGCCCGATGGAGGACGGGGAGGAGGAGCGGGACGGGTTCGCCGACGAGCGGGCGTCCTCGGCGTGGTGGTGGCGCGGAAGCAGCAGCAGGGCCACGGCCACCCCGCCGAAGGCGACCGCACACACGGACGCGAGCACCGCCACGAGGGTGTGGGTACGACGAACGGCGGGTTCGGGTTCCGGAGGCGGCGCCTGTACGGCCGTATCCGCGCTGTCGGCCTTCTCCGAACCGCCGGTCGTACCGGCCGCCGCACCCGCTCTCCCCGCCGCATCCGACCTCCCCGCCACCCCCCGCCCGCTCCACTCCGACTCCGCGATCTCCCACAGCGCCAGACAACGCCCCTCCGGCTCCCCCGCCAGACGGCACAGCTCCTCCACCGCCACCCGTGGCGGCAGCGTCTTGCCGTTGAGATACCGCTCCCAGGACGACTTGCTGAACGCCGTCTTCGCCGCCAGCCCCGCCAGGCTCAGGCCTGTTCGGTCCCTCAACTCCCGCAGCGCGCCGGCGAGTCGGGCGCTCTCCGCGGACGGCGCCGTCATCCTCGTAACGCCTTCCACGTGTGCGGGCCCACGATGCCGTCCGCGTCCAGCCGCGCCTGCTTCTGGAAGCGCACCACCGCACCGCGCGTCAGCGGCCCGAACATGCCGTCGATGCCGCCCGGCGAGACCCCTGCCCGCCGCAGCAGACACTGCACCTCGGCCACCTCCGGCCCGGAACTCCCGTATCCCACCGTGGCGTTGAGCGTCCGGCTGTTCCCGGCATACCAGCGCCCGTCGCTCCGCCGGTCACGGCAGTGGTACGTGGGTGTGGCCGGCGTGGGGGAGGCGGGTGCCGTCGCAGCCAGTGGGCCCGTCGCCGGGGTGGCTGGGCCGTCGTCGTCCATGAAACGGGCGGCCACCAGCACCGCCGACGAGACCGCGAGCACCAGGGCCACCGCACCGGCGACTATCGCGACCCTCAACGCCCGGTTGGGCGGCGGGAGTTCGTCCGGGTCGGCGGACAGCAGCTCCGGCGCCGTCTCCGGTTGTTCCGCGCGCTCCTTTCCCCACGCCTCCGCGGCCACCTCGTGCAGCGCCAGCAACCGGGTCGGATCCTCGCCCCCGATCCGCGCCAGCGCCTCCACGGCCTCCCGCGGCGGCAGCGAACCGCCGCTCAGATACCGCTCCCAGGACTTCGGGCTGTACCCGGTCCGCGCCGCCAGCTGCCGCAGGCTCAGCCCGCTGTGGTCCTTCAGGCGGCGCAGGCGTACGACCAACTGTCGTACACGCGGGTCCAGTTGTGCGGGCAGCACTTTCCAACGCGGCATCGTCCCCCCACGCGTCCGTGAAAACGGCGGCCGTGGTCAGCGGCCCCCGAACCTCGCGCCGCATTCTGCACCAGCATTCACAAGACCGCACCGGAACGTGCACCGCACATCCATGGAAATCGGCCAACAGCCCGGCGTATCCGTCCCGCCGCGCCGCCGTCCCGGACGGGGTCCGCGCAGGTCAGCGGCCGGGACGTCCCAGCGGGACGCCACTTTCGCGGCAACCGTGGCGACCCCTGCCGCCCGCCCCGCAGTCTCGTCCCGCCACCTCAAGCAACGACCCGAAAGGCAAACGCATGCGATCGAACGCCTTGGCCAGGACCCTGGTGAGCGTCACCGCCGTGGCCGCGCTCGCCGCCGGCGGTCTGGCGACCGCGGGCACCAGCTTCGCGGCGTCCGCGCCGGCCGCGAGCGGCCAGTCCGTCTCCATCCTCGCCACGAACAACCTGGGCCTGAGCACGCTGCAGGCCAAGTACGTCCAGTGCTTCCTGCGCGGGGCCCCGGCGAGCTACACCGGCAACATCGACGGCCAGCTGGGCACCAACAGCTGGAAGGCGATGCAGCGTCACCTGCGGGAGTACTGGGACTACAACGACAGCATCGACGGCGACCCGGGCCCCAACACCATCAAGGCGCTGCAGCGCATGCTGGCGTTCGGCTGGAACTACACCGACAAGATCGACGGTGACCCGGGTCCGAACACCCGGGCCGCCTTCAAGCGGTTCGCCAACGGCTTCGCGGGCCTGTACCCGTGCAGCTGACCTGAGCCGAACGGCCCGTATCAGAGCTTCTCGGGTGTCCGGATGCCGAGCAGGGCCATGCCCTGGTGCAGGGTACGGGCCGTGAGGTCCACCAGGAACAGGCGGTTCTCCGTCTGTTCCCGGGTGTCGGCCTTCAGGACCGGGCACTGGTCGTAGAACGTCGTCAGGTGCGAGGCCAGCTGGTACAGGTACGCGGCCAGCCTGTGCGGGGCGTACTCCGCCGCCGCCTCGAAGACCGTGTTCCCGAACGCGTCCAGATGCAGACCCAGCGTCCGCTCCGCCGGGGCGAGTTCGAGCTCGGGGTGCGCGGCCGGGGCCGCCCCCTCGGCCTTGCGGAGGATCGACCTGATACGGGCGTACGCGTACTGGAGGTAGACCGACGTGTCGCCGTTCAGCGACACCATCTGGTCCAGGTCGAACTTGTAGTCGCGGTTCGGCGACGTCGACAGGTCCGCGTACTTCACGGCGCCGATCCCGACGTACCGGCCGTTCTCGACGATCTCCTCCTCGGTCAGGCCCACCTTCTCGGCCTTCTCGCGCACGACCGCCGTCGCCCGCTCGACCGCCTCGTCCAGCAGGTCCTCCAGCCGTACCGTCTCGCCCTCACGCGTCTTGAACGGCTTGCCGTCCGCGCCCAGCACCGTGCCGTAGCCCATGTTGTGCGCGGTGACCCCGTCGGTCAGCCAGCCCGCCCGGCGCGCCGCCTCGAAGACCATCTTGAAGTGCAGCGACTGGCGTACGTCGACCACGTACAGGAGCGACGTCGCGTGCAGGTCGTTGACCCTGTTGCGGATCGCCGTCAGGTCCGAGGCCGCGTAGCCGAAGCCGCCGTCCGCCTTCTGCACGATCAGCGGGACCGGCTGGTCGTCCTTGCCCCGGATGTCGTCGAAGAACACGACCAGCGCGCCCTCCGAGCGCACCGCCACGCCCATCTCCTCCAGGAGGCGGGCCGTCTCCGGCATGCCCTCGTTGTACGCCGACTCCCCGACGATCTCGTCGTCGCGAATCTCCATGTCCAGCTTCTCGAAGACCGAGTAGAAGTACACCTTCGACTCGTCCACGAACTGCTGCCACAGCTCCAGGGTCTCCTTGTCGCCGGACTGGAGGGCGACCACCCGCTTCCGGGCGCGCTCCTTGAACTCCTCGTCCGCGTCGAAGACCGCGCGCGACGCCTTGTACACCCGGTTCAGGTTCGACATCGCCTGCTCGCCGTCGACGTCCTCGGCCGGGGCCAGCTCGCCGGGGTGCTCGAACAGGTACTGGATGAGCATGCCGAACTGGGTGCCCCAGTCGCCGATGTGGTGCCGGCCGATCGTCTGCTCGCCGGTGAAGTCGAGCATGCCGCGCAGCGCGTCGCCGATCACCGCGGAGCGCAGGTGGCCGACGTGCATCTCCTTCGCCACGTTCGGCTGGGCGTAGTCGACGACCGTGATGCCGGGCTCCGCCTTCAGCGGTACACCGAGGCGGTCGCCGTCCGCGTACCGGGCGGCGAGGTTCTCGGTGATCGCCCGGTCCGCGATGGTGAGGTTCAGGAAGCCCGGCCCGGAGACCTCGACGTCCTTGATCAGCTCGTCGCCGGTGACGATGTGCGAGACGACCTGCGTCGCCAGCTCCCGAGGGTTGGCCTTGGCCTTCTTGGCGAGGGCGAGGATCCCGTTCGCCTGGAAGTCCGCCCGGTCACTTCGGCGCAGCAGCGGGTCCGCACCGGCGGCCTCCGGCAGGGTTGCCGAAAGGGCGGACGCGAGCTGCTGCTGGACGGAGTCGCCGAGAGACGTGACCGAAGCCATAGGAGTAGGTGCCGTTCTCCTCGTGGGGATGGATAGACCCAACCAGTATCCCATGGTGGGTAAAGCCGTTTTCTCGGCCGCACGACGGTCTGTGACAATGGAGTGTCACCCGTTCAGAAAGAAGGACGTGCCGATCGTGGCTCAGAGCACCGAGACCGCCGACTGGGTCTCCCGTTTCGCGGATGACGTCATCGAGGAGTCGGAGCGCCGCGCCCCCGGCAAACCCGTCGTCGTCGCGTCCGGCCTGTCGCCCTCCGGGCCCATCCACCTCGGCAACCTCCGCGAGGTCATGACCCCGCACCTCGTCGCCGACGAGATCCGCCGCCGCGGCCACCAGGTGCGCCACCTCATCTCCTGGGACGACTACGACCGCTACCGCAAGGTGCCGGAAGGGATCCCCGGGGTCGACAAGGAGGCCTGGGCCGAGCACATCGGCAAGCCGCTGACCTCGGTCCCGGCGCCGAAGGGCTCGTCGTACCCGAACTGGGCGGAGCACTTCAAGGCCGCGATGGTCGCCTCGCTCGCGGAACTCGGCGTGGAGTTCGACGGGATCAGCCAGACCGCGCAGTACACCGCGGGCGTCTACCGCGAGCAGATCCTGCACGCCATGAAGCACCGCGGCGACATCGACGCGATCCTCGACCAGTACCGCACCAAGAAGGCCCCGCCGAAGAAGCAGCAGCAGAAGCCGGTCGACGAGGCAGAGCTGGAGGCCGCGGAGGGCTCCGGCGCCGCCGAGGAGGACGACGGCTCGTCCGGCTCCGCCGGGTACTTCCCGTACAAGCCGTACTGCGGCAACTGCGAGAAGGACCTGACGACCGTCACCTCGTACGACGACGACACCACCGAGCTGACGTACTCCTGCACGGCGTGCGGCTTCTCCGAGACCGTCCGGCTCAACGAGTTCAACCGCGGCAAGCTGGTCTGGAAGGTCGACTGGCCGATGCGCTGGGCGTACGAGGGGGTCGTGTTCGAGCCCTCCGGCGTCGACCACTCCTCCCCGGGGTCGTCGTTCCAGGTCGGCGGGCAGATCGTCGGCATCTTCGGCGGCAAGCAGCCCATCGGCCCGATGTACGCCTTCGTCGGCATCAGCGGCATGGCGAAGATGTCCTCGTCCAGGGGCGGGGTCCCGACCCCCGGCGACGCGCTGAAGATCATGGAGCCGCAGCTCCTGCGCTGGCTGTACGCCCGCCGCCGGCCCAACCAGTCCTTCAAGATCGCCTTCGACCAGGAGATCCAGCGGCTCTACGACGAGTGGGACAAGCTCGACGCCAAGGTCGCCGACGGCTCCGCCCTCCCGGCCGACGTCGCCGCGCACTCCCGCGCGGTCGGCACGGCGGCGGGCGAACTGCCCAAGACCCCGCGCCCGCTGCCGTACCGGACCCTCGCGTCCGTCGCGGACATCACCGCGGGCCACGCCGACCAGGCGCTGCGGATCCTCTCCGAGCTGGACCCGACCGACCCGATCGGCTCCCTCGACGAGGCCCGCCCGCGCTACGACAAGGCCGAGGCCTGGATCAACACGCACGTCCCCGCCGACCAGCGGACCATCGTGCGCGACGAACCCGACGCCGAACTGCTGAAGTCCCTCGACGAGGCCTCCCAGCAGTCGGTACGGCTGCTGCTCGACGGACTCGCCGAGAACTGGTCCCTGGACGGGCTGACCCACCTCGTCTACGGCGTCCCGAAGGTGCAGGCCGGCTTCCCCGCCGACGCGACGCCGAAGGAACTGCCGGCCGAGATCAAGACGGCCCAGCGGACCTTCTTCGCCCTGCTGTACCACCTGCTGGTGGGCCGGGACACGGGTCCGCGACTGCCCACGCTGCTGCTGGCGGTGGGTCAGGAGCGGGTGCGGCGCCTGCTCGGCGAGTAAGCGGTACGAGAAAGGGGCCCTCGGTGGAGGGCCCCTTTTTCATGTCCGGGATCAGGCGATGTGCTCGTCCGCCATCTCCGCGTTCAGCCGGTTGGTGAAGCGGGTCACCATGCGCTTGGCGTCGGCCTCGTCGAGCGTGACGTTGTACGTCACCTCCACGTCGTCGATGAAACCGCGCGGGGTGGGCGCCCCGTTCCCGCCCTTTATCGACTCACGGAAGACCAGGTAGAAGTCCTCCTCGGTCGGCTGCGGAGGCTCCGGCGGGCCGCCGCCCTCGCCCAGCTCGCGGGTACGGCCCGGGCTCACCGGGATCGGGAAACTGCCGGTCTCCTCCGGGGAGGGCTCCTGGAGCGGCGGCTCCTCCTGGTAGCCGTACTGCTCGGCGAACCACTGCGCCTGCTGCTCGGGGTCGTACTCGTACTCGAAGCTCGGGTCGTAGCCGCCCTGGTACTCCACCTGCTGGGGATCCCTGGCGTGCAGCCAGGGGTTCACCTCGGGATCGGGAGCCGGCTGCTCGTACTGCTCGTACCCCTCGACCGGCGCCGCCTCGACCGCGCGGTTGGCCACCGGCGGCGCGACCTGCTGCACCGGAGGCTGAGGAGCCAGGGCCGCCGGCTCCGGGGCCGGCGGCAGCAGTACCGGCTCGATGCCCGCCGCGGCCAGGCCCGCCGGGGCCGTCTCCGCGAGCGGCACGCCGTAGCGGGCCAGCCTGAGCGGCATCAGGGACTCCACCGGAGCCTTCCGGCGCCACGCCCGGCCGAAGCGCGAATGCAGCCGGGCCCGGTAGACGAGTCGTTCCTGCTCCAGCTTGATGACCTGCTCGTAGGAGCGCAGCTCCCACAGCTTCATCCGGCGCCAGAGAAGGAAGGTCGGCACCGGAGAGAGCAGCCAGCGCGTCAGCCGCACGCCCTCCATGTGCTTGTCGGCCGTGATGTCCGCGATCCGGCCGATGGCGTGCCGGGCGGCCTCGACGGCGACGATGAACAGCACCGGGATGACACCGTGCATGCCCACGCCCAGCGGGTCCGGCCAGGCGGCCGCGCCGTTGAAGGCGATCGTGGCCGCCGTCAGCAGCCAGGCCGTCTGGCGCAGCAGCGGGAAGGGGATGCGGATCCAGGTCAGCAGGAGGTCCAGGGCCAGCAGTACACAGATGCCTGCGTCGATGCCGATCGGGAAGACGTACGCGAAGTTCCCGAAGCCCTTCTTGATGGCCAACTCGCGGACCGCCGCGTACGAACCGGCGAAGCCGATGCCGGCGATGATCACCGCTCCGGTCACGACTACGCCGATGAGAACGCGGTGCATCCGAGTCAGCTGCAGTGGCGCGGCCACCCGTACTCCCCTCCCATTGCGTGCTGTTGCGCGCAACAGAGTGGCACATGTGTGCGCCTTACGAGGTAACGGTACGGGTGGAGCCCGGTCCCCTCAGGGGGCCGGGCTCCGTCAAACAGCGGGGCTGAGCTGCGAGTTGGCGTCCAGATGTGACAGTCAGCTCTTCTTCGACGCTGAGGAGGAAGGAGAGGCCGAGGAGGACTTCGAGGGCGTGGGGGAGGCGGACTTCGAGGCCGACTTCGAGGGAGACGCGGACGGCGAGGACTGGGCCGTACCGTCGCCGTTCGCCGCCGACACCGTGGCCACGGCCTCCTTCGCCGCCTGCTCGGCGAGCTTGGCGAGGGTCTCCGCGTTCGGCGTCTTCTCGCCGGCCAGGCCCGCGCCGTTGTAGTCGACGGTGACGACGACGTTCTCGACGCGGGTCACGACCGTCTGCTGCTTGAAGGCGCCTTCCTTCTTCTTCAGGTCGTAGCGCACCAGCGTCGCCTCGTCGCCCGTCCCGGCCACGGTCGTCGTCTTCGCGTTCTTCGCGCCCTCCACCGCCTGGGCGTCCTTGATCTGCTTCGCGTAGTACGCGTGCGCCAGCTGGTCGCCCTCGCCGCGCGTCGCGTCCGACTCGAAGCGCAGCAGCGACACGTTCAGCCAGCGGAACTGCGAGCCCTTGACGCCGTTGTTGTCGAGACTGCTCCAGGAGCAGCTGGCTCGCGTCGCGGTGTCGCTCGACGTGCCCTCCTTGCCGGACTTGGCCTCCGGCACCAGCGATTTCAGCGTCTTCTTCGACAGCACGCCACACGAGTCCGGCAGCTTCTTGTACGCCGCCGCCTGCACGGTCGCAGTAGCGCCGGCGCCTGCCGAGGACGACGTACCACCGCTGCCCGAGGCCTTGCTCCCGCTGTCGCCGGAGCCGGAATCGGAGCCGGAGGAGCAGCCGGCCACGAGGAGCACCGCCGGTACGGCGGCCGCGCAGACAAGGATGCGGCCACGCCCCTTGGCTCGCCGCTCACGCCGGCCCTGCTGGTCTCGCTCTGCTGCTCGCTGCATGGTTCCTTCACTCATCACGCTGTGGTTCCTGCGGGTTCCTGCGGTCGGATCGGGTCCGAGGGGCCACGGTACGCGGTGAGATGGCTGTGCGGATTTGCTTTGAAAGCTTCGCGGAGGGATGTGAGGGAGTGACGAACAGCCCCTAACCCGCCAGTACGTCGGCCAGCTGCGCGGCCAGTTTCCGGGCCTTGTCCTGCATTTCCTTGCTGTCCGGCACGGTGCCGACGGCGGCCGGCTGCTCCTCGTACTGGATGGTCACGATGACGTTCGACGTGCGGAACGCCACAGTCACCGTGCGCTGCTCGGTGGTCGAACCGGAGCCGCTGAGCGCGTCGTCGAGGAAGGCCTCGTCGCCGAGGCCGGTCAGGACGCGGGGCTGGAGGTCGGACGGGGTGGTGAGGGAGGAGGGGGAGGAGGAGCCGGACGCGGAGGAGGACGCGGCGGAGGAGGGCGAGCCGGAGGCCGAGGCGGAAGCCGAAGCCGATGCACTCGGGTCGCTCGAACTCGAACTCGAACTCGTCTCCGGTTCAGGGAGGTCGGCGGCCTCCTGCTTGGCGGCGAAGAGCTCCTTGGCCTGGGTCTCGTCGCTGACGGCGTTGTCGTACGACACGACACGCTCCAGGTCGACGAGGAGGTGATCCGTGGCGTCCGTGGAGTCGACCTTCCAACGGCAGCCGACCTTGCGGTCCGTGTCGTAGGTGAGGGTGGCCTCGCCGTCGTAGGCCTTCTCGCGCTGGTCCTGGTCGGTCATCTGCTTGATGCCGGGGAGCAGGGAGTCGAGGGTGTTGTGGCTGATCGCGCCGCAGGGTTCCGGGAGCGAGTCGTACTTGCCGGGCTGGGCGGCGGCGGTCGCGGTGCCGGCGTCCCCCGGGTTGGCGTCGTCGGTCGTGCCGCCGTCGCCGGAGCCGCCGGTGCAGCCGGCCAGCAGCGCCGCGAGGAGGGCGGCGACGCCGGATACGTACGCCTTCCGCTGCACGGTCAGGCTCCTCTCGACGATGGGGTGCGGTGATCGTTCCACCAGTGTCCCCGCTGCTTATTCGCTTGCCGCACAGGGGCGCCCCCTGCAGACAATGTGTATCGCACGCAACACCGCGAACGCCGGTCCGTTGTCCCTTTCGTTGACCCTCGCGCGGTTTTTGTTGTCTGAGACTTCTGTTGTGATTCCGGGGGAAAGAGGACGATATGTCGTACGTGGAGATACCGGGCGCGAAGGTCCCGATCCGCATGTGGACCGACCCGGCGTCGGTCGAGGACGGGGCACTGCAGCAGCTCCGCAACGTCGCGACCCTGCCGTGGATCAAGGGTCTGGCGGTCATGCCGGACGTCCACTACGGGAAGGGTGCGACGGTCGGGTCGGTCATCGCGATGCGGGGTGCGGTGTGCCCGGCGGCGGTGGGGGTGGACATCGGCTGCGGGATGTCGGCGGTGAAGACGTCGCTCACGGCGAACGACCTGCCGGGGGATCTCTCGCGGCTTCGGTCGAAGATCGAGCAGGCTATTCCGGTGGGGCGGGGGATGCATGACAGTCCTGTGGAGCCGGGGCGGTTCCATGGGCTGGCTACCGGCGGGTGGGATGACTTCTGGGGGCGGTTCGACGGGGTCGCCGAGTCGGTCAAGTTCCGTCATGAACGTGCCGGTAAGCAGATGGGAACGCTCGGAAGTGGCAACCACTTCATCGAGGTGTGCACGGACACGACCGGTTCGGTCTGGCTGATGCTCCACTCCGGTTCCCGGAACATCGGCAAGGAACTCGCCGAGCACCACATCGGCGTGGCCCAGAAGCTCCCGCACAACCAGGGCCTGGTCGACCGCGACCTCGCGGTGTTCGTCTCGGACACTCCGCAGATGGCGGCGTACCGGAACGACCTGTTCTGGGCGCAGGAGTACGCGAAGTACAACCGCACGCTGATGATGGCGCTCCTGAAGGACGTGGTCCGCAAGGAGTTCAAGAAGGCGAAGCCGACGTTCGAGCCGGAGATCTCCTGCCACCACAACTACGTGGCGGAGGAGCGCTACGAGGGCGTGGATCTGCTCGTCACCCGCAAGGGCGCGATCCGGGCGGGCTCGGGCGAGTACGGGATCATCCCGGGCTCGATGGGCACGGGCTCGTACATCGTGAAGGGCCTCGGCAACGAGAGGGCGTTCAACTCGGCGTCTCACGGCGCGGGCCGGCGCATGAGCCGCAACGCGGCCAAGCGGCGCTTCTCGACGAGGGACCTGGAGGAGCAGACGCGGGGCGTGGAGTGCCGCAAGGACTCCGGCGTCGTGGACGAGATCCCGGGCGCCTACAAGTCCATCGACCAGGTCATCGACCAGCAGCGGGACCTCGTGGAGGTCGTGGCGAAGCTCAAGCAGGTCGTCTGCGTGAAGGGTTGATGTGTGAGGCCCCCGGGTGATGCCGGGGGCCTCGTGCGCCTAGTTACTGATCACTGGGCAAGGGCACTTGGCCGGTGCGGAGCCGCCAGAGGCGGAGGCTGCAGCTCTGGGCGGTCCTGCCGAGTTGCTGGGTGGCTGCCTTTGGGCTGTTGAGTTCGAGCAGGATGCGGTCTTCTTGCTCGGTCCACCGGCGTTGGGTGTACTCGGCTCGCATGCCGGGCGGACGTGCCCAAGAAGCAAGGGAGTCCGCTGATGTGCGCTTGCGTTCCAGGGAAAGGCAGCCAGGGTAGTACAAGTCGGCTGCCAGGCGTTGGGCGCTCTCCATCGCGTAGAGGACGTTGTAGATGTCGTCCCGGGCGTTGCGCTTGAGGGTGCGCTCTGCGCCGGCCACCTCCCTGGCGTAGTCGCACAGGTGGGCGCCGATGGCTGTGCTGGCGGTGGTCAGGGAGATGAAAGGGAAGCCCCTGCTGGTGTAGCCCACGGAGCCGTCGGCGTCGATGACGCCCCGGAGGTAATCGCGGCGCTAGAGCTCGGTGCTGGGCGGGGCGATGGTCTTCGACTTGCGGCCGTACGGCAAGCCGAGGTCGTTGAGCTTGGTCCTGGCCTTGAGGGAGCAAAGGCTCCAGACCGCCGTGTGGGCGGTCTCGGCGAAGTTCGTGGACCTCGTACGCTCACTGATGCTGCTGTTGTACGGCGTCAGCTTCTGGAACTGGCGCAGCAGGTCGATGTCTCGTGCGCTGATCCCTACGGTCAACCGCCCTCGCTGCCGGGATTGCTGGGACAGATGCCCGTCCGCCTGCAAGAAGCCGAACATGTACGCGTACTCCGGGACCCTCAGGTCCATGAACTGGTGGACGCTAGGCTCGCAGTCAGCCATGAGGAAGCTCTACCTTCCTTGCTGGTCAGGCCCTCGGTTCGGGATGCCGCCCGGCCGGGGGCCGTCGTTTTTGATGTTGTGCTGCGAGCCTAGGTCGCCTGTTCGGCCTCCGTTTGGGTGATCGATGATGTTCACCCCTGTGAGTTACACGAGTCGTTTCTCCAGCAACGTCACCGCATAGGGGCTGCCCGCCCCGTCGTTCTTCGCGCGCTGTTCGCCCACCGCCTTGTAGCCCGCCGACTCGTAGTACGTGCGGAGGCGGGGGTTGGAGGCGAGGCAGTCCAGGCGGGCGAATGGGCGGCCCGTGGCGGCGATTCGGGACTCTGCCTCCGTCAGCATCCGGCGGCCCGTTCCCGGTGGGGCCGTGTGCGGGGTTGTCATCAGGCGGTGGATGTAGCCCGCGTCCGCGGGGCGGGGGCCCCAGGCCGCCGGGTCCTCCCACCAGATTTCCCAGGCGCCCGTGAGGTGGGGGCCGGTGTGGGTCAGCCAGACCTCGCCGTGTTCCATGCGGGTGCGGAAGTGGGTCTCGTCCTTTTCTCCCGGCTTCCACTGGGTGATGCCCCTCGCCAGTTGCCACAGCGCAGCCGTGTCGCGCAGGCGGACCAGGGCCGTGGCGTCGGCGGGGGTCGCCCTGCGGTACGTCAGGGTCGGCCAGGTGGTGGGGAGGGGTTCCAGGAGGTGGGTGCGGAGGGTTGTGGCGAGGTGGGTCGGGTCCAGGCCGAGGGCGTCGGAGACGTACTGCTCGGTGGAGCCGTAGCGGGATGTGAGGGCCGTCTGGAACAGGCGCATCGCCGACTCGGGGGCGCGGCCGAAGCCCAGCCAGGTCGGGCGGCTTCCGTTGTTGCGGGACCGCCAGTCGGCGAGGAGGGCGGGGGCGGCCAGTTCCGTGAGGGTGTAGTCCTCGGTGATCGTCGCGGCCGGGACGCCGAGCAAGTGCAGGATCAGCGCCGCCAGTTGGCCCGTGCGGTCCTTGCCCGAGGCGCAGTGGAAGGCCAGCGGAGTGCCTGACTCCGCCGACTTCGCCGTCAGTTCCAGCGCCTCGCGGATCTCCTCCGTACCGTCCTCCGCCACCTCCATGTAGCGCTCGGCCAGGTACGGGCCCGGGTCGACGTCCGGGGCCAGCGCCGCCTGGTTGTACGGGCGGTGCTCGATGCTGAGGTTGTGGTACGTGAACGACGGGTCGCTCGGGACACGGCCCCGCGACTCCACCTCCCAGGGATGGCGCAGGTCGATCACCGTGCGGACGCCGAGGGACAGGAAGCGGGACCAGTCCGCGGTGCCGGACCGCAGCTTGCCGAGGGAGTCCGCGCGGTACAGGCGGCCGGGGCGGACGCGGCGGCCGTCCGCTGTCCGGTAGCCGCCCAGGTCACGGAAGTTGCACAGCCCGTCGAACGCTATGTGTCTGTCCACGGTCCGTGACCCTACGTCTGCTTGCGTCTACTTCGCGTGCAGCACCGCGTAGATCATCACGAAGGCCACGATGTGGATGCCGAAGAGGAAGTACGCGAGGTAGTACCAGACGTAGCGCTCGCGTTTCTTCTCCAGGCGGAGGCGTTGCTGTTCGGCCTGGTGTTCTGCGTCTTCCGGCATCACGGTTCCCGGTGGACCTTGGTGTTCGACGCCTGGGCGCGGGGGCGCAGGACCAGGAGGTCGACGTTGACGTGGTGGGGGCGGGTGACCGTCCAGGCGATCGTGTCGGCCACGTCGTCCGCGGTCAGGGGTTCGGCCACGCCCTGGTAGACCTTCGCCGCCTTCTCCTCGTCGCCGCCGAAGCGGGTCAGCGCGAACTCGTCCGTCTTCACCATGCCGGGCGCGATCTCGATCACGCGGACCGGCCGGCCGACGATCTCCAGCCGCAGCGTCTCGGCGAGTACGTGCTCGCCGTGCTTGGCGGCGACGTAACCCGCGCCGCCCTCGTACGTGCCGAGGCCCGCGGTGGAGGACACGACGACGACCGTGCCGTCGCCGCTCGCGACGAGCTTGGGGAGCAGGGCCTGGGTGACGTTCAGGGTGCCGATGACGTTCGTCTCGTACATCGTGCGCCAGTCGGCGGGGTCGCCGGTGGCCACGGGGTCGGCGCCGAGGGCTCCGCCGGCGTTGTTCACGAGTACGGCGACGGTCTTGAAGGCCGTCGCGAACTCGTCGACGGCCGCCCTGTCCGTGACGTCCAGGGTGTAGGCCGTGGCCTGGTGACCGGCGTCGTTGAGTTCCTTGGCGAGAGCTTCGATGCGGTCCTCTCGGCGGGCTGTGAGGACCACTCGGTAGCCGGCCTCGGCGAGCTTGCGGGCGGTTGCGGCGCCGATTCCGCTGCTTGCGCCGGTGACGATCGCGATGCGGGACGGGGCCATGGGGTTTGCTCCTCGGCGGGGTTTCGTGTGCGGGTTGCCCTGAGAGTCTAGGCGCCGTGGGGGTTGCGGGTTTTGGGCGGCTGCGGGTGCGTGGGGGCTTGTCGCGCAGTTCCCCGCGCCCCTTAGGTTGGTCAGATCGTCCTCAGTTTCTTGGTGCCCACATGATTACTGCCATTCCCGCCAGGCAGATCAGCGCGCCCGTCACGTCCCAGCGGTCCGGGCGGTAGCCGTCCGCCGCCATTCCCCACGCGATCGAACCCGCCACGAAGATGCCGCCGTATGCCGCCAGGATGCGGCCGAAGTGGGCGTCCGGCTGGAACGTGGCCACGAAGCCGTACGCGCCCAGGGCCAGGACGCCGCCCGCCATCCACAGCCAGCCCCGGTGTTCGCGTACTCCCTGCCAGATCAGCCAGGCGCCGCCGATCTCGAAGACGGCGGCGACGACGAACAGGGCGGCGGAGCGGGCGATCAGCATGGCAGCAGACTCGCACGGGTGGTGTCACCTGATGGACGGCGCCTGTCCCGTGCCGCGCGTGGGATACATCCGTACGTCCACGCGGAGTGAGGAGTGGGTATGCGGAAGGTTCTTGCGGGGCTCGCGGCGATGGTGGCGGTCTGCGGGGCGGCCGGGCCCGCCGGTGCCGTCGGCGGCGGGCCGGAGGCCGACCTCGCCTATCACGGGGCCGCCTCGATGTCGGCCGGCCAGGCGTACGTGCGGTTCACCCCGCGCAACCACGGGCCGTCCGCCGTGCCCGACGCGACCGTACGGCTGCGCTGGTCGGAGCCGCTCGCCGACCGGCAGGAGCTACCGGTGGGGTGTGCGCGGTCCGGGCCGAGCGGGGTGCTGTGCCGGGTGGGGGCGCTGGCGGCGGACGACCTGGGCGAGCAGATCAGTCTGCGGGTACGGCTGCGGGGCGCGCCCACGGAGGTCCTGCTGGAGCTGGACACCGTGTGGAGCGGCGGTGCGGTGGACCGGAACCGGGCCAACGACCGGCAGCGGGTGCTCGTGCTCGACACCGGGGACGAGTACTACTTCTAGGCGTGCCGACCGGGTTGCTGCGTCGTACGATTTCTGCACGGCGCAGGGAAACCGGGAACGGTGCAGGGAACGAGGAGTGGGGCCATGGCCGGCGGTACGACGGCACGTGAGCGGCTGCTGGACGAGCTGTCCTCGGTCTCGCGTCGCTACATGGCCTCGTACGCCCTGTTCAACCAGGCCGTCGCCGACCACCTCGGGCTGCACCCCACCGATCTGCAGTGCCTGAACCTGCTCACGCTGGAGGGCGCGCCCGTCACGACCGGCCGGATCGCCGAACTGACGGGGCTGACCACCGGGTCGGCGACCCGGCTGGTGGACCGGCTGGAGAAGGCCGGGTACGTGGTCCGGGAGCGGGACGCCGCCGACCGGCGCAAGGTGCTCGTGGCGACCGTGCCCGAGAAGATCGCCGAGTTCGGGCGGATGTGGGAGCGGCTGGGCGGCAGCTGGTCCACCCTCTTCGACGGCCTCGACGACGGCCAACTCGCCGTGATCGTCGGGCACATGAGGCGGACGGTGGAGTTCAGCGGGGCGCAGGTGGCCCGGTTGCGCGCCGGTGAGGTCTAGAGCCCGCCCGGCGGATCAGCCCTGGACGGCACCGGCCTCCGCGTCGTACCTCTCCCGCGCCTCGTGGACCTCCTCGATGTGCGTCTCCGCCCAGGTCTTCACCGCGGTGAGCAGGCAGGCCAGGCTGGCGCCCAGTTCCGTGAGCTCGTAGTCGACGCGGACCGGGACCGACGGCGTGACCGTGCGGCTGAGGATGCCGTCCCGCTCCAGGGCGCGCAGCGTCTGCGTCAGCATCTTGGGGCTCACGCCGGCGATCTTGCGGCTCAGGTCGCTGTAGCGCATGGGGCCGCCGGAGAGCGCGGCGACGACCAGGCTGACCCACTTGTCGCTGAGCCGGTCGAGGAGCTGGTTGGTGGGGCAGGCCCGGATGAAGGCGTCGTATTCGACCCGTGCCTTCTCGCGCCGCTGGCCCGCGGTCATGGTCGCCATGGCTTCCCTCCGGGGTATGTACGCACTCTCAGGTAACTACTTCCCGGAGGATAGTGCCTCTCCCTAGGGTTTCACTGCGGAAAGGAAAGCGGCACAAATACCCTTGATTGGTGGGAAGTTGCTATGCGTATGCGTGCGGCAGTGGTGAGGACCTTCGGCGGGCCCGAGGCCGTCGAGGTCGTGGAGCGTGCGGTGCCCGAGCCGGGGCCGCGACAGGTGCGGATCAAGGTCGCGGCGGCCGCGCTGAACCCGGTGGACGCGGGCGTGCGGGGCGGTTTCTTCGGCGGCGCGGGCAAGGAGATCGGGCTCGGCTGGGACGTCGCCGGGACGGTGGACGCGACCGGCGTGGCCACGGCGTGGAGCGCCGGCGACCAGGTGGTGGCGATGGACCCCGGCATGGTGCGGCCGCTGGGCACGCACGCCGAGTACGTCGTGGTGGAGACGGACGCGGTGGCGAAGGCACCGGCCACGGTGGACGCCGTGCACGCCTCGACCCTCCCGCTGAACGGGCTGACCGCCGTACAGGCCCTGGACCTGCTGGAGTTGGCGGAGGGGCAGTCGCTGCTGGTGACGGGGGCGGCGGGTGCGGTGGGCGGCTTCGCCGTCCAACTCGCCGCACACCGGGGCCTGTTGGTGACCGCGCTGGCCCGTGAGGCGGACGATGGGCTCGTACGGTCCCTGGGGGCCGCCCACTTCACCTCCGGCGCCGTGGAGGCCGCGAGCTTCGACGGCGTGCTGGACGCGGCCGTCCTCGGCGAGCCGGCCCTGGCATGGGTGCGGGGCGGGGGCGCGTACGTCGGCGTCCGCCCCGGAGCCGAGCCGGCCTCGGTGCGCGGAGTGCGCTCGACCCACGTCGCGGTGAGCGCCGAGGGCCGCCAACTCGCCGAGCTGGCAGGGCTGGTGGACGAGGGCGTGCTCACGTTGCGGGTGGCGGAGACGTACACCCTGGACGACGCGGCCAAGGCGCACGCGCGCCTGGAGGGGGGCGGGGTGCGGGGCCGGTTGGTCCTGATCCCCTGAGCGGCAGCGCGGGGCAGGGGCGCGGGGAACTGCGCGACCAGCCACGACGAACCCGCAGCCGCCAGACGGCCTATCCCGCCCCCGCGGACCGCTCAAGCGCCCGACGCGGCAGCAGACGCACAAGTGGCAGGCACAAGACCACGCTCCCGGCGACGACGGCGAGACTCACCAGCACGGCATGGGTCTCACCGCCGTCGAGCGCCCCGAAGTACACAGCCGTCAAACCGGCGGAGCCACCCGCATTGGCCAGTTGCTGCACCGCGTTGAGCGACCCACTCGCGCTGCCCGCCTCCTCGGGCGCGATGTCACCGATGGTGACGTCGTAGACGGTGCCGAAGCACGTGCCCATGCCGAGGCCGACGAGGAGCAGCGGCGGGACCAGGGCCCAGCCGTCGTGGTCGGCCAGCAGGGCGAGGCAGCCGCAGCCCGCGAGGATCAACAGCAGCCCGGCGACGACCAGTTGGCGTCCGTACGTGTGAATCAGCCGGTAGCAGGCGATGGACGCGACCACGATTCCCGCGGACAGCGGGATCAGGGCGAGCGCCGTGCCCGCCGGGGAGCGCCCGAGGCCCCGCTGGAGGTGGAGCGAGACGACGTACAACAGGCCCGCGACCGCCGCGAAGGCGAGGACGCCGAGGAGCAGGCCCGAGGTGAAGCCGCGGTTGTGGAGGAGGCTCGGGCGGATCAGGGGCTCGGCGGCCGTGCGCTGGCGGTGGCAGAAGGCGGCGAAGAGGGCGAGGCCGAGCAGGAGGAGGGCGATGGGGCGGGTCGTCCAGCCTCCCCCCGAGCCGTCGATGAGGCCGCCGAGCAGGCCGAGCATGGCGCCCGCGAGGAGGGCCGAGCCCGGGCCGTCGACCGCGACGGACGGGTCGCCGGTGTCGCGGGGGAGCAGGCGGGCGGCGGCGAGCAGGGCCGCGCCGCCCAGCAGGAGGTTGATGAGGAACATGGGGCGCCAGCCGAGGCCGGCGAGATCGGCGTCGACCAGGAACCCGGCGAGGATCGGCCCGCCGACCGCGGACAGGCCCATCACCGGCCCGAACAGGCTGAACGCCTTGCCGATCTGGTCGCGCGGCCAGGTCGCGCCGAGGATGCCGAAGCCCTGCGGGACGAGCAGGGCCCCGAAGGCGCCCTGGACGAGACGGGCGGCGACCAGGAAGGCGGGCGTCGTGGCGAGCCCGCACGCGAGCGAGGCCGCGACGAACCCGGCGAGCCCGGTCAGGAACAGCCGCCGCCGCCCGTACTTGTCCCCGAGCCGCCCGCCGGGCACCAGCAGGACGCCGAGCGCGAGCGCGTAGGAGGCGCCGAGCCACTGCACGAGACTCGCGCCGCCGCCGAGGTCCCTGGTGATCGTCGGGGCGGCGATGTTGGTGATGGTGGCGTCGAGGAGGTCGAGGACGTCGGCGGCGAGCACGACGGCGAGGACGGCCCAGCGGGCGCGGGCGGAGAGGATCGGTTCATCTCTTGCGTTACGAAGAATCTGCGTCACGCAGATAAATATCCGGAGCGGGCCACTGGCCGTCAAGGGGATTTCGTCAGCCGGAGGTCCTGGCCGCGTAGGCGGTGGGCGGCACTCCGACCGTCGCCGTGAAGTCCCGTACCAGGTGGGCCTGGTCGGCATAGCCGAGGTCGGCCGCCAGGGCCGCCCAGTCCACCTCGCGGTCCGTCTCCGCGTGCTCCAGGGCCTCGTGGATGCGGTAGCGGAGGATGACCCACTTGGGGCCGACCCCGACGTACCCGGAGAAGAGGCGCTGCAGCAGGCGTACGGACATTCCTTCGGCGCGGGCGAAGTCGGTGACGCGGCGGATCGTGCGGTCGGTGCGGATGCGGTCGACGAGGGTGGCGGCGAGGTCGGCCTGGGGGTCGGGGCGGGGGGTGAGGGAGAGGAGGTAGGCGTCGAGGGCGGCGACACGGGCCGGCTCGTCGTCCGGGGCGAGGACGGCGCGGACGACGTCCGGGGTGGCCGTCGGGAACGCGGCGGGGAAGTCGATGCGCCGGCCCGTCCACTCGCTCACCGGGTGGTCCGGCGCGAAGGGGCGGAAGGCGCCGGGGCGGAACTTGACGCCGCAGACCCGCCCCCGCCCCTCCAGTTTCTGGGCGAAGAGGCCGGACGGGATGCCCGCGAGCTCGACGAAGGGCTCCTGGTCCGCGAACCGCTGGAAGACGAGGTGGACCGCGGGGTGCGGGACCACGTGCGAGACGTACGGCTCGGGCAGGTCCCAGTCGATCAGCCAGTAGTGCTCGACGTACCGGCGCAGCGGCTCGGCGGGCTCGGGGCGGCGGAAGTCCACGTGGGCGAGGAAGTCCGCGGCGCCGACGATGCCTCGGTGGTCACGGCGTGGGGCGGCCATGTCGGGATCGTAGGACGGGGCACTGACAAACCGCGGAATAAGGCGAGGGCGGCTCCCGTTGGGCGGTATAGTTGAACAGTCAACAAACTGGAGGGTGAGCGACCATGCAGTTCGGGATCTTCAGCGTCGGCGATGTCACGCCGGACCCGACGACCGGGCGGACGCCGACCGAGCGCGAGCGCATCAAGGCCATGGTCGCGATCGCGCTGAAGGCCGAGGAGGTCGGCCTGGACGTCTTCGCGACCGGCGAGCACCACAACCCGCCGTTCGTGCCGTCGTCGCCGACCACCATGCTCGGTTACGTCGCCGCGCAGACGGAGAAGCTGATCCTCTCCACCTCCACGACGCTGATCACCACCAACGACCCGGTGAAGATCGCCGAGGACTTCGCGATGCTCCAGCACCTGGCCGACGGCCGGGTGGACCTGATGATGGGCCGCGGCAACACCGGCCCGGTCTACCCCTGGTTCGGCCAGGACATCCGCCAGGGCATCAACCTCGCCATCGAGAACTACGCCCTCCTGCGCCGCCTGTGGCGCGAGGACGTGGTCGACTGGGAGGGCAAGTTCCGCACCCCGCTCCAGGGCTTCACCTCCACACCGCGCCCCCTGGACGGCGTACCGCCCTTCGTCTGGCACGGCTCGATCCGCTCCCCGGAGATCGCCGAGCAGGCGGCGTACTACGGCGACGGCTTCTTCCACAACAACATCTTCTGGCCGGCCGACCACACCAAGCGGATGGTCGAGCTGTACCGGACGCGGTACGCGCACTACGGGCACGGGACGCCGGAGCAGGCCATCGTGGGCCTCGGCGGCCAGGTCTTCATGCGGAAGAACTCGCAGGACGCGGTGCGCGAGTTCCGCCCGTACTTCGACGTGGCGCCGGTGTACGGCCACGGGCCCTCGCTGGAGGAGTTCACCGACCAGACCCCGCTGACCGTCGGCTCGCCGGAGCAGGTCATCGAGAAGACCCTCGCCTTCCGCGACTACGCCGGTGACTACCAGCGCCAGCTGTTCCTGGTGGACCACGCCGGGCTGCCGCTGAAGACGGTCCTGGAGCAGATCGACCTGCTGGGCGAGGAGGTCGTACCGGTGCTGCGCAAGGAGTTCGCGGCGGGCCGCCCGGCGGACGTGCCGGAGGCGCCGACCCACGCGTCCCTGCTGGCCGCCGCGCAGAAGAAGGAGACCGTGGCATGAGGCTCGTAGTGGTCTCGGCCGGGCTGAGCGTCCCGTCGTCGACACGGCTGCTGGGCGACCGGCTGGCGGCGGCGGTGGGACGGGCCACGCCGGTCGAGGTGGAGGTGGTCGAGCTGCGGGACCTCGCGGTGGAGATCGCGCACAACTTCACGAACGGGTTCGCGGGGAGGGGGCTGTCCGCCGCGCAGGAAGCGGTGACCGCGGCGGACGGGCTGATCGTGGTCACGCCGGTGTTCTCGGCGTCGTACAGCGGACTGTTCAAGTCCTTCTTCGACGTACTGGACAAGGACGCGCTGGTGGGGAAGCCGGTGCTGATCGCGGCGACGGGGGGTACGGCGAGGCACTCGCTGGTCCTGGAGCACGCGCTGCGTCCGCTGTTCGCGTACCTGCGGGCGGTGGTCGCACCGACGGGGGTGTACGCGGCTTCGGAGGACTGGGGCGCGGAGGGACTGGACGGCCGGATCGAGCGGGCGGCGGGGGAGCTGGCGGGGCTGATGAGGGGCCTGTCGGTGCCCAAGCGGCGGGAAGTGGAGCTCGTGCCCTTCGAGGAGCAGCTGGCGAAACTCAGCCCGTCCGGCGTTTGAGGACGAGGCCGTTCAGGCCGAAGGGGGGTCTGGGGGCGCAGCCCCCAGAGGCGGGTCCCCGACGGTGAGAAGACGGTAGGCGTCGGCTTCCGGTTGCCCATGTGACGGTGAGAGGCCGGTAAAAAGGGTGATCGTCGGTTCGCTCACCACGGCTGAACCGCCGGAGGCCTTGGCAGTATGGATCCCGTGCCCCAAACTGTGCTGCTCGCCGAAGACGACCGTGCCATCCGCCACGCACTGGAACGCGCCCTGACCCTGGAGGGCTACCAGGTCACCGCGGTCGCCGACGGCGTCGAGGCGCTGGCGCAGGCCCACAAGACCCCGCCCGACGTGCTCCTCCTCGACGTGATGATGCCCGGCATCGACGGCCTCCAGGTCTGCCGGGTGCTGCGCGCCGAGGGCGACCGCACCCCGATCCTCATGCTCACCGCCCTCGTGGAGACCGCCGACCGCATCGCGGGCCTCGACGCCGGCGCCGACGACTACGTGGTCAAGCCGTTCGACGTCGAGGAGGTCTTCGCCCGGCTGCGCGCGCTGCTGCGCCGTACCAACCCGGACAACGGCGCCGTGATCGACGTACCGAAGGAAGTGCCGCCGTCCTCCGACCGGCAGATCGAGGCGGCCGGGCTGCGCATGGACGTACAGGCGCGGCGGGCGTGGCGCGGGGGGCGGGAGCTGGAGCTGACCCGCACCGAGTTCGAGCTGCTGGAACTGCTCGTGCGCAACGCCGGCATCGTGCTCGACCACTCCACCATCTACGACCGCATCTGGGGCTACGACTTCGGCCCCGGCTCCAAGAACCTCGCGGTGTACGTCGGCTACCTCCGCCGCAAGCTCGAGGAGCCCGGCGCCCCCGCCCTGATCCACACGGTCCGCGGCGTGGGTTACGTGCTCCGGGAGGACTGAGTGGGCAGGCTCCGGCGGCTGCTGGCGCGACGGCGGCCCGGGCTGGTGTCCCTGCGCACCACCTTCGCGGTGTCGTTCGCGGCGGTGACGGCCGCCGTGACCGTGCTGGTCGGCGTGCTGTCGTACAGCGCCGCCGCGCGGCTTGTGCGGGTGGACCAGGAGTCGGTGTTCGACCAGGTCGTGCAGGATCTGCGGGACGAGGTGCGGCAGCACGACATGCCGCCGGAGGACTTCTACTCGTCCGCGCCGGGGCACGACATCGTGCGCCCTGCCCGGACCGACGTGCAGGTGCTGGGCCCGGACGGCAACGTCGTCGACAGCGGCAGCCCCGCGCTGCCCGTCACCGCCGCGGACCGGGGCGTCGCGGCCGACCGGACCGCCGGGACGATGGTCGAGCACAAGGAGGTGGACGTCGCCGCGGACGTCTACCGCGTCGCGACCGTCTCACTCGGGGACGGGCGGGGCGCGGTCCAGGTCGCGCAGGAATTCAGCGACACCGAGGACCTCCTCCGGGCCCTCCAGCAGCGCACGCTGATCCTGATGGCCGCGGTCGTCACGGCCGCGGGCCTGGTCGGCTGGTGGCTCGCCCGCCGCATCACCCGTCGCCTCATCATCCTCACCTCGGCCGCGGAGGACGTCGCCCGCACCCGGCGGCTCGGCATCGAGGTGCCGGTCACCGGTTACGACGAGGTGGGGCGGCTCGGCCGCGCCTTCGACCGCATGCTGGGCCGGCTCGCGCAGTCGGAGGAGGACCAGCGGCGCCTGGTCCAGGACGCGGGCCACGAGCTCCGTACCCCGCTCACCTCCCTCCGTACCAACATCTCCCTGCTCCGCCGTATCGACGAACTCCCGCCCGCCACCCGTGACGACCTGGTCGCCGACCTCTCCCAGGAGGCCCGCGAACTGACCGACCTGGTGAACGAGTTGGTGGACCTCGCGGCCGGGCAGTCCGACACGGAGCCGCCGCAGCGGGTCGACCTGGCCGACATCGCGGAGGACGTGGCGGGGCTGGCCCGGCGCCGCACCGGCCGGGAGGTCACGGTCCGCGCGAGTGGCGACACGTCAACGGACGGGCGGCCCGGCATGCTTCAGCGCGCGATCTCCAACCTCGTCGAGAACGCGGCGAAGTTCGACCGCGACGGCACGGGCCCGATCGAGATCGCGGTCTCCGGCCCCGCCCGCCCCGGCACGGTCCGCGTCGAGGTCCTCGACCGAGGCCCGGGCATCGCCGACTGTGACCTCATCCGCATCTTCGACCGCTTCTACCGCGCCGCCGACGCCCGCTCCCTCCCCGGGTCCGGCCTGGGCCTGTCGATCGTGCGGGAGGTGGCGATGGCCCATGGGGGCGCGCCGTTCGCGATGCAGAGGGACGGGGGCGGGGCGGTCATCGGGTTCACGGTGGGGGGCGTGGCGGGGAGCGGGGCGCGTGACGGGCGGTGAGGGCGGGCTCGGCGGGCGGCGGCCGGGCGGGGCGGGTTGGACGGCGGGTGGGTGTGGGCCTGGCGGCCAGTGGCCGCGCGGGGCGGTGGACGGGCGTGGGCGTGAGCCGGGTTGGACGGCGGGTGAGCGGGGGTGTGAGCTGGACGCCGGTCATCTCGTCTGGGCCGAGCAGCGGAGGGCGGACGGCCGTGTGGGGCCCGGTGTTCGGGTGTTCCGGCGCGGAGCCGCTGTTGCCGTTGCCAGTCCCGGGCTCTCCGGGCGGGACCGGGTCGCCGTCGCCGGTGAGGAAGAGGACGCCCTGGGTCTCGTGGCGGATGTGCTTCGGGAAGTCGGACCGACCTACCGGCCTTTCGGGGACGCGGAGTTGATCGGTGCGCTGGTGCGCGGGATTCCCGGGCTGGAGGTCGGTGGCGGGCCGTTCCTGTGGATGGAGACGGCCGAGATACCGGCGACGGACACGGCCGGCGCGCGCTGGCTGGACGGGCGGGGTGAGGCCGAGGCGGCCGGGCTGTTCGACGGCCACTTCGCCGGGTCGTACGCCCAGCCGGGACGGCCCGGGGTGCGCCGCTGGGCCGGGGTGTACGGGGAGGACGCGCTGCTCGCCGTGGCGGCGGACGCCTGGTCCGGGGCCGGATGCGGGTTCATGGCCGGGGTGGTCGCGCATCCGCGGGCCCGGGGGCGGGGATTGGGAGCGGCCGTCTCGGGGTTCGTCGTCGACGCGCTCGTACGGGAACACGGGCGGGCCGCGCTCATGGTGGACGCGGACAACGCGCCTGCGATCGCCGCGTATGAGCGGACCGGGATGAAGGGGAGACGGTTCGCGGCGGCTGGGGTTGCGCGGCGGTGAAGGGGCGGACCGTGCGGCGTACCCGGGGTCGGTGAGTAGGCCCGCCGGCCCCGCCCCGGTGCGGGTGTCCGGGGTGGGGCCGGTCGGGTGCCGTCAGGGGCGGGTCCCCCGGGCCGGGCCCTGAGCGGCGGTGGCCAGCAGTCCGAAGGCTGCCAGCGTGAGGCTGACGAAGACCGCCATGGCGATCTCGGCCCAGCGGGGGGCGCTGTCGTCGAAGTAGACGCCGAAGGCGAGGGCCGCCGACACGAAGCGTGAGCCCAGGACGGTCAGCAGGCCCGCGCCGCGGCCGCGCACGGCCGGGACGGTCGCGGCCAGCGTGATGATCCCCAGCGCCGTGCCGAGGAGGACCACGAAGACCGGCGGCGCGTCATCCGCACCGAGCCCCGCCGTACCCGCGACGTCGGCCAGACCGAGCAGCGCGCAGATGCCGAGCGCGACGGTCCGGGCGAGCGGGCCGCTGGTCAGGGCGTCGGCGAGGGTGGGGGTGGTGGACGTGGGAGTCGAGGTCGTGGTCGTGGACATGGGGTGCCTCCTGGTGGTCAGACGTGTGTGGTGATCCGGGTGCGGGCCGGACGTGGTGCGGGCTCGTTCCGCGGTACGAGGGTTACGGCGCCCACCACCGCCAGCGCCACGAACTGCGGGGCCGGCGCCTCCGAACCGAACGCCGCGAACTGGGCCAGCAGGCCCGCCCCGCCCCCGACCAGCACCCAGCCGGTCCAACGGCGCAGCACCCGCGTGCGGACGACCTCACCGCCGTATACGAGAAGCGCGGTCGACGTGAGCAGGCCGTACGAACCGGCGAACAGGCTCGCGCTCCAGCTGTTCAGCGGCCAGTACCAGCCGGGCACGTGCGCTCCGGCGTCGCGGGCCGCCCAGGTGGAGACGGACAGGTCGAAGGAGTAGCTGACCAGCAGCAGGGCCGAGCCCGTGGTGAAGAGGGCGAGGGCGCAGCGGGCCGGGGTGGTGTCGAGCAGCCGGGTCAGCGCGGCCGTCGCGGCGATGCTCACCGCCGTACCGGCCATGAGCAGCCACATCCCGGTCTGCCAGGCACCGAGCCGGTCGGGCAGCAGCGCGAGCGCGTGCCGGGGCGAGGCGGTGAAGAGGTCCCACAGGCGCGGGTTGACGACACCTGCGATCGGGAGGAGGCCGGCGAGGAGCAGAAGGGCGCCGGTGCCGCGTACCGTGCGCATCGCTCACACCCCCCGCGCGTCCGCGACGACCTCGACCAGGGCGAAGAAGTCCGCCGTGACGCCGGCCATCGCGGCCTCCCGCGACCTGCTCTCGACGAACCGCTTGAACGCCCCCGCGGACTGCTCGTCGTCGAAGACCATCGCGGTGTGCGACTTGCCCGTCTCCGCGTCCCGCATCCAGTACCCGGTCACGAACCCGGGCTGTTTCCGGGTCAGCGGCACGATCTGCTCGTGCAGGGTGCGCTGCTGCTCCTCGTGCCGGCTCTCGTCCATGCTCCAGACGCCAACGACCGCGTACATGACGCTCGCCTCCTGCCGGGGCCGGGTCGGTCTCGTGTCCCCGACCACGACGTTAGGAGGCGCCCGGCGGCCCGCCATCCGGGAAACCACTCACGGCACCACTCATGGCATCACTCAGGTCCGGCGTGCGTACCAGGCGGCGATCTGCGCCCGGGAGTCGAAGCCGAGCTTGGTGAGGATGTGGGTGACGTGGTTCTCGGCGGTGCGCTCGGACAGCACCAGCCGGTCGGCGATCTGCCGGTTGCTGAGCCCTTCCATGACCAGCGCGGCGACCTCCTCCTCGCGAGGGGTCAGTACGCCCTTGGGACGCGCGGCCGTGTCCTGGAGCTCGGCGACCCACCGGCCCAGGGGACCCAGCCCCAGACGGCGCGCGACGGCCGAGGCGGCGGTGAGGTGTTCGGCCGCGGCTTCGGCGTCGGCCGGCCCGCCGCGGCGGGCGAGGAGCATCCGCGCCGTCTCCAACCGGACGTACGTCTCGTACGGCGGTGAGCCCGTCGCCCGGCAGGAGGCGAGCGCGGCGCGCAGATGCCGCTCGGCGGCCGGCCAGTCCTCCAGGAGGGTCGCGAGCATGCCGAGGTAGAGGGTGACCGGGCCGTTGGACGGGTTGTGCGCGCCGGCGGTGACATGCCGGTCGGCGTACGGGAGGAGGTCGTCGTAGAGGAGTACGGCGGACTCGCGGTCCCCGAACACCGAGGCCAGGTGGGCGTTGGTGGTGCCCGCGACGATCCACTCCGGGAGGCCGCTGGGCACGTCCCGCAGATACGGGGTGATCGCGCCCCACACCTCGGCGGCCTCGTCCGTCCGCCCGGCGCCGACGAGCAGCTCGGCGAGCCACCCCATCGCGATGAACGGTCCCCCGGCGATGAACTCCCGCACCCCGGCCTCGACTTCCTCGAACCCCTCCCCGGTCTGCAGCGCCAGATGGGACCGGAAGACGAGGTCCAGGAACTCCGCGCCCTCGTGCCCGCCGCGCCGGCCGATCTCCAGTGCGCGGTCGGCGAGTTCGCGGGCGGCCTCGTGGCGGCCCTCGTACAGCGCGAGGCAGGCCCTGATCCGCAACAGCCGCCACTGCCACAGGGGTTCTTTCATGCGGGTCACGAGGTCCGTGAACTGGGCCAGCTCGGCGTCGAGTTGGAGGCGGCGGCCCAGTTCCCAGAACGCGTCCAGGCGCCAGGCGTGGCCCCAGGCGGCGGGTTCCGGGCGGCCGGTCTCGCGGGCCAGGCGCAGGGCGCGTTCGCCGAGGGAGAGGCGTTGCAGGACGTGACGGCCGTCCACGAGTGTCGTGGTGCGGGCCTGCAGGGCGAGGAACAGGGCGTCCGCGTCACCGCAGGCCTCGGCGGCGGCCAGCGCGCGGCGGCCGGCCTCCTGGGTCTCCTCGTCGCCGGCGAACGGGTCGGTGGTGACGGCGAGTTGGGCCAGGACGCGCGCTTCCCGTACGGGGTCTTCGGCCGGGGCGTTGTGGAGGAGTTCCAGGGCCGTCTCGCTGAGGGCGTGGAGTTCGGTGGTGACGGGGGAGTTGGTGATGCCGCGTACGACGGTGACGGCGTCGGCGACGGTCTCGGCGTCGCCGGCCGCGGTGCCGAGCGCGGCGGCCTCGCGGCAGGCGCGCCAGGCCTCTTCGACGGCGCCGGAACGGAAGGCGGAGCCGGCGAGGTCGAGGAGGAGGCGGGGGCGGTGGCGGTCTCCGTCCGGTACGAGGGGGAGGAGTTTCAGGGCCTCCCTGTACTGGAACGCGGCGTGCTCGTAGGCGAGTTGGTCGTGGGCGCGGCGGGCTGCGGCGCGGGTGGTGGTGAGGGCCTCGGTGGCTGCGGTGCGGGGGGCTGCCTGGCGGAGGTGGTGGGCGAGGGCGTCGATGGGGCCGGCGGTTCGGGTGAGTGCGGTTGCTGCGCGGGCATGGAGCCGTTGGCGGTCTGTGGAGGGGAGTTCGGCGTAGAGGGCCTCTTGGGTGAGGGCGTGGGAGAAGCGGAGGGTGTGGGGGGTGGGGGTGCTGACGAGCCCTGCGGAGAGGGCCTCGTCGATATGCCGCAACGCCTCGGCTTCGCCATCGCCGAATGTCTTCCCACCCGCACCACCCGTGACAGTTTCGTGGTCGGGTGCGGGTGGCCCTTGTGGGGCGAAATCGCCGTCGGCGGCTGCGGGTTCGTGTGCCGGTGTCACCGCGGGTTCGCGCGCCTGCGTCGCCTCGGACACGTGCGCCTGCGCGGCCGCGGGTACGGCAGCCTGCGCGGGCGCGGGCCCCTCCGCCTGCGCGGCCGCGGGTACGTCAGCCTGCGCGGGCGCGGGCCCCTCCGCCTGTGCCGCCGCGGACCCGTCCGTCCACGCCGCCGCGGGCCCCTCCACCCGCGCGGTCATGGACTCGTCGTAAACCGTCGCCGTCAGCAGTTGGATCGTGAACTCGCGGCCCAGTACCGATGCCTGGCGCAGTGTCTGTCTGCAGGCCGGGGTCAGGCGGTCGAGGCGGCTGCCTACTGCTTCTCGTACCGTGCGGGGGAGGGGGACGTGGCCGTCCTGGGAGGCGGGGCCGTGGGCGTGGGCCTCCAGTAGGCGGACCATTTCCTTGACGAACAGGGGGTTTCCCTCGCAGCGTTCCTGGACGACCTTCAGGAGGCGGGGGCCGGGGGTGTGGCCCAGGGTGTGTGCGGCGAGTTCGGTGACCTCGGACGGGGTGAGGGCGCCGAGGGTGAGGGAGCTCGCCGTGCGTTCGCGGGCGGCGGCGCGCAGGACCGTGCCGGCCTCGCCGTACGCGAAGGCCTCCTGGCCGCGGTAGAGCCCCGCCAGCAGTACCGGGTCGTCGGCCACGGCGGACGCGGTCCACTGCAGCAGCCGTAGGGACGGCTCGTCGGCCCAGTGCAGGTCGTCGACCACGACCAGGAGGCCCTGGCCGGCGGCCGCGGCGCGGAGTTCCTCTACGGCGTGGTCGAAGACCTGGAAGCGGTTCTCGGGGGCGGTGGCGGGATCCGCGAGCGTGCCCGCGGGGCGGCCGATGGCGCGCAGGATCTGGACCCAGGGCCAGTACGGCGCCGTACCACCGCCCTCCAGGCAGGCACCCCAGGCCACCCGCATCCCGGCGGTTCTGGCGCGCCGCCCGAGGGCGTGTGCCAGCGCGGTCTTCCCGGCCCCGGCGTCCCCCTCGACGAGCACCAGCCCGCCTCCGCCGGCCCGCGCCGCCGCCAGCCGCCGTTCCAGCACGGCGAGCTCCCGCCCACGCCCGACGAACTCGCCGCCGAGGATGTCGTCCGTCACTTTTCCAGCGTAGGGGCGACCAGGCTGAGCAGGAGGTCTTCGGCGGAGCGCAGGGGGCGCACGGGGGTGTGAGGGCGAGGCGCCGAGAGACCGGCGCTAGCCCAGTCGCGCCGTGTCCAGCAGCTCCCGGGCCATCCGTGCCGCCGGTTCCGCCGTCTGGTCGGCCACCTTGCGGAAGGTTTCCTGGGCCGCTCGGGCCGGCCAGGCCGGGGGGAGGTGGCGGGCCGGGAGGCGGGGGTCCGTGCGGATCGTGCCGAGCCATTCGCTGACCAGGAGCAGCCGGGTGCCGATCGGGTCCTCGCCGGAGTCCGCGCCGAGGTGGGCCGTCCAGCGCTTGTCGAAGGTGACGTAACGCGCGGCGATGCTCTCCAGGTCCCAGGTGTCGCTGATCATCAGCTCGATGTCCGTGGCCTGGTCGGCCTGCGCGTGGAAGATCTTCACGTGGGCGGCGAGACCCAGCTCCGCGACGATCGACGTGACATCGACATGGCCGGGGGCGATCCACAGGCCGCTGTAGAGCGCGCCGAACCCGGACCAGGTCAACTGGGAGCGCAGGTCGTGGCGCTGACGTTTCCAGGAGTCGGGGAGGGAGAAGCCGAGGAGGGTCCAGGAGCCGTCCCAGTCGTCGTTGACCGCGCCCTGCCGCCAGACCCGGTTGCGGCCGTCGTGCAGTACGGCCGTGGCCTGCGGGGTGAGGCCGAAGTACATCCGGCGCCCCTCGCGCTTGCGCTGCAGCAGGCCCCGGTTGACCATCCGGGTCAGCGTGGAGCGCACGGCCTGCTCACCGACGCCGACCCGGCCCAGCACCTCGATGATGCTGCCCGAGTACACGCACAGGTCGCCCTGCTCCAGCACATGGTTGCCGAAGAAGGCGAGCATGAGCGACTGCGGCCGAGGCTGCGAACCACCGTCCGCCGTGCCGTCGCCGCCCGAGGTCTCCAGGATGCCGTCGTCCACCACGGTGGCAAGCGTACGTGGGCTCACTGCCTCCCGGAGGGCTCCAGAATGGGAGACCGCCGTGACCTTCACGACGCGAGGCGGGAGGAGCAGATGAGGGTTCGCTATCTGGGCGCCCCAGACACGCCCCCCGACCCGCTCGACGGCAGACACCACTTCACCCCGGGACAGGAATACGTCGTACTCGAACTCCATGTCCGCAGCGACGGATCCTCCTCCCTGCGCATCGAGCACTCGCCACGCGATCTCGCCGGGCTGTACGGCGGGAAGTACTTCGAGCAGGCGTCCGATGTAGGGGGGAAGCGGTGGCGGCCGCTCCCCGTCGCGCGCTCGCGCGACTCGTCGTCAGTCCAGGCCCAGCGCCTCGCGGAGTGTCGTGAACAGGTCTGTCTGGTTGGTGACGCCCAGGACGTGGTAGGCCTGCGGGCCCTGCGCCGCGATGCGGACCTGCGTGCCGGTGTGCTCCTGGGACAGGCCCGGTGTGTTGGTGGAGTAGTTGACCTTCAGCTGCCGGCCCTCGTCGGTGACCAGGGTGGAGGAGAGGCCGGGCGGGGTGGCCTCCAGCGGGACGATCTGGCTGGTGTGGCCGTGGTCGGCGGTGGTGACGACCAGGGTGTCGGGGTGCTCGGCCGCGTACGCGCGGGCCACCCTCACCGCCTTGTCGAACGCCGCTGTCTCACCGATCTGCCCGCACGGGTCGGCCGCGTGGTCCTGCTTGTCGATCGAGGCGCCCTCGATCTGCAGGAAGAAGCCCTTCCCGGAGTGGATCGCCTTCTGCCTGGCCTCCAGGAGCTGGATCGCCTTCGTGGCGGAGTCGGCCAGGCTCGGGGTGGACGCGGGGCGGTTCGCGTTGGAGGTCACGCAGCGCTGCGGATCCGTGCCGCCGACGGCCGCCGCCTTGCCGGTCCACTCGACCGGAACGTTGCCGCCGGCGAACAGACCGAGCACCGGCCGGCCGGCCTTCGCGGCCTTCATCGACGCGTCGTCCGTGACGACCTGGTAACCCAGCTTCCGCGCCTGCTCGGTGACGGTCAGGCCCTTGTACCTGCCGTCGGTGACCTTCTGGTCGAAGCGCTGCTTGCCCCCGCCGAAGAGCACGTCCACCTTGTGGTTGACCGACTGCTCGGCGATCGAGCCGGGACCGCCGGCCGCGATGGTGTCCGCGGCGCACTTGGCCATGTCGGCCGGGCCCTGGCAGGAACGGTCCGTGACATGCGAGGCGAGCACGGCCGGAGTGGCATCGGTCAGCTCGGCCGTGGTCACGCTTCCGGTGGCGTAACCGCCCTCCTGCGCCAGCTCCAGGATGGTCTTCACGGCCTTGTCGGTGCCGGGCGTCTTGGAGATACGGCCGTTGACCGTCTTCACGCCGGTCGCCCAGCCGGTGCCGCTCGCGGCGGAGTCGGTGACGTAGTCCGGGGTGCCGTCCGCGTGCACGGCGTACGTCGTGTAGGCGCCGGTCATCGGGAACCTGTCCATGTTCAGGCGGCCGTCGGCGCCGACCGTGTAGTCCCGGGCCAGCGTGATCTCCGAGTCGCCCATGCCGTCGCCGATCAGCAGGATGACGTTCTTCGCCTTCCCGCCCCGGACGGCTGCCTTCGCCTGCCGCGCGCTGTCGAAGGCACCGGCGGCGCCGGTGACGGCGAGCGCCGCAGCGGTGGCGGTGAGCAGCGCGGTGGCGACGGCGAGCTGACGACGGGAGGGTCTGCGCATGGCGTGCGGCTCCTTGGATACGGATGTCAACGCAGCGCAGCACACCAGCCGTTGGTGATCAATGAGAAAGTCATGGGTCGCCGTTCGTTTCAGTCGCATGCCACACACAGGAGGGGGCGCCGGTGAACGCGCTGTCCGTCACGCTGGTCCACGCCTGTCTGCGCGACGGCACGGGCGGCAGCCCGACCGCGGTGGTACTGGACGAACCGGCCCTGAGCGACGAGGAGCGCCGGCGCGTGCCGCTGGAGTGGGGCACGTCGCACGCCGTCTACGTCGACCGCCGCGCACCCACGGTGAGCCTCCGCTTCTTCACCGCGGAGGGCGAACTGCCGGCCTGCGGCCACGGCACGGTGGCCGCACTGGCCCTCCTCGCCTCCCGGTCCGAGGGCACGTCCGAGCCCGGGCCGGGCGCCGGGCCGGGCTATCGAGCCACCCTCCGCGCGGCAGGCCGCGTCTTCGACGGCTGGGCGGAACGGGACGGCGACCACCTCACCGCCGCCTTCGACCCCGGCCCGGTGGATCTGCGTGCGCCGACCGAGGCCGAACGCACACTCGTGCTGCCCGCGCTGGGCCTGACGCCGGAGGAGACGGGGCCGTCGCAGACACAGGTGGCAGGGGTCGGCAGGGAACGGCTCCTGGTGAGCGTCCCCACCCGCGAACACCTCGCCGCGCTCACCCCGGACCTCGACCGCCTCCGCGCCGCCTGCGACCGCTTCGGCCTGCTGGGCGCCTACGTCTACTGCGAGCCCTCTCCCGAAGCCCGCCTGGCGGCCCGCATGTTCGCGCCGTCCATCGGCGTCCCGGAGGACATCGCCAACGCGAACAGCACCGCCTGCCTCGCCGCGCACCTGGCGCTCCGCGGCTTCACGGGGATCACCGTCGACATGGGCGACACGCTCGGCAGCCCGGCCACGATCACCGCCACGGCCCACCCCGGCCCGACGGGCCTCCGTGTCCACGTGGGAGGCAGCGCCGACGTCACCGCCGCCCGGCGCCTACCCTGACCAGCCGCCCGGCTCGACTCAGGGCCACACCAGGCAGTACGGCTGATGCCCCGCCTCATGCAGACGGTGGCTGAAGTCCTGCCACTCGTGCAGCAGTTGGTACACGTTGAACGCGTCCCGCGGGCCACCCCGGTCCGGGACCGTCGACCAGATGAAGGCCGCCGCGCCGACCGCTTCCTCGCCTATGCCGCGCAGGGGGTCCACCACCGTCATGGGGAGCTTGACGACCGCGTAGTCGGGGTGGAGGACGACCAGTTCCAGCGGGGGCACCTTGTGCAGGGGCACGCCTTCTATGCCCGTGAGGACCATCGCCGCCATCGTCTCCGGCTTGATCTTCGTGAACATGCCGTTCATGCCGAGCTCGTCGCCGCCGAGTTCCTCGGGGCGCATCGAGATCGGGACGCGGGCCGCGGTCGCGCCGTCCGGCGCGCCGAAGTACTTGTACGTCACCCCCACCCGACCACCATTCCTGCTCCCCGCCCGGAGCTGGTCGATCCGGCGGTCGCCCCGCCGCTCGCCCTGCTCGGACTCACTCGGTACACCCTGTCCCTGACGTGTCTCGGCAGCTTCCTCCGCCTCGCGTCGGTGCCTTCCCCGCCGGGCACGTCGAGGACCCAGGTCGTCAGTCCCCTCGCCCAGTCCGCCACCGCGATGCATATCTCCACCCGACTGCTTTTCTAGGACGCGTGGCCCCCGCCGCGCAACCCGATCATCGTGTCAGTGACCTCCCCCACGGCCGCCCGCCGAAACGTGCGTTGAAACACCTGTCCGCAGGATCTTCGCAGCCCCTGAACAAGCCTCCGTACACCTGTCCGTACATCTGTCCGTACACCTATACGTACGCGAGGCCGTTCCAGCTGTGTGTATCAGGTCCCAGTTTCGCAGATCACCTCGGGCGGTGGCTGTCCCTCGGGTCGGCGGCGGCGCTGGCCTACCCTGAGGAGGTCACAGGCAACCGGAGCCCGAGAAGTCGAGAAGGTCGGAGAAGTCGCTGGTCATGAGCGAACTGCCATTTCCTTACGAAGCACCCGTGTCGCAGGCGCTGTTCGACCGCGCGGCCGCCGTCACGCCCGGCGGCGTGAACTCCCCGGTGCGCGCCTTCCGTGCCGTGGGCGGCACCCCCCGGTTCATGGTGTCGGGCAAGGGGCCGTATCTGACGGACGCCGACGGGCGCGAGTACGTCGACCTCGTCTGCTCCTGGGGGCCCATGATCCTCGGGCACTCCCACCCCGAGGTCATCGCCGCCGTCCAGGACGCCGTCTCGCGCGGCACCTCCTTCGGCACCCCCGGCGAGGGCGAGGTCGCGCTCGCCGAGGAGATCGTCGCCCGGGTCGAGCCCGTCGAGCAGGTGCGGCTCGTCAGCAGCGGCACCGAGGCCACCATGTCCGCCATCCGGCTCGCCCGCGGGTTCACCCGCCGCAGCAAGGTGATCAAGTTCGCCGGGTGTTACCACGGTCACGTCGACTCGCTGCTCGCCGCCGCGGGGAGCGGGGTCGCCACCTTCGCGCTGCCCGACACCCCCGGCGTCACCGGCGCCCAGGCCGGCGACACGATCGTGCTGCCGTACAACGATCTCGAAGCCGTGCAGGAGGCCTTCCACCGGCACCCCGGCGAGATCGCCTGTGTGATCACCGAGGCCTCGCCCGGGAACATGGGCGTGGTGCCGCCGCGGCCCGGGTTCAACCAGGGGCTGAAGGACGCCTGCTCGAAGAACGGCGCGCTCTTCATCTCCGACGAGGTCATGACCGGGTTCAGGACCAGTCGGGCCGGGTGGTACGGGATCGACGGCGTCCGGCCCGACCTGATGACCTTCGGGAAGGTCATGGGGGGCGGGTTCCCCGCCGCCGCCTTCGGAGGGCGGGAGGACATCATGGGCCATCTCGCGCCCGCCGGGCCCGTCTACCAGGCCGGCACCCTTTCCGGGAACCCCGTCGCGACGGCCGCCGGTCTCGCTCAGCTGCGGCTCCTCGACGAGGCCGCGTACGACAAGGTCAACGCCGTGTCGGAGCAGATCCAGGCGCTCGTCACCGAGGCCTTCTCCAAGGAGGGCGTTGCGCACCGGGTGCAGCGCGCCTCCAACATGTTCTCCGTCTTCTTCACGGACCGGGACGTCCGTGACTACGAGGACGCCAAGAAGCAGGAGTCCTTCCGCTTCACCGCGTTCTTCCACTCGATGCTGGCGCAGGGCGTCTACCTTCCGCCCTCCTCCTTCGAGTCCTGGTTCGTGTCCACGGCCCACGACGAACAGGCCGTGCAGCGCATCGCCGACGCCCTCCCGGCGGCGGCCCGAGCAGCGGCGGAGGCGACCGCGTGAGCGAGCAGACCAACGGCGAGATCACCGTCGTACACGTGATGCGGCACGGTGAGGTGGACAACCCGGACGGCGTTCTGTACGGGCGGCTGGCCGGGTACCACCTGTCGGAGCTCGGGCGGCAGATGGCCGACCGGGTCGCCGAGCACCTCGCCTCCCGCGACATCACCTACGTCTGCGCCTCGCCGCTGGAGCGGGCCCAGGAGACCGCGACGCCGATCGCCAAGGCGCACGGGCTGGACCTCGCGAGCGACGAGCGGCTCATCGAGGCCGACAACGTCTTCCAGGGGAAGACGTTCGGGGTCGGGGACGGCGCGCTGAAGAAGCCGGCGAACTGGAAGTACCTCGTCAACCCGTTCCGGCCGTCCTGGGGCGAGGCCTACGTCGACATCGTCGTACGGATGATGCAGGCACTGGACGCGGCGAAGGAGCGGGCGCGGGGGCACGAGGCCGTGCTCGTCAGCCACCAGCTGCCGATCTGGACCGTGCGGTCGTACGTCGAGAAGCGGCGGCTGTGGCACGACCCGCGCAAGCGGCAGTGCACGCTCGCCTCGCTCACGTCCTTCACGTACCAGGGCGACAGGATCGTGTCCGTTGGCTACAGCGAACCGGCCATCGACCTCGTCCCGGCCCACCTCCGCGCCGGCGCCAAGCCGACCCCGGGCAAGAGCAAGGCCTTCGGGGCCTAGGTCCGCACAACGGGCGCACAGGAAGCCCGTATTGAGGCCCGCGGGGTATTCGTTACATTTGTTACTAGATCGCCGTGATCGAGAGGAACCTCCCCCTTCGTCATGTCCTCTGAGTGGGTGACCACCAGAGCACATGACGAATCGGGGTTGGAATGCGCACTCGGAGCGCTCTTTCGCGCAGGGGAATGCTCGGTCTCGGCGCGGGTGCCGCGGCGGCCGCCGGACTCGCCGGCTGCGGCACCCTCAAGCCGTCAGACGGGTCGACCCGTACATCGGGTTCCCACGGCGGAGGCAAAGGGAGCGGCGGTACGTCCCACCCCGCCAAGCCCATCGGCGACGGCTCGACCTCCTTCACCGGCAAGCAGCCCCACCAGCCGGCCAAGCCCCAGCCGCTGGAGCCCGGCCAGACCCCGCCCCAGTTCGTGATCTTCTCCTGGGACGGCGCCGGCGAGGTCGGCAACGGCCTCTTCCCGCGCTTCCTCGACCTCGCCAAGCAGCACGGCGCGTCCATGACCTTCTTCCTCTCCGGGCTCTATCTGCTGCCCGAGTCGAAGAAGCGGCTCTACAACCCGCCGAACAACCCCCGCGGCGCCTCCGACATCGGCTACCTCACCGACGAGCACGTCAAGGCCACGCTCACCAACGTCCGCCGCGCCTGGCTCGAAGGGCACGAGATAGGCACCCACTTCAACGGCCACTTCTGCGGCGGCTACGGCAGCGTCGGCAACTGGACGCCCGCCCAGTGGAAGAGCGAGATCCAGCAGGCCAAGGCCTTCGTCAAGGAGTGGCGCACCAACACCGGCTGGACCGACCTGCCCGCCCTCCCCTTCGACTACGAGAAGGAACTCGTCGGCGGCCGTACGCCCTGTCTGCTCGGCCAGGACAACCTGCTGCCCACCGCCAAGGAGCTCGGCTGGCGCTACGACGCCTCCTCGCCCGGCGGCCGCCAGGTCTGGCCGGAGAAGAAGCTCGGCATCTGGGACCTGCCCCTCCAGCAGATCCCGTTCCCGGGGCGGTCCTTCGAGGTGCTGTCCATGGACTACAACATGCTCGCCAACCAGTCGATCAACTCGACCCAGGCGCCCGCCTACAACTACCCGGCCTGGCGCACCCAGTCCGCACAGGCCTACATATCCGGCTTCAGGCGGGCATACGAGACCAACCGGGCACCCTTCTTCGTCGGCAACCACTTCGAGCACTGGAACGGCGGCATCTACATGGACGCCGTCGAGGAGGCCTTCAAGCACATCGCCGCGGAGAAGGAGAAGGGCGCGGACGTCCGGCTCGTCTCCTTCCGGCAGTACGTCGACTGGATGGACGTACAGAAGCCGGAAGTCCTCGCCGAGCTGCGCACTCTCGACGTCGGACAGGCGCCCGCGGGTGGCTGGAAGAGCTTCCTCAAGGAGGCCGCCACGACGCCTTCGTCGACCGCCTCCGCGACCTGAGGGGGGTGCGCAAGATCCTCAGAACGGGCATGCGAAACTTTTCACATGAGTGCCGCCAACCGCGCCCCCCTGCGCTCGAAACACAGCCGTGCCGTTCTGCTCACCGCAGTGGCCGCGGCCTCGGCGCTGACCCTGTCCGCGTGCAGCAGCGGGGGCACCTCCGGCGGAGGCGGTGACACCAACTTCGTCATGGGCAAGGACGGCATCTCCACCGTCAAGGAGGGGAAGCGGGCCGCCGCGCCCGACCTGTCCGGCAAGACCGTCGACGGGGCACAGCTCGATGTCGCCTCCTTCAAGGGCAAGGTCGTCGTCCTGAACGTGTGGGGCTCCTGGTGCGCCCCCTGCCGCGCCGAGGCGCCCAACCTGGAGAAGGTCTACCAGGACCTCAAGTCCAAGGGCGTCCAGTTCGTCGGCATCAACACCCGTGACACCAGCACCGCGAACGCCGCCGCCTTCGAGAAGCAGCAGGGCGTCACCTTCCCCAGCCTGTACGACCCGACGGGCAAGCTGATGCTCCGCTTCAAGAAGGGCACGCTCAACCCGCAGGCCATCCCCTCCACGCTCGTCCTCGACCGGGACGGGAAGATCGCCGCCCGCTCGCTGGCCGCGCTCAGCGAGGACAAGCTGCGCAAGATGATCGACCCGGTCCTCGCGGAGAAGTGACGTGAGCGCACTCACCACGCTCGCCGCCGACGGCTACAACGGCACCGTGCTCAACGGCGCCCTGCTGGTCGCCCTGCCCATCGCCCTGCTCGGCGGCCTCGTCTCCTTCTTCTCCCCGTGCGTCCTGCCGCTCGTGCCCGGCTATCTCTCGTACGTCACCGGAGTCGCCGGCACCGACCTGGCCGAGGCCCGGCGCGGGCGGATGGTGACCGGGGCCTCCCTGTTCGTGCTCGGCTTCACCGCCGTGTTCGTCTCCAGCGGGGCCCTGTTCGGCTACTTCGGCGACACCCTCCAGGACAACAAGGGCGTCCTGTCGAAGGTGCTGGGCGCGCTCATGATCCTCATGGGCGTCTTCTTCATGGGCCTGATGCCCTGGATGACCCAGCGCGAGTTCCGTATCCACAAGCGGCCCGTCGCCGGACTCGCCGGCGCGCCCCTGCTCGGCGCGCTGTTCGGCATCGGCTGGACGCCGTGCATCGGACCGACCCTCGCCTCCGTGCTGACCCTCTCCTCGCAGCAGGGCAGCGCCGGCCGGGGCGCCATACTGACCATCGCCTACTGCCTCGGCCTCGGTGTGCCCTTCGTGCTCGCCGCGGTCGCCTTCCGCAAGGCGCTCGGCGCCTTCGGCTGGGTCAAGCGCCACTACGTCTGGGTGATGCGGATCGGCGGCACGATGATGATCGTGACCGGTCTGCTGCTGCTCACCGGCGCCTGGGACCGAATCGTGCAGGACATGCAGTCCTGGTCCGCCGGCTTCACCGTGGGGATCTGATCGATGAGCAAGACCACAACGGACGCGACCCCCGAGCGGGCCGACGGCACGCCCCCCGAGCGGGCCGACGACGCGGACCTCGGAGCCGCCGGCTCCCAGCTGTCCACGGCCCCCAAGGAGGAGCTGCCGGGCCTGCCCTCCCTGGGCGTCATCGGCTGGGCCCGCTGGTTCTGGCGCCAGCTCACCTCCATGCGGGTCGCGCTGCTGCTGCTCCTGCTGGTCTCCCTCGGCGCGATCCCCGGCTCGCTGATCCCGCAGTCCGGCACCGACGCCACGAAGGTCGCCGACTTCCGCAAGGCGCACACCTTCCTGTCGCCGATCTACGACAAGCTCGGCCTCTTCCACGTCTACAGCTCGGTGTGGTTCGCCGCGATCTACATCCTGCTGTTCGTCTCCCTCATCGGCTGCATCGTCCCGCGCACCTGGCAGTTCGTCGGCCAGCTGCGCGGCCGCCCGCCGCGCGCACCCAAGCGCCTGACCCGGCTGCCCGCCTACACGACCTGGCGGACCGAGACGGAGCCCGAGCAGGTGCGCGAGGCCGCCCTCGCCCTGCTCAAGAAGCGCCGCTTCCGCGCCCACCTCGCCGGTGACGCCGTCGCCGCCGAGAAGGGCTACCTCCGCGAGATCGGCAACCTCGCCTTCCACATCGCGCTGATCGTGATGCTGATCGCCTTCGCCTGGGGCCAGCTCTTCAAGTCCGAGGGCAACAAGCTGATCGTCGAGGGCGACGGCTTCTCCAACACCACCACGCAGTACGACGACTTCAAGTCCGGCAACCTCTTCACCACCGACGACCTGGTGCCGTTCAGCTTCACCCTGGACAAGTTCACCGGCACCTACGAGACCGACGGCCCCAACCGCGGCACCCCGCGCACCTACCAGGCCGCCCTCACCTACAGCCAGGGCGCCTACGGCAAGGACCAGAAGCGGACCGTCAAGGTCAACGAGCCGCTGTCGATCGGCGACGCCAAGGTCTACCTCACCGCCCACGGCTACGCGCCCGTCATCACGGTCCGCGACGGCAAGGGCAAGGTCGTCTACAGCGATGCCGTGCCCCTCCTTCCGCTCGACTCCAACGTCACCTCCACCGGTGTGGTCAAGGTCCTCGACGGCTACAAGAACGCCAAGGGCGTCAGCGAACAGCTCGGCATCTCCGCCTTCTTCCTGCCGACCTACACCAAGGGCAGCGAGACCGCGTCCACCTTCCCGGCGCTGGACAACCCGGTGCTGAACCTGACGCCGTACCACGGCGACCTCGGTGTCGACTCCGGTATCCCGCAGAGCGTGTACCAGCTCGACAAGTCGCATGTGAAGGAGTTCAAGGACGCCAAGGGCGCCCAGCTCCGCGACAACCTGAAGCCCGGCCAGACCATGAAGCTCCCGGGCGGCGCCGGCTCCATCACCTACGAGGGCACCAAGGAGTGGGCGAACTTCCAGGTCGTCCAGCAGCCCGGCACCGACTGGGCACTCGCCGGCGCCCTCACCGCCATCTTCGGCCTCGCCGCCTCCCTGTTCATCCAGCGCCGCCGTGTCTGGGTGCGGGCGGTGGCCGGCCCCGACGGCGTCACCGTCGTCGAGATGGCCGGCCTCGGCCGCAGCGAGTCCGCGAAGGTCCCCGAGGAGCTCGGCGACCTCGCCGGGATCCTGTACGACCAAGACGAAAAAACCACCCCCGAACCCGAAGTCGCACCTGCCGAAGGGGCTGAGAAGTGACTCTCGCCGCCGGAACCGAGTTGGCCACCGCGACCAACGAACACCTCGCGAACATCAGCAACACGCTGATCTACTCCGCGATGGCCGTCTACACCCTGGCCTTCTTCACCTACATCGCCGAGTGGATCTTCGGCAGCCGCAGCAAGGTCGCCCGCACCGCCGCCGCCCTCACCCCGGGCGCGGCCGGCGCCAAGGGCAAGGCGCCGGCCGTCACCGTGAACAAGGCCGGCGGCACCGCCGTACTGGAGCGGCCGAAGGTCGTCGTGCGGTCCGCGGCCGGGGCGCGGGACGTGCCCGACGGGCCCGGGGCGCACGGCGGGGACGAGCAGGGCGACCTCTACGGGCGTATCGCCATCTCGCTCACCGTGCTCGCGTATCTCATCCATCTCGGTGGTGTGATCGCTCGCGCGGCCTCGGTGGAGCGGGCGCCGTGGGGCAACATGTACGAGTTCAACATCACCTTCTCCGCGGTCGCCGTCACCGTGTACCTCGCGCTGCTCGCGCTGCGGAAGAACGTGCGCTGGCTCGGGCTGTTCCTGGTCACGACGGTCCTCCTCGATCTCGGCATCGCCGTCACTGTCTTGTACACCGCCAGTGACCAGTTGGTTCCCGCCCTCCACTCGTACTGGCTCTACATCCACGTCTCGACCGCCATCCTGTGCGGCGCGGTCTTCTACGTGGGCGCGGCCGGCACGCTGCTCTACCTCTTCAAGGACTCCTACGAGACCAAGCTGGAGAACGGCGGCACGCCCGGCCGCTTCGCGACGTCCTTCCTGGAGCGGCTGCCCGCGTCCTCGTCCCTGGACAAGTTCGCCTACCGCCTGAACGCCGCGGTCTTCCCGCTGTGGACGTTCACGATCATCGCGGGCGCGATCTGGGCCGAGTCGGCCTGGGGCCGCTACTGGGGCTGGGACCCCAAGGAGACCTGGGCGTTCATCACCTGGGTCGCCTACGCCTGCTACCTGCACGCCCGCGCCACCGCCGGCTGGAAGGGCCGCAAGGCCGCCTACCTGGCCCTGATCGCCTTCGGCTGCTGGCTGTTCAACTACTACGGCGTCAACATCTTCGTCTCCGGCAAGCACTCGTACGCGGGCGTCTGAGCCGCGACTGACCGACACTGGTGTCATGAGCGGTTCCATCGCGCAGGGCACCAGCCAGACCCACGGGAGCACGCACATACTCCACTTCCTGGTGCGGCTCCCACGGCCGATGGAGGACGTCTGGCAGGCGGTGGCCACCCCCGCGGGAATCGCGCGGTGGTTCACCGCCGCCGAGGTCCTCGAACCCCGGCTCGGCGGCGCGGTCACCCTGCGTGGCCTGGGCGGCGGCCGGGTCACCGCCTGGGACGTGGACCGGGTCGCCGAGTACACGCTGGACGCCGGCGACCGGCTCCGCTTCCACCTGGAGCGGGACGGCGAGGACGGCACGGCCCTCCGCTTCACCCACGAGTACCCGCACGACGGGCGGCCGGAGCCCGGCTGGCGGGCCCGCTTCGAGACGCTGCTCAGCCGACCGTGATCGAGTCCAGCTTCGCCCGCAGGTACACGTGCGAGTCCACGGCCTCGTACGCCACCCGCCCCACCGGAGCCGGCACGGACTCCACCAGCGTCCCCGGCGTGCACTCGCCGAAGTAGACCAGGGACATCAGCTCCTCGGCGGGCGCGTCCGCGGGCGGCGGCAGCACCCGGTGCCGGCCCGACCGCCACCGGTCACCCGTCCAACGGGCCATCAGATCCCCGATGTTGATCGTGAAGGCCTCCGGGTCGAAGGGCGCGTCCTCCCAGCCGCCCTCGTCCGTGAAGACCTGGAGCCCGCCCTTGCCCGCCTGCCGGTCCAGGATCGTCACCGTGCCGAAGTCGGTGTGCGGGCCGATCCGGAACTGGCCCGGCTGCGGCTCGCCGATCACCTCGGTCCCCGGATACCAGTTGATGTTGAAGCCGTAGGTCGGGTGGTCCATGTGCCGGGAGAAGAAGTCGGCTTCCAGCCCGAGCGCCGTGCCCAGCAGCGACAGCAGCTGCTTCTCCAGCTCCGCCATCCGGTCCAGGTACTCCTCGCACAGCGCCCGCAGCTCGGGCACCTCGGCCGGCCACACGTTGGGCGCGTACCACTCGGCGTTGACGACCGGGTCCTCGAAGGGCTCGTGGGTCGCGAAGGTCAGGGACTCCTTCAGGTCCGGCGGGGTCTCGGTGCCCTCCGAGTAGCCGTTGGCCTCGGCGCCCGGCCCGAGCCAGCCGCGCCCGCCCACCTTCACCTCGTACTCCTTCTTCGTCTCCACCGGCATCCGGAAGAAGGCGCGCGCCGCCTCCCGGATCCCGGTGCGCAGGGCCGGGTCCACCCCGTGCCCCGTGACCAGCAGGAACCCGGCCGTCTGCAGGGCCTCGTCGACGGTCCGGGCGATGTCCTTGCGGGCCTGTTCGTCGCCGTCCAGCCAGGGACGCAGGTCGATGGTCGGAACGCGCGGATTACTCACCGATGTCCTCATTCCACAGTGCCGGGTTGTTCTTGATGAAGTCGGTCATCATCGCGACGCACTCGGCGTCGTCGAGCAGCACGATCTCCACGCCGTGCTCGGCCAGCCAGTCGTGCCCGCCGTGGAAGGTCGCCGACTCGCCGACGACCACCCGGGAGATGCCGAACTGGCGGACCAGCCCGGAGCAGTACCAGCAGGGCGAGAGGGTGGTGACCATGGTCGTCCCGCGATACGACCGCTGCCGTCCCGCATTGCGGAACGCGGCCGTCTCCGCGTGCATCGAGGGGTCGTCGTCCTGGACGCGCCGGTTGTGGCCGCGGCCGAGAAGCGTGCCGTCGGCGCCGTAGAGCGCGGCGCCGATCGGGATACCGCCCTCCGCGAGGCCGGCGCGGGCCTCGGCGACGGCGGTGGCGAGCCAGGTGCGTGCCAGTGCCTGATCCATACGTCCCACTCTCCTGTGGCCGAAACACGAGGGCAACGTGCGGAAAGTACTCTCCCGGCATCCCGCCGCCGGACGAACTGTCCGACCCTTGGAGGTAGCCCATGGCCGCACTCACCCTCCGCGAAGTCCTGGACCTCGACCACGTACGCGCCGCCGAGCCCGCACTGCTGGCCGGCGAGAACGCCCTGGACCGCCCGGTGCGCTGGGTCCACTCGAGTGAGGTCTACGAGGGCGCGAACTTCCTCGACGGCGGCGAACTCCTCCTCACCAACGGCTTCGGACTGACCGACGCGGAGGAGGAGGTCCGGCGGCGGTACGTCCGTGAGCTCGCGGCCCGCGGCGCGGCCGGCCTCGCGGTGGAGGTGGGCCGCGCCCTGCCCCACATGCCCGCGGAGGTCGTCGACGAGGCCCGCCGGCTGGGCCTGCCGCTGCTCGCCATGCACCGGGTGGTCCCCTTCGTGCGCATCACGGAGGCGGCGAACCGGGCGATCGTCGCGCGCGGCCTCTCGGGCCGCTCGGCGGTACGCCCCTGGGGCGACGACCACACGACGGCCCTCCTCGCCGACCTGGCCGACCGAGCCCCCCTGAACCAGCCGGAGGTCGAGGCCCGAGCGGCCCTCGCCGACTTCCACCCGGGCCCGGGCGCCCGCCTGATCGGGGTGTCGGTGTCCGGCACGCGTGAGGTGGGCGCGGTGGACCGGGCGGTACGGCTGCTCGGCGGCGGGGCGGGGGTACTGCGGGCGGCGTTTCCGGGGGATGTGCTGGCGCTGGTGGCGTTGCCCGGGGGCGGGAGCGTGGGCCGGGGTGGCAAGGGTGTCGGCGTCGGTGGGGCCGGTCGTGGCGGAGGTGCGGTCGGCCGGTTCGGTTCCGGGGATCCCGTGCGCGCCGTCCAGGAAGCCTTTCGGTCCGCCGCCGACCCGGGTCTCACCGTCGCCGTGGGGCATGCCGTCGACGCCGCGAGCGGCTGGCTGCGCTGGAGTGACACCCTGCGTGCGGCCCGTACGACGCTGGAGCTGGCGCTGACCGTGCCGGCCGCGGAACCCGCCGTCCCCGACGGCCCGTTGGTGACCTCCGCGAGGGCCCTCGCCCTGGAACGCGAGCTGACCCGAGGCGGCATCGACACCAACCGCGACCGGCTCGCGCGGCTGGTGCAGCACACGTTGGGGCCACTGCTGGCGTGGGAGGCGGCCCATCCGAGCGACCTGGTGCGGACGTTGGAGGTGCATCTGCGCCACGGCTGCTCACCGACCCGGACGGCGGCGCTGCTGCACATCGGGCGGCAGTCGCTGTATCAGCGGCTGGAGCGGATCGAGTCCTTGCTGGGGCTGGAGATCGACGATCCGGATCTGCTGGGGGAGTTGCTGCAGGCTGCTTGTGCGCAACGGGTGGTGAGGGGGCACGCTGCGGGTGCGGCGCCGTGGGGGCTGGTGGCGCCCCGCGGCGGAGCCGTAATTGGATACAGCCCCGCGCCCCTCAGGGGCGTTGCGCCTAGCGCAGGGTGACCAGGCTCGGGCCGTTGAAAGGGGCGTAACAGGTCACCGTGGCCGGGGTGCGCAGGGTGTCGTCCTCGGTGAAGAGCTTGCGTGCCGCGTCGAAGGACACCTCGCCGCTGACGACCGGGGCGACGCGGTCGTAGAACTCCCGCGACGGCTCCGGCAGCGGGCTGCCCGGCTCGCCCTCGTCCTCGCCCCACACGTCCCACAGCAGGGTCTCCACCTTGTTGAGCATGGCCAGGTCGAGGCGGATGTTCCCGGCCACGAAGCGTTCGCCCCAGAACGGGCCCTCCTCCGGTGGGTGGAGGCCGAAGGTTCGCTGGTCCGCCCGGTCCTCGCGGATGGCCTGCCATGCCTCGCCCGCTACCAGGAAGCGGTCCCGAGGGACGTCCATCGGGTCGAAGTCCGCTTGCCAGTTGGCGGTGACGGTGGGGTCGGCGAGCTGGGGGTCCGCCAGGAGCCAACCCCGTTTCTCGTCCCAGTACTCGGTGACCACGTGGTCGTAGTGGAAGCCGGTCGGGGCGAAGTAGTCGGCGAAGCCCGAGCGGATGCGGGCCGGGGTGCCCGTGTGGCGCAGGAACGAGCAGTGCAGGAGCGCGAAGTCCCGGCAGATGCCGACGAACCGGTCGCCCACCTCGCGTCGGCGGCCCAGCGGAGCGGCGTCGCGGGCGATCAGGATCCGCAGGATGTCGTCGACGTAGCGGGTCTCGGCGTCGTTGTGGAGGCGGTCGGCCGGGTGGGTGTGGCCGAAGAGCGGGCCCTCCAGGCGGTGGATCAGCAAGTCGCGGGAGATGCGGGCGAGTTCGGCCCGGTCACGCGGTAAGTCGGCGTAGCGGGCGGTCAGTTCGCCGGGGTCGGAGAACGTGCTGTGCGAGGCGTAGAAGTCGAGCGACATGCAGGCCTCCAGGCGGGTGTCATCGACCGCGTGTTCGAATGCGGGTCGGTGGACCACACCGTGTCAAAATTCGCCGCCGATTGTCCAGGGGCTTCTGCCGTTTCGGCGCCCGTGGGAGAACGGGCCGACGGGTAAGCGAATCCCCGGCCCCCGGCGTATACGGGATGTGAAGGAGTTGGAGTTCGCGGAGTTCTATCGCAGCAGTCGGGACGTGTGCCTGCGGGCCGTTCTCGCCGGTGTGGGGGAGCGGCAGCTGGCCGAGGACCTGGTCGCCGAGGCGTTCACGCGGGCGTGGGCTGCGTGGCCCAAGGTCGCCCGGCATCCGGCGCCGCGCGCCTGGGTCGTGCGTACGGCGCTCAACACCCGGGTCTCCTGGTGGCGCCGGCGTCGGCGCGAGGTCGCCCTGGGGGAGGCCCACGACGTCGTGGAGCCGCCGGGCGGGGACTCCGGCGTCGATCCGTCCCTGCTCGCGCTGCTGCGTCGACTGCCGCGCCGCCAGCGGGAAGTGATCGCCTTCCGGGTGTTCCTCGACCTCGACACCGAGGCCACCGCGAAGGCCTTGGGCATCGCGCCCGGCACCGTCACCGCCCACCTCTCCCGGGCCGTCGCGACCCTGCGCGGCCACCTCGTCACCCCGGAGGCCCGAAAATGACCGAGCGGAAAACGCCCGAACAGGAAATCACCGCGTACGACACCGCCGTACTGGACGCCCTGAAGGAGTCGCTGGCCGAGGTCGGCCTGGACACGTCCGTCGAGCAGATCGTCGCCGGTGGACGCGCCCGGCGTCGGCGTCGTCGTATCGGCCTCACCGCCTGTGCCACCGCCGTCGCGGCCGGACTCGCGCTCGGCGTGCCGTCGTACGGGCACCCGTCCACGGCGCCACCCTCCACCGAACTCGCGACCGGTGCGGGCACCGTGCACATCCGTACCGCCGCCTACACCGTCGACAGCCTCAAGGACGGGTCGGTGCGCGTGAGTTGGGACAAGCAGGCCTACTTCGACGACCACGCGGGGCTCGAACGGGCCCTGCACGACGCCGGGTTCCCCGTGATCATCAAGGTCGGCGAGTTCTGCAAGGGGCCGGGCGACGACCAGAAGCTGGACGACTCCGGTGTCGGCGAGGGCGTCGACCAGGTCATGAAGGGGCGGCGCGCGGCCGACGACCGGGTCACCTTCGACTTCCTGCCGGACGCGATGCCCGCCGACACCGAGCTGTTCATCGGGTATCTGACCCCGGAACAGCTGAGGACCACCGACGGCCGCCCGGGGTCTGTGGAGCGCCTCGTCCCCACGGACACGGCGCTGACCTGCTCGACCCAGTTGCCGGACTTCGGCTGACCGGAGGGGGCTGGTGAAGGGTGGGCGGCTGACGGTCGGTTGACCGGCGAGGGTCAGTGAAAGGGGGGCGGCTGACCGTCGGTCGCGTCGCTCAGCCGCCCACCCGCAGCAGCAGCTTCCCCGTGCTCGTCCGTGTGCCCATCAGGCGATGCGCCTCCGCCGCCTCCTCCAGCCCGAACTCCGCCGTGACCGGCAGGGACACCGTCCCGTCCACCGCCTTCGCGAACGCCCGCCCGGCCAGGGCCCGCAGCTCGCCCGGTGCCGTCTGCGCCAGCGTCAGGATCGAGAAGCCGCCCACCGACACCCCGGTCGGATACAGCTCCGGCTGGCCCACGCTCCACGCCGGCGCCGAGCTCGCGTTGCCGAAGGAGACCAGCCGTCCGAAGACCGCGAGGGAGGCGAGGCTCGCGCGGAAGGTCTCGCCGCCGACCGGGTCGAGCGCGAGGTCGACCCCGCGGCCGTCGGTCGCGGCCCGCACCGCCTCCGTGAACTCGGCGACCCCTCCGACGAACACCTCGTCGTACCCGTACTCCCGCGCGTACGCCGCCTTCGCCTCCCCGGACACCACCCCGTACACGGCCCCCGCGCCCGCCGCCTTCGCCAGCTGCCCCACCACCGTGCCGATACCGCCCGCCGCGCCCTGCACCAGCACCGTCTCGCCGGGCTGGAGCCGGCCCAGGGAGTGGACCAGGGCGTACGCCGTCGGCAGTACCGTCGGCAGGGTCGCCGCCGTGCGCAGGTCCACGCCGGACGGGACCGGGAACACGGTGGAGGTGTTCGCGAGGGTCACGTCCGCGTACGCGCCGCCCTCGGTCAGCGCCGTCACCTCCTGGCCGACCGCGAGCCCCTCGACGCCCTCGCCGAGGGCACGGATCCGCCCGGACGCCTCCAGGCCGGGGACGAAGGGGAGGTGCGGCACGCGGTAGCCCTCGGCGCGCGCCTTGAGGTCCGCGAAGTTCACGCCGGTGTACGCGACGTCGATGCTCACCTGGCCGGGGCCCGGTTCGGGGACCTCCGTCTCCACCACCTTCAGGACCTCGGGACCGCCGTACTCCTGGAACTCGACCGCGCGCATGACACAGCACCTTTCGAAGCGACTCGGTGTTCGATGGGAAGCGAACAGTCGGGAGTGTATGGTTCTCATCGAACACTCGGCAAGTGGCCCCACTCGGCACCGTGCGGAAGGAGTCAGCGTGACGCAGCGTACGACCACCTCTCATCGGGCCGCCCCCGAGCACACGCACCCCGAGGACGTCTCCGTGCAGACGGCCCTGGCCGCGCTCGCCGACCCCGTGCGGATCAGCCTCGTCAGGGAACTGGCCGGCTCGGCCGAGTGGTCCCGCAGCTGCGGCAGCTTCGACGTGCCGGTCGGCAAGGCGGCGCTGAGTCATCACTTCGCCGTGCTGCGGGGCGCGGGGCTGGTGGAGCAGCGGGACGAGGGGCCCCGGCGGGTCAACCGGCTGCGCCGGGCCGAGTTCGAGAGCCGTTTCCCGGGTCTGCTGGACCTGGTCCTGAGGGACGACGAGCCCACGGCCTGAACGCTTCCGCCCCCTCCGGCGTCACAGTAGGACCCGGCGTGGAGGAGGGGGCATGAGGAAGCGTTGGCACACGTACATGTGGGCCGGTGTGGTGGTCGCGATCGTCGCCGTGGCCGTCCTGGTGGCCCTGGTCGTGCAGGGGCTGCGCAACATCGGCGCCGACGACGGCGTTCAGTCGAAAGTGAGGGCCGACGCGCCCAAGAAATGCGTCGGCACCCGCCCCGTCGCGAGCCTCCCCGACACCACCGACGGCTCGCCGCTGGAGCGCGTCCTCGCCCACATCGACAAGCTGGCCCGGCAGCAGCCCTACGCGGCCGTCTTCACCGGCCTCTCCGTCGACGAGGACCGGCAGACCGCCGACGTCTGGCGCATCCCCTCCGGCGCCTTCGACGACGAGGTCTGCGGCTCGGCGGTGAAGGGCGTGACCGTCCGCCTGCACGACACCGACGTCGACCGCCGGACCCTGGACCGCCTCTCCGACCGCATCGCCGACGACATCAAGCGCTGGGACGGCACCTTCGACATGCGCGAAGTCGGCGTGGACGAACGGGGATTCGTCCACGTCGGCGTCGACGACCCCGGCACGGCCGCCCCGATCATCGAGAAGGCCTACGGGGAGAGCAACAGCAAGTACATCAAGATCGAGTACGCCGACCAGGCCGAACCGGCCGGCGCCGCCTGAGCCTTCGTCCGGCTTCCGGATGTTCGGTCCGCTCAGGCCTCCACCGTCGCCGGCTGCGCCTTGGGCGCCGTCGCCAGCTTCCATCCCGCGTACAGCACCGCACTCAGCAGGAACCCGACCAGCGGGGTGCTGTCGCCGAAGGACGGCCAGTGCTTCGGGACGTATCCGACGTAGTCCTCCTGGTTGGAGAAGAGCGGGACGGAGACGGCAACGCCGATCAACAGGGCGGCGATTCCGGGCCAGTTGGTGAAGGAACGGTCGGTCAGGCGGGCCGCCAGCTCCTCGTCGGTGGCGGTACGGCCCTGCAGCCACCGCTCCACCAGCACGACCCCGAGCCACGGCGCCACCCAGTACGCGATGACCAGCAGGAACGCCTCATACGCGGCGCCCGCGTCGTCCAGCGACGCCCACGCGGCCGCCGTGCCGGCGATCCCGGAGACCACAACCAGCACGCTGCGGCTGAGCCAGGCCGGGAGGTTCAGGCCGAAGGAGGCGATGGAGATGGCGCCGGAGTAGACGTTGAGGGCGTTCGCGGAGACCGCGCCGAGGATGATTGCGATGAGGACCAGGTCGCCGAGCCAGCCCGGGAGATGACCGGTGAACGCGGCAGTCGGGGTAGCGTCCTTCGGCGAGACGATCGTCGCGGAGGCCGCGCCGATCACCGCGACGACGGCGACGGAGACGAAGAGGCCGACCGCCGGGTACACGATCGTCTTCAACTTGTCCGCCGTACGCGGGAGGTAGCGGGAGTAGTCCGTGGCGTACGGGTTCCAGCCGGCCGCGTAACCCCAGGCCGCGCTGAACGCGAGCAGGAAGCCGCCGACGCCGCCGCCCGTGCCGCCCCCGCCGAGGTCGGCGTCCTTGAAGGTCCACACACCCGCCAGCAGGAAGATCACCGCGAGCGCCGGGAAGGCGTACTTCTCGAAGCTGTGCACGAAGTTGTGGCCGATGAAGCCGATCAGGATCTCGGCGACGACCACGAGGAGGAGGGAGGGCAGCGGCCGCAGTCCGGTGAGGGTGTTGAGGGCGAAGGCAGCGCTCACGCTGTTCACCGCGAACCAGCCGACGCCCGCGACCAGGCCGTTGGCCGCGGACGGCAGGATGTTGCCGCGGTGGCCGAAGGAGAAGCGGCCGATCACCATCTGCGGGACGCCGAAGCGCGGGCCGTCGAGGGACAGCACGCCCTGTGTGACGGCGCCGACCGCGGTGCCGAGCACGATGGCGGCCGTGGCCTGCCAGAAGCTCAGGCCGAAGAAGAGGACCGAGATCACGCCGATGAAGACGGTCGCGAACTCGATGTTGGGGGATGCCCAGGTCCACAGGAGCTGGAGCGGGGAGCCATGGCGTTCGGCGTCGGGGATGGGCTCGGAGCCCGCCGTCTCGACGGCGATGACCTTGTCACCGTATGCGGGGGCGAGGGTGCCGGTGGAGTCGGCGGGAGCAGTCGTCATGCGAGCCAAGTGTCCGGTTCCGACCGGTCCGGGCCCAGAGGCGCTTTGTCCGCACCGGAAGCCCCGGCGGCGTACAACCTGCACGCATCGGCAGCGCCGATGGGGTCATCGGCAGGACGCCCCACTGGCGCGTGGACCAGGACGTATGCCCGCTTCCAGCTTCATGGGCATGACCTCAGAGAACAAGGGCACGGCCCAGCTGACGACCGCGATGGTGCTCTCCGGCACCGTGGGGGCTGCCTGACAATTCCCGTCTGCCGAGCCGGTCGAACAGCTCCACGCCCAGGGACGACTCCAGCGCCCGTACCTGGCCGGTCACGCTGGACAGCCGCAGCTCCATCAGTCGGCCCTGGGCTCCTCGCCGCGCTCCTTGCGGCGCAGCTCCTCCTCGCGGCGGCGCAGGTCGGCCTCCCAGTCCTTGAGGAGGGCCTCGTCCTTCACGTCTTTGGAAGATGCAGCTTCCGCCTTGAGGGACTGGAGGAACTCGGGGTTGTCGTCGGGCGCGACGAACTCCGTGCGGTGGTTGCGGTGCCACTCGGAGGGCGTGGAGCCCCCGGCCGGCGCGTGCTTCACCTTGCCGGCCACCAGCCAGGCGATCGGCCCGACCAGCACCTCGCCGAACAGCAGGATGATGATGACCCAGACGACCTTGGGCAGCCCGCGCACCTGCTCCTCGGGGGTGTTCAGGCAGTCGATGAAGGCGTAGATCCACAACGCCAGGACCAGCAGGAACGGCAGATACCGGAACATGGTGCGCGATCCCCCAAAGACGGTGACGGGGCGCTGTCGGGCCCCGGTGACGGGGTCAGGGTAGCGGGTGGCCGCGACTCCGCCCCCGTCCGCCGGTCAGTGGTGGGGCGAGCGCATCACCTGCCGGATCCGGTCGCTGTCGGTGTGCTGGTGGGGCCGGCGGCCGAGGGCCCGGAGGCCGGCCGCGACGGCCACCGTGGCGACGAGGACGACGATGACCGTCATCGTGGGTCGGCCAGCGCCCGGAACGCCTCCCACCGCACCCGTGGCCGGGGCAGGCCGCGCCGTTCCAGATAGCGCGCGGTGGCCCGCTTGGTCTGGCGCAGCACCCGTACCGCGTCGGTGGGGCGTCCGGAACCCATCGGCTCCACCACCCTGCCGGGGACCAGCAGCCAGCCGTCGCCGGCCTGCCGCAGCTCGCCGCGGACGAGGCTGTTCCGCATGTTGTTGAGCCGCTCGTCGTGCCGGTGCACCAGCAGGGAGGCGGGGCCGGCCGTCATGGCGCAGTCGGCGGGCACCGTCAGCGCGAAGCCCGCGTCCGTCGCCACCGGCCGGGTCCGGGCGAGCACGGGCGCTCCCGTCTTGTCGCAGGCCGCGAGCACCGCGCTCGGGTAGCGGGCGAGCTGCGCGGCCCCGAGTGGAGGCGCGGCGGGCTCCGCCCCGGCGGCCGGCTCCTCCGCGAGCAGGGATGCCAGCGGAGGGCGTACGACGACCTGTTCCGGGGTGACGGTGATGAGCAGGCGCAGGTAGTACCACTCCATCAGGCGCCTGAAGCCGGGGGCGAGATAGGACCGGCTGTGCGGCTGCCGTTCGAAGAGCATCCGCCAGTAGTGCTCGGCGCCCTCCGGTCCCGTCATGATGTCGTCCGGGCACACGGCGAGCCCGCCGACGAAGATCTGCGGAGCGTCCGCGAGGCCGCTGCCGGTGGGGTCGGACCAGAGCAGGGCCACGCGCCCGTCCCGGCGCACGTTCAGGGCCTTCTGCGCGAACGCCAGGGACGTGGTCAGCAGCAGCTTCCCGTCGCCCGTGCGCCGGACCGCGGCGGGCCAGACCAGGGGTGCGCCGTCCCGGCCGAGCGTGACGAACTCGCAGGTCCGGTAGGCGTCCAGGGTGTCGAGGGGCGCGGAGTCGAGCACGGTCACCGGCCCGTCTCCCCGTCCAGCGGGCCGCGCAGGGCACGGCAGGACGCGGCGTACTTCCGCCGGCCGACGAGCCGCCACATCAGGCGGCCGAGGAGCGGGGCCCGGCCGAGGAAGTAGGCGCGTTCCTCGGGTGTCGCGTCCTCCAGGATCGCGCCGACGGCCAGCAGCACCTTGTCCTTGGGCAGCCCCTCAAGACCGCGCCGGCCCACCAGCTCCCATTCGTCGACGGTCAGATGCTCGGCGACCAGCGGCAGCACCAGCCGCTCCTCGTCGTCGAGGTGTTCGAGAAGCACCGTGTGGTGCTCGGCCAGCGCCAGGGCCAGTTCCTCCCGGGCGATGGGGCTCGCCTCCCGCAGCCATGCGGGCAGCCACTCGGCCACCACCGCCAGGGTCCGGTCGATGCGCTGGTGCTGTTCCTCCATCCGCTCGCCCAGCCCGCCGTCCGCGCCCCGCGCGTGCAGCAGGGGCCAGATCAACTCGTCCTCGAGGGAGTGGTGATGGTGCAGGCCCATGACGTAGTCGTCCAGGTGGGCCGCGACCTGGGCCGCGCGGGCCGTGCCGCCGTCCGGCACGGCCCGTACCAGACGGGGAGCCAGCGCCGACTCGCGCCGGAAGACCCGGTGGACGACCACCATCTCGTGTGTGTAGGGCCGTGGGCCCGAGGGTGCGGGGAATGCGGTACTGCGGGACACGCCTGCCTGCTCCAACGATGAGGTTCCGACGAGGAACGCCCACCGTCGCCCGGCGGTCTTGGCGCCCACTTGGCACGGCACTTGGTGCCTCGCCGACCAGGGCGTTTAGTGACCGTTCACGCTCCGCCACCACCGCTCGGGTAGATTCGCGCGGCGTGCTGCGCATACGAGTCCTGGGCTCCCTCGGCGCCGAGGCCGGCGGGCAGCCCGTCGAACTGGGCGCTCCCCGGCAGCGGGCCGTACTCGCGCTGCTGGTCGCGGCCGGCGGGCGGGTGGTGCCCGTCGACCGCATGATCGACGAGCTGTGGCGCGGGGTGCCCCCGGCCAGGGCCACCGTGTCCCTGCACACCTACGTGTCCAACCTGCGCCGCCTGCTGGAGCCGGAGCGGCTCCCGCGCACCCCCGCGTCCGTGCTGGTCACCTCCCCGCCGGGCTATGCCCTGCGGCTGCCCGCCGAGGCGGTGGACGCCTGGTGGTTCGAGGCCCTGGTGTCCCGGGCCCGCAGCGCTCCGCCCGACCGGGCGAGGGAGCTGCTGTCCGAGGCGCTCGGCTGGTGGCGGGGTCCCGCGTTCCTGGAGCACGCGGGCGAACCGTGGGCGGAGTCGGAGGTGGCCCGGCTGACCGAACTGTGCGCCCAGGCCCGCGAACTCGCCGTCGCGGCCGACCTGCGCACCGGACACCCGGCCGAAGCGGTGCCGGCGGCCGAAGTCCTCGTACGGCAGAGCCCGTTGCGGGAGGAGGGCTGGCGGCTGCTCGCCCTCGCCCAGTGGGCCTGCGGACGCCAGGGAGACGCCCTGGCGTCCCTGCGCCGGGCCGCCGCCGTGCTGCGGGAGGAACTCGGCTGCGATCCCGGGCCGGCCCTGGCCGGGCTGGAACACGCCGTCCTCAACCGGCGGCTGGACGTGCTGCGCGCGGCCGTACCGCTCGCCCCGCTGGAGACCGCCCCCGGTGTGCCCGAGGACGAGGGCGGTCTCTTCGTCGGCCGGGAGGCGGAGCTGGGCGCCGCGGCCGCCGCGGCGCGGGCCGCCCGGCGTGCGGGCGGTGTCCTCCTTATCACCGGCGAGGCCGGGGCGGGGAAGTCGGCGCTGCTGGAACGGTTCGCGGGACGGCTGGAGGCGGCGGGGTGGACGGTGGTGGTCGGCCGCTGCCCCGAGTACGAGGGCGCGCCGCCCGCCTGGGCCTGGGTGGAGGCGCTCGGCGCCCTGGCCGGTGTCGTGCCGCCGGCCCGCCCCGAGGAGCTGACCGCCCTGCTCCACGAGCCGGAGACCGTGGCCGCCACGACACGCGACGAGGCCGCCGCGGGCCGCTTCCGTACCCACCGCGCCCTCGCCGCCTGGCTGCGGGACGCGGCCGCCGGACAGCCCCTCGCCGTCGTCCTGGAGGACCTGCACCGCGGCGACGGCGAGACCCTGGCCCTCCTGGAGACGGCCGCCCAGATCACCGGCGTCCCCCTGCTGATCGTGGCCGGCTACCGGCCCGCGGAGGTCGGGGAAGACCTGGTCAAGACCCTCGGCCGGCTCGCGCTGCGGGCCCCGCGGCGCATCGCGCTCGGCGGGCTCTCGGCCCAGGACGTCGCGACCGTCGTCACCGCCGTCTGCGGCGAACCCGTCGACGACGCCACCGTGACCGCCCTCGCCGAACGCACCGGCGGCAACCCCTTCTACGTCCTGGAGAGCGCCCGCCTGCTCGTCGGCGAGGGCGCTCTGGTGGCCGTGTCGGAGGTACCCCAGGGGGTACGGGACGTGCTGCGCAGGCGGCTGGCCCTGCTGCCGGCCGAGGCCCGCTCGGCGCTGCAGCTGGCGGCCGTCGCCGGGACGGAGGCCGAGGTCGCCCTCCTCGTCGACGTGGCCGACGCCGACGAGGACACGGTCCTGGCGGGACTCGACGCCGCGGTGAGAGCGGATCTGCTGACCGAGCCCGCGCTGGGCCGGGTCCGATTCGTGCACGCACTGGTCCGCGACACCCTCTACACCGACCTGTCCGGGGTGCGGCGGGCCCGGCTGCACGACCGCATCGCGCAGGGCCTGCGGCGCCACCGCCCGCACGACCTCGCGGCCCTCGCCTTCCACTTCGCCCGCACGGGCCGTACCGCGAACGCGCCCCTGGCCGTCGACTACGCGCTGCGGGCGGCCGAACTGGCCGAGCGGCGGTACGCGCACGACGTGGCCGTCGAGCTGATCGAGCACGCCCTGCAGGCGCACCGGGCGGCCGATCCCGGGAACGTCTCCCCGGACGACACGGTGGCCCTCTACGTACGGCTGCTGGCGGCGCAGCTGCGGGCCGGGTCCACCGACGCCGCGCGGCACACCCGGCAGCGGGCGGTCGACCTCGCGGTGCGGGCCGGCCGGGACGACCTGGTGGCCGCGGTCTACGGCGCCTGGACCGAGCCCTCGCCCTGGCGCTCCCGGCTGGAGGGGCTCTTCGACCGAACCGCCCTGGCCCGCCTTGAACGGCTCGCCGACGACCCCGCGCTCGACGTCGCGACCCGCGCCCGGGTCCTCCAGGTCCTCGTCGACGCCGTGGCCGCCGAGGAGGCGCCGCGGGCCGTGCGGGCGGCGCACGCGCAACTGGCGCTGGCCCGGGCCGAGGGTGAACCGCGCCTGCTGGCCTCGGCGTTGATGACGTCCGCCAAGCTGTTGCCGCACGAGGCACAGGGCGCGCTGCGCACGCCGCTCGTCGCGGAGCTGCGGCAGCTGGCCGAGGCGCACGACCTGCCGGCCTACCGCTGGGTCTGCGAGCACCTCGACGGCATGACCGCCGCGACCCGCAACGACCCCGACGGGCTGCGCCGGCACAACGCCGAGGCCCTGGAACTGGCCCGCCGCTACCGCATGCTGTGGGCGCAGGGCATCGCCGCCGCGACCTCGGCCATGCTCGCCACGGTCAACGGCCGCTTCGACGAGGCGGAGGCCCGCTACGCCGAGGCCGACGGCCTGCTGCGGCGCGTGGGCGCCCACCACGCCACCGGCCCCCGCACGCTCGGCCTGATCACCATCCGTCTCGCCCAGGGCCGGGCGGCCGACATCGAGGACGTCGTCGACGACCTGTACGCGGAGATCGGCGCCCCGGTCGCGGTGGCCCAGGCGCTTGTCCTGGCCCGCCGGGGACGGCTGGACGAGGCGGCGGCGGTGCCCATCGCGCCCCGGCCGGTGACGGACCACCTCTACGGCGTGGAGCTGGACTACCGCTGCGAACTCGCGGTCCTGCTCGGCGACACGGAGACGGCGGCCATGCTGGTCGGGCATCTGCTGCCGATCCGCGACCAGTTCGCCGGGACGGCCGGCGCCGCCTACGCGACCCGGCCCCTCGCCCACGCCCTCGCCGATCTGTACCGGCTCCTCGGCGAGGACCGGGCCGCGGCCGAGAACTACGCGCTGGCCGAACGCGTCGCCTCCGCCTGGGACTCACCGCACCGCCTCGCCGAGGCACGCCGGGCGGCCGCCGGACGGGAGTGCCGGCGAACCGCCTGAGGGCGGGGCGGGCGTCGGGGGGCCGAGGGGCTCGGCGATACTGGGACGCATGGCTTACGACGATCTTCGCTCCCTGCTCAGGGCACTGGAACGCGAGGGCGACCTCAAGCGTGTCAAGGCCGAGGTCGACCCGTATCTGGAGGTCGGGGAGATCGTCGACCGGGTGCAGAAGTCCGGTGGCCCCGCGCTGCTCTTCGAGAACGTGAAGGGCTCTGCCATGCCCCTCGCGATGAACGTCTTCGGGACCGACCGGCGGCTGCTCAAGGCCCTCGGGCTCAAGTCGTACGAGGAGATCTCCGAGAAGATCGGCGGGCTGCTGCGGCCCGAGCTGCCGCACGGGTTCGTCGGGGTGCGCGAGGCGTTCGGGAAGCTCGGCGCGATGACGCACGTACCGCCGAAGAAGGTGAAGGACGCCCCGGTGCAGGAGGTCGTCCTCACCGGGGACGACGTCGACCTGGACGCGCTGCCCGCCCTGTTCACCTGGCCGCAGGACGGCGGCTCCTTCTTCAACCTCGGGCTCACCCACACCAAGGACCCGGAGACCGGCATCCGGAACCTCGGGCTCTACCGGCTCCAGCGCCACGACCGGCGCACCATCGGCATGCACTGGCAGATCCACAAGGACAGCCGCAACCACTACCAGGTCGCGGCGCGGCGGGGCGAGCGGCTGCCGGTGGCCATCGCCTTCGGCTGTCCCCCGGCCGTCACCTACGCCTCCACGGCTCCCCTCCCCGGCGACATCGACGAGTACCTCTTCGCCGGGTTCATCGCGGGCAAGCGGATCGAGATGGTCGACTGCAAGACCGTGCCGCTCCAGGTCCCGGCGCAGGCGGAGGTCGTGATCGAGGGGTGGCTGGAGCCGGGGGAGATGCTGCCCGAGGGCCCGTTCGGGGACCACACCGGCTTCTACACCCCGCAGGAGCCCTTCCCCGCGCTGAAGATCGACTGCGTGACGATGCGGAAGCGGCCGCTGCTTCAGTCGATCGTCGTAGGCCGCCCCCCGACGGAGGACGGACCCCTCGGCCGTGCGACGGAGCGCTTCTTCCTCCCCCTCCTGAAGATCATCGTGCCGGACATCGTGGACTACCACCTGCCCGAAGCGGGCGGTTTCCACAACTGCGCGATTGTCTCGATCGACAAGAAATACCCCAAGCACGCCCAAAAGGTGATGCACGCTGTCTGGGGGGCACACATGATGTCCCTGACGAAGCTGATCGTGGTCGTGGACTCCGACTGCGACGTCCACGACCTCCACGAGGTCGCGTGGCGGGCCCTCGGCAACACGGACTACGCCCGTGACCTCAGCGTCGTCGAGGGACCGGTGGACCATCTCGACCACGCCTCCTACCAGCAGTTCTGGGGCGGCAAGGCGGGGATCGACGCGACGAAGAAGTGGCCCGAGGAGGGCTACACGCGCGACGGCGGCTGGCCCGACATGGTCCTGTCCGACCCCGATACGGCGGCGAAGGTCGACCGCCGCTGGAAGGAGTACGGCCTTTCATGAGCAGCGCCTCCGCCGCGATCCCGCAGCCAGGACGCACCAAGGCGTTCCTCCGGCTCGTGATGATCGAGCACTCGGTCTTCGCCCTGCCCTTCGCGTACATCGCCGCGCTCACCGCGATGTTCGAGTGGGATCGGAACATCCACTGGGGACGCCTGCTCCTCGTCACCATCTGCATGGTGGGCCTGCGCACCTTCGCGATGGCGGTGAACCGGATCATCGACCGTGAGATCGACGCCCGGAACCCGCGCACCGCGCACCGCGAGCTGGTCACCGGCGCGATGTCGGTCAAGCATGCGTGGACCGGCGCGCTGATCGCGGTCGTCGTCTTCCTCGGCTCGGCGGCCCTGCTCAACCCGCTCTGCCTCGCGCTCGCGCCCGTCGCCGTGATCCCGATGGTGATCTACCCCTACGGCAAGCGGTTCACGAACTTCCCGCAGGCCATCCTCGGACTCGCCCAGGCCATGGGCCCGGTCGGCGGCTGGCTCGCGATCACCGGCGAGTGGTCCTGGGACGCGGTGCTGCTGGGCCTCGCCGTCGGCATCTGGATCGGCGGCTTCGACCTGATCTACGCCTGCCAGGACGTCGAGACCGACCGCGAGATCGGCGTCATGTCGGTCCCGGCCCGCTTCGGCATCCCGGCGGCGATCTGGGGCGCCCGCGTCTGCCACACCCTGACCATGGCCCTCCTCGTCTGGTACGCCGTCGCCACGGACGCGGGCGGCTTCTTCTGGGTGGGCCTGATGATCGTCGCGGCCGCGTTCGTGTACGAGCACAACATCGTCCGCCCGCACGACCTGTCCCGCCTCAACCGCGCCTTCTTCAGCGTCAACGGCTTCATCGGGATCGCCCTGTTCGTGTGCGCGCTGCTGGATCTGCTGGTGCGCGGCCTCACGGTGTGAAGCCGGAGCGACCACCTCGCGCCGCCTCCTATCATCGGGACCGACTCGGGCTCGGGAACGGCAATGAGGCAGGCGAGGTGGACTACGCGAGGCGGGGCGTGGCGGGGGTCCGCAATGTCCGATGAGCCGTCACCGTCTGCTGCGGGGGACCACGTCGACGGCCGGGCGAGCACGTTCCACGGCCCTGTCCTCGGCAAAGGCACCCAGAACAACGACTACCGGACCATCGTCAACGGTGCTGCCTCCACAGACGCGGAACACGAACTGGCCGCTCGGGTTCATCGCTGGATCAGGAGAGAGGTCCAGGCGCGCGCACTGGAGAACCCCAGCCCGATTCGCGTCACCCTGTCGACGACCCGGCGTCGCGTCCAGGCGAGGGCCGACGTGCTGCTGCCCTCGGTCTCCGGGCAGAGCGAGGGCAGCGAAGCGCGGCTGGAGCTGAAGGGCGATGTCACCCGGATTGCGGAGCTGGTGCGCGGACTGCGTCGCCGTCAGCTGGTGGTGCTGGGCGAGCCCGGCACCGGGAAGAGCGTGGCGGCGCTGCTGCTCACCTGGCAGTGGCTGGAATCGCGGCGGCCGGACGAGCCGGTGCCCGTGCTGCTGCCGCTGTCGTCCTGGCGCCCCGGTGTGGACCTGCGGGCATGGATCGTCCGGCAGGTCATCCAGCTGGTCGAGCACCGCTCGCCTCGTGCCCGGAGGAGTCGATTACGGCCGGGGGCCGTGGAACGACTGCTCGACGACCACCGGGTGATGCTGGTCCTGGACGGACTGGACGAGCTGCCCGCGCCGGTGCGCGCCCAGGCGGTGAAGGCCATCGACCAGGAGGCCATCGGTGACGCCCACCTCGTCGTGACCTGCAGGGGCGACGAGTACCAGGCCCTCGTCGAAGACAGTAACCGCTTCTTCACCAAGGCCGCCGTCGTGGAACTCGAACCGGTACGGCTCGACGCGGCGCACGACTTCCTCCTCGGCTCGTACCCGGAGAGCGGCAGCCACTGGGCGGAAGTGTTCGAGGAACTCCGGGCCCGGCCCCGAGCACCGTTGGCAGAGGTGCTGGCCAACCCGCTGATGCTGTATCTGGCCCGTACCGCCTATGACTCACCCGAAAGGGACCCGCGGGAACTTCTCGACCCGAAGAGGTTCGGGAAGCCCGCGGCTCTGGAGGGGCACCTGCTGAAGCGGTACGTCCCGACCGTCTACTCCCAGGAACCCGACAACGGCAGAACATACCGGCCGAAGCAGGCTGGGCGGTGGCTCGCATATCTGGCCCGTCAGATGCGAAGAGCCGGCACCCTCGACTTCGCGTGGTGGCAGATCGACCCCCGCATCCCAGGACTGCTCTACGGCGTCGTCAGCGGCTGCACCTGGGGCTGGCCGCTTTTCAAGCTGTACGACGCGATAGGCGTGTTCGTGGGCGTTCTCATGGGCTTTTTCGGTGCCGCCGCCTATGTGCTGCCTCGTCGCCAGGCGACCCGGGTCTACATCGAAGAGGGGCGAAGACCGAGACACACGCTGCGCCAGTACAAATACATGGCCTGGACCTCGGCCGTGGTCGTCGCAGTGGGAACCGCTACGGCCGTACACGCCCTGCTGACCGCCGAGTTCGGAACGGGGGCGGGCAGCTCGCTGCCGTACGGAGTGGGTGGCGCTTTCGGATTTGCCACGCTTCTCGGATCCACCTGGGGCACCTACCGGCTGTCGCACGCGCTCCTCGCCGTGACGGGAAGGCTTCCCTGGCGGCTCATGAAGTTCCTCGACGACGCCCACGCGCGCGGAGTGCTGCGGGAGACCGGCGCGGCGCATCAGTTCAGGCACGTGCGTCTGCAACGGCGGTTGAGCGGCGCTTCGTCGTCCGGTCCGGCCGCTGCCGCCTTCCCGGCCGGACAGGAGCCCGTGGCGTCCGAACCGGGAGTGCGCCGTCTGAAACACCTCGCGTTGCCGTTCGCCTCGGCCTTGAGCAGGGCGTTTCGCACGCTTGCCGTAGCCGGGGGAATCGCGGCGATGCTTGCCGTGACGGCCCCGACGGGAGGAGGACTGGCCTATCACTCCGGTGACAGGGCCGAAGAGGTGCGCAGTGCGATGTGCTGGGGGGGAGAGTCCTGCTTTTGGAGGACGGACTCCCTCACCTGGCGTCTTCCCCCGGGTTCGGTCCGCCGCACGGAACTCTACAACGAGCAGCAATGGACGCTGACCGTCGTCTCGCTCCACGGAGAGCTTGCAACGAGAGGGTGTGCCGGCGCGACCGTCGAAGTCGTCCTGACCATTGACGGCGTCCGGCTCGATCCGTTTGCCGTGGCCGACGGGAAACGCGAGGCGAGTTCGGCCGCTCGAATCCCTCGTGCCATCGAGTTCGACCGGGGGCAGGTCACCGTCGTACTCCGCAGGGTCGACAAGAAGCCCTGCACGGTCACGTTCTCCTGGCGCGATCCCGGTGTCGAGCAGGACGTCGTCAAGGACGGCAGAAGACGTCTGGGCGAGTGAGGAACGCGGCCTCAGCCCTGAATCGCGCGGGCCGGCGTGCGGCGGCGGCCCGACCAGAACGCCACCGCCACGCCCGAGACCAGGCCGATCAGATGCGCCTGCCAGCTGACGCCCGACTGCGTGGGAGCGAGGCCCGCCAGTATCGCGCCGCCCCAGACCGCGCCGACCAGCAGGCCGGCCACGATGCCCAGCGGGCGGCGTTCCACGAAGCCGGTGATCAGGAGGTATCCGAAGAGGCCGAAGATCAGGCCGGAGGCGCCCGCGGTGTTGGTGTGCGCCGGGGCTATGAGCCACACACCGATACCGTCCGCCACGATGATCACCGCGCAGACCGCGGCGAACCGGCGCAGCCCGCCGAGCGCCGCCAGGAAGCCCATGACCAGCAGCGGAATGCTGTTCGCGGCCACATGGGCGAAGCCGAAGTGGATGAACGCGGCCGGGACGACGTCCACCAGCTCGGAGGGTTCGCGCGGGGTGATTCCCAGGCCGTCCAGCGCGTGGCCGCTGATCACGTCCACCACTTCCAGCAGCCACAGCAGCGCGACCCAGCCCACCATCAGCTTGGCCGCGGCCTTCGCGCGCTCGCCGCGCGAGAACTCAAGTCCGGTACCTGTCATGGCAACCCCCCGACGACACACTCGCCTGTTGGTGAAACGGCCAGACCCCCTCGACCGGTTCCCACCCTCCGTCGCCGGATAGGCTCGGTGTCGTGAACCCAGTCAAGCCAGGAGAGACGCGGCGTACGCCTTGGATCGTAGGGGTGTCCGGCGCTTCCGGCACCCCGTATGCCGCATCGGTCCTGCGCGCTCTCCTCGACGCCGGCGAGAGCGTGGACCTGGTCGTCAGCCGGGCCTCGCGGCTCACCCTCCTGGACGAGACCGCGATCTCCTTCCGGGACGCCCACTGGCAGGACGACCTGCGGGAATGGCTCTCCCGGGGCGCCGACGGGAAGCCTGGCGTGTACGAGGCGGAGCTCGACCGGGTCCGGTACTGGAGCGCCGGCGACCTGGCGGCGGGCCCGTCCTCGGGGTCGTACCCCACGAAGGGCATGCTGATCGTGCCGGCCTCGACCGCGTGCGTGGCGGGTGTCGCGCTCGGCCTGTCGAAGGACCTGCTGCAACGCGCGGCGAGCGTCACGCTCAAGGAGCGCCGCCCGCTCGTGGTGGCCGTACGGGAGACCCCGCTGAACGGCCAGACCCTGCGTCATCTGGTGACCCTGGACGACCTGGGCGCCGCCGTGGTCCCCACCTCGCCCGCCTTCTACGCGGGCGCCACCCACATCCAGGACCTGGTGGACTTCGTCGCCGGACGCGTCCTCGACGCGGCGGGCGTCGAGCACACGCTGTACCGGCGCTGGAAGGGCGAACTGGGCGGCGGGGACGCCGAGTAGCCCGGCATGTCGCAGTACCTCTCATCACTTCGGGAACTTTTCAGCGGAAGGCAACGAATCGCATGGACGCGGTGGACAGGCAGCTCATTCAGGCCCTGAGGGAGAACGGCCGGGCCTCCTACGCGGAGCTGGGGCGCCTGGTCGGCCTGTCGGGACCCAGTGTCACCGACCGCATCAACCGGCTGGAGGCGGCCGGTGTCATCACCGGTTACCGCGCCACCGTCGACGCCGCCTCGCTCGGCCTCGGCGTCACCGCGCTGATCGGCATCTCGCTCTCCGACGCGGCCGACCACGAGGACGTGGCCCGGCGGCTGAAGGACCTCACCGAGATCGAGGACTGCTGGTTCATCGCGGGCGACGACTCGTACATGCTCAAGGTGCGGGCGAACGACGTGGACGGCCTGGAGAAGACCATCCGCCGCCTGTCCGGCACCAAGGGCGTCTCCCGCACCCGCACCACCATCGTCCTCTCCACGAAGTGGGAGAACCGGGTCGGAGCACTGCCCGAAGAGGCGTAGCCGTACGGTGGGACAGGCTGTCGTAGGAGAAAGGTGACCCCATGGACGTCGGGCTCAAGCGCGAGCTGGAGCAGAAGGTCAGGGCCGGTGAGCGGCTGAGCCGTGAGGACGGCGTCGCGCTGTACGAGTCGGACGACCTGGCCTGGCTGGGCGGGCTGGCGCACGAGGTGCGGACCCGTAAGAACGGTGACGTGGTGCACTTCAACGTCAACCGGCACCTCAACATGACCAACGTGTGCACCGCCTCCTGCGCCTACTGCTCCTTCCAGCGCAAGCCGGGGGAGAAGGACGCGTACACGATGCGCATCGAGGAGGCGGTGAAGCTCGCCAAGGCGATGGAGAGCGAGAACCTCACCGAGCTGCACATCGTCAACGGGCTGCACCCCAATCTGCCGTGGCGCTACTACCCGCGCTCCCTGCGGGAGTTGAAGGCCGCCCTGCCGGACGTCTCTCTGAAGGCTTTCACGGCCACCGAGATCCACCACTTCGAGACGATCAGCGGGCTCAGCGCGTCCGAGATCCTCGACGAGCTCATCGACGCCGGACTGGAGTCGCTGACCGGCGGCGGCGCCGAGATCTTCGACTGGGAGGTCCGGCAGCACATCGTGGACCACCGGACGCACTGGGAGGACTGGTCCCGCATCCACCGGCTGGCGCACGAGAAGGGTCTGAAGACCCCGTGCACCATGCTGTACGGCCACATCGAGGAGCCGCGCCACCGCGTCGACCACGTGCTGCGGCTGCGCGAGCTCCAGGACGAGACCGGCGGCTTCCAGGTCTTCATCCCGCTGCGCTACCAGCACGACTTCGTGGACATGAAGGACGGCAAGGTCCGCAACCGCCTCCAGGCCCAAACCCAGATGGCCACCGGCGCCGAGGCCCTGAAGACCTTCGCCGTCTCCCGGCTCCTCTTCGACAACGTCCCGCACGTCAAGGTCTTCTGGGTCATGCACGGCGTCCAGACGGCCCAGCTCGCCCTGCTGCACGGCGCCGACGACATGGACGGCTCGGTCGTCGAGTACAAGATCACCCACGACGCGGACAACTTCGGCACGCCGAACAAGCTGACCCGCGAGGACCTGCTGGACCTGATCCGGGACGCTGGCTTCCGGCCGGTGGAGCGCAACACGCGGTACGAGATCATCCGGGAGTACGACGGTCCGGACCCCGCCCGCAGGGAGTCGCCGCAGCCGATGCGGGTCTGACACCGGGGGTACTCGTCCGGCATGAGTGCCGAGGACGAGTACACCGCCGAACCCTTCGTTCCGCAGCGCGGCGGCCTTCCGGCGCTCCGCAGGGCCGCCGCGGACTGCCACGGCTGCCCCCTCCACCGGGACGCCACCCAGACCGTCTTCGGCGAAGGCAACGCCCACGCGCGCGTGATGCTCGTCGGCGAGCAGCCCGGCGACCAGGAGGACCGCCAGGGCAAGCCCTTCGTGGGCCCCGCCGGAAAGCTCCTCGACCGCGCGCTGGCGGAAGCCGGCATCGACCCCGTCGACGCGTACGTCACCAACGCCGTCAAGCACTTCAAGTTCACGCGGGCAGAGCCCCGCAAGCGCCGTATCCACAAGGCGCCGAGCCTGCGGGAGATGACGGCCTGCGGGCCCTGGCTGGCCGCCGAGCTGGCCGTCGTGGAGCCGGAGCTGATCGTGGTGCTCGGGGCGACCGCCGGGAAGGCGCTGCTGGGGTCGTCGTTCCGGGTCACGCAGGTGCGGGGGAGCGTGCTGGAGGAGGAGATCCACGGGCGGCGGGAGCGGCTCGTGCCCACCGTGCACCCCTCGTCCGTGCTGCGCGCGGACGACCGGGAGGCCGCGTACCGGGGGCTGGTCTCGGATCTCGAAACGGCCGCGCGCGTTCTGTCGTAATGGTTACTATGACCACGTGTCCCTTACCTTCACTCTCGACCCGGCCGTCACTCCCGAGCTCCGCGACGGCGTCCTCGACCTGTGGACGGACGTCTCCAACGCGGGCGGTGCCGTCGGCTTCGTACCGCCGGTCACGCGCGAGACGGTCCGGCCGGAGCTGCTCAAGCACCTGGTCGGGATGAGCGAGGGCCGCACCAGACTGGTGGTCGGGCACGACGAGGACGGGCGGGTGGCCGCGACCGCGTTCATCGCCTTCAACACGCACCGGCTGATGACCCACTGGGTGTGGCTCTACACGGTGATGGTGCACCCCTCGCACCACGGCAAGGGTTACGGCCGTGACCTGCTGGCCGCCGCCGCGGACGCCGCGCGCGGGCTCGACGGCGTCGAGGCGATCCGGCTCACCTGCCGCGGCGGGCTCGGCCTGGAGCGGTTCTACGGCTCCTGCGGCTACAAGGAGGTCGGCCGGATACCCGGCGCGATCCGTGTCGCGCCCGGCGACGACCGCGACGACGTGATCATGCTGCTGCCGCTCGGCTGAGCCCCGCCTTCAAGATCGGGTGCCGGGCGTGCTTCACTGGACGATGCCCTTTGGGAATGTTCGTACCGTTGACGGAAGAGTGGATTGAGATGCTCCGCTACACGCTGATGCGCCTCGGGATCTTCGCGGGCTGCTTCGTGGTCGTCTGGGGCCTTGTCTACTCCGGCATCGTCCCGCGCGGCTACGGCGCCTCCAACGGCATGTGGCTCGTCCTGCTGGCGCTGGTGATCTCCGCCCCGATCAGCTTCGTCGTGCTGCGCAAGGAGCGCGACCGCGCTTCGGTGAAGGTCGTCCAGCGGGTCGACCGGATCAAGGCCGGCTTCGAGGCGAGCGCGGCCCAGGAGGACGGCGCGGACGACGCGGCCCGCTCGCAGGGACAGGCTCCGCAGGCCTCGTAAACGGGCATCGCGGGCCCCTTGAGGGGGCCTTGAGGGGGTTGCACACGCCCCGGCGCAATTACGCTGTGCCGCATGGGTGCCGTGAAGACCAAGCGGATGCCGCGGGCGGTCCGTGAGCAGCAGATGCTGGATGCCGCCGTGCGGACGTTCGGTCAGCGTGGGTACATGGCCGCGTCGATGGACGAGATCGCCGAACTGGCGGGCGTGTCCAAGCCGTTGGTGTACCTGTACCTGAACTCCAAGGAAGACCTGTTCACGGCCTGCATCCGGCGCGAGGCCAAGGCGCTGGTCGCGGCGGTGCGGGCCGGGGTGCACGCGGAGCTGCCCGCCGACCGCCAACTCTGGGAAGGGCTGCGGGCGTTCTTCACGCACACCGGCCGGAACCCGGACGGCTGGGCGGTGCTGCACCTCCAGGCCCGAACCCGGGAGCCCTTCGCGGCCGAGGTGACGGCGATGCGCGAGGAGATCGTCGCGTTCGTGACGGAGCTGATCGCGGTCGCCGCGCGGGAGGCCCACCGCGACCCCGACCTCCCCGAGCGCGAGGTCGCGGGCCTCGCCGAGGCGCTGGTGGGCGCCGCCGAGTCGCTGGCCGCGTGGGCCAACGCGACGCCCGGCGTCACCGCGCGGCAGGCCGCGGCCACCCTGATGAACTTCGCCTGGGCCGGGCTCGGCAACCTGATGGAGGGGCGGCCCTGGTCACCCCCGCAGGAGGCGGAGCAGTCCGTCCGGTGACGCGGCCGCGTCGACGACGTCCACGCCGCATCCCGCGAGCAGCGACGCGAGAGCGGGGGCGGGGCGCAGGGTGACGAGGCGGGACGCCACCGGGCCGCGCAACAGCTCTGTCTCCAGGGCCGCTTCGGGCCGTACGACGTCCAGCCCGCCCCGTGCGGCCAGTCGGCGCAGGCGCTGGTCGCTCTCGCGGGGGTGGGCGAAGTAGCGCTCGGCGTTGAGCCGGTGGGCGAGCGTGGCGACCTCGTCCACGGGGACGCCCGGTGCGCCCACGAGATCGGTGCCGGACAGCACGTCGGGGAGCCCGAACCGCCGCCGCAGCCAGCCGTGTCCCGGCCCGCGCGCCTCGACGACGTCCCGCGCCCCCGCCGCCACCAGCAGCCGCAACGCTCGCGAACAGGACGCCCCTAGGACGACCCGCCCGGCCCGGGCCAGCCGAGGAGCGAGCGCGAGCGTCGACCCGTACAACCCGACCGGTACCCCCTCGCTCCGGGCCAGCCGTGCCGTGCACCACAGCTGCTCCCGAGTCCGGGCGTGACGCGGCAGCACCACCGCGACCTCGCACCCCGACCCGTCCCGCTCACCCCACTCCAACACCTCCAGCAGCCCACGGACGGAGTCGGCCACCGCGAACCCGGTCCCACCCGTCACGACCCCGGCGGCCACCTGCGTGACGGCACCCGCCGAAGCGCCACGCCCCGTCACACCGACCCCCAGCGGCGCAGTGCCGGTGCCACTCTCCGGTGGCCCACTCGGTACAGCCTCTTCGCGCCGCGGCGGGCCGCCGTGCGGACCGCGCCGCGTACGCCGCCGGTGGCGGCCGGAGTGGCTGCCGGCATGGGGTTTCCCTTTTCGTCGAGGCCGTGGCGGGTGAGGATCGGCAGGAGGTAGGGGCCGGCCGAGCTCGTGGTGTAGTACGGGCGCAGGGGCGGCAGGTGAGGCAGGGCGCGCAGCTCGGCGAGGCGGGCGCGGGCCGCCGCGTAGGGGTCGGTCCTGCCGATGCCCTGTGCCGCCGCCCATTCGGGACGCGGCATCGGCAGCGCGCCCGCGTCGAGGTCGTCCCAGGAGGCGAGACAGCCGGAGTGGAGGAAGTAGTGGTTGCCGTGCGCCTCGCGGACGCCGCAGTCGGTCAGGATCGCCGTGGGGATGCCGCGGTGCATGGACTCCAGGGCGGCCGTGGAGCTGACGGTGACCAGCAGGTCGGTGCGGTCGAGGACCTCGGCCATGTTGCCGTAGACCAGCCGGAGGTTGTCCGGGGCGGGCTCGGACAGCCGCTCGACCAGGAGTTGGTACGGGTCCGCCTCGACGTGCGTGGTCTGCTCGCCCGGCAGACTGCGCAGCTTGACCAGCACCTCGCGGTCGGGATGACGGCGGGCGTGCCTGGCGGCCCGCTCCAGGAGGTGCAGCCGGGCGCTCCGATCCTTCGGCACCGAGGGCTGCACGGCGAAGGTGACGGTGAAGGGCCGGTCGGGAGAGGGCCGGTGGGGCTCGCCGGTCAGGAACGGCAGGGCGCACTCCACCACCGACTCCGGGTCCACGCCGACCGAGTCGAAGGCGCGGGCGAAACGGGCCGCGTCGTACGCCGAGTTGGCGAGGACGATGTCCGTGCCCGCGCGGGTCAGCAGTCCGTCGACCATCTTCTCGTAGACGACCCCGACGTATCCGCTCACCGTGATCGGTCGTCGCTCGCGTCCCTCCCAGGCCGCCCCGAGGGCGTGGGTGAGGGCGAGGACCGTGCCGCCGGCGACGGCCAGGACGACCAGGTCGGCGGCGGCCAGTTCCTTGTCGCCGGTGAGCTCGGCGACCGTCGCCTCGCGGCGCGTGTCGGGCTCGATGCCGACCTCGGCGAGCTGCCGCTCGGTGGGCGTGGAGCGGCCCCGCAGGAACACGGCGTCCAGCGCGTGCTCCGGGGCGAGCTGCCGCGCCACCGAGGCGCCCCATTTCCAGCGGGTGTCGGAGTCCGCGACTACGGCGATGCGTCTGTGAGACATGCCCGGAGGCTAGGAACGGCCCCTGAACGCCGGCTGGGTCTTCCCTGTGGGAATCGCTGCGCAGATGAGTGCCGACTGTGAGAAATCGGCCAACTCGCCTGACCGAAAACGGCTGTCCGAAACCGCCTGAAGTGAATGGACGGCAGGTGTTCGTCTGTTGTTCATCAAGGCCGGCGGCAGGAAGACGCTACGGCAGCGGATCCACCCGCCCGCTCACGTGCACGCGCTCACCGCTCCCGCGCAGCTCGAACCGGCCGCCCTCCGCCCCGTACGTCACCGTCCCCGGCAGCAGCACCGGCGCCCGGAACTCCGCCCGCACCCGCACCGCGTCCGGCGCCCCGTGCGCGGCGAGGCAGCGGGCGACCGTCCACATGCCGTGCGCGATGGCCCGGGGGAAGCCGAAGAGGCGGGCGGTGAGCGGATGCAGGTGGATGGGATTCCGGTCCCCGGACGCGGCACCGTAACGCCGCCCGACATCGCCACCGAGCCGCCACTCGGCGACGGTGGGCAGCGGGCACGCCTCGGGATCCGGCCGCCTCTCACCCCCGGACACCTCACCATCCGTCGTCCGATGCCGCGCCAGATACGTGCTCCGCGACTCCCACACGACCTCCCCGCCGGCCCGCATCTCCGTGATCACCGAGGCTTCCGTGCCGCGCCTGTGCGCGCCCAACCCTCCGATGTGCACGGAGAGTTCGTACTCCCCGGTGGCCGCGGGAGCCCGCCGTTGCGTGATGTCGATCGACGTGTGGACCAGGCCGAGCAGCGGCAGCGGGAAGCCCCGGCAGCTCATCAGCCGCATGGCCAGCGGAAAGCCCAGGACATGCGGGTACGTCAGCGGCAGCGCGTCCGCGCCGGTCGCGAAGCCGCAGACCCGTTCGTACGCGGCCAGCCGGGCCAGATCGATGCGCAGAACCGGCAGGACGAGCCGGTCGTGGGGGAAGTCGGCGTCCGGGCGCGGGCGCTTGAAGGGGGAGAGCAGCGCGCCCCGGGCGAGCAGCGGCCCGAGTGCGGGGGCGCCGGGCAGGACCACGGACATCGACATCACGCCCCCAGCAGGCTCTGGCCGCAGACCCGTACCACCTGCCCGTTGACCGCCCCCGAGGCCGGGTGCGCGAGCCAGGCGGTGGTCTCGGCGACGTCGGCCGGAAGACCGCCCTGGGCAAGGGAGTTCATACGGCGGCCGGCCTCGCGGATGAGGAGCGGGACCGCCGCCGTCATCTTCGTCTCGATGAAGCCGGGAGCGACCGCGTTCACCGTCACCCCGTGCTCGGCGAGCGCCCGCGGCGCGAGGGAGCGGACCAGCCCGACGACCCCCGCCTTGCTCGCGCCGTAGTTCGTCTGGCCCGCGTTGCCCGCGAGCCCGGCGATCGACGCGGTGGCCACGATCCGCCCGCCCCGCTTCAGCGTCCCCGCCTTCAGCAGGGCGTCCGTCGTACGCAGCACACTCGCGAGATTCACGTCGAGCACCGAACTCCAGCGCTCGGTGGGCATGTTGACCAGCCGCCGGTCCCGGGTGATCCCCGCGTTGTGGATCAACACGTCGAGCCCGTCGGGAAGTTCGGCGGCGATCCGCTCACCCGCGTCCTCGGTGGTGATGTCGAGCGCGAGCACGCTCCCGCCGAGATGCTCGGCGACCCGCCGCGCGTCGTCCACGGCCTGCGGAGTGTCGAGTACGACGACCCGGGCCCCGTCCCTGGCCAGCGCCTCGGCGACGGCCTCACCGATGCCGCGGGCGCCGCCGGTGACGAGCGCGGTGCGCCCGGCGAGGGGCCGCTCCCAGTCCACGCCGGAGCCCTGACCCGCCGCCCCGACCTCGATCACCTGCCCGCTGACGTAGGCCGACCTGGGGGAGAGCAGAAACCGCAGCGTCGACTCCGCGGCCCCGGCATCCGCCGCGAGCCGCACGAGATTCACGGTCCGCCCCCGCCCGATCTCCTTGCCGAGCGAGCGCACGAACCCCTCCAGCGCCTGCTGGACGGCGGCCTGGTGATGGTCGGCAGGGTCGAGCGGCGAGCCGAGGACGACGATCCGCCCGCTGTTCGCGACCGACCGCACGACCGGGTGGAGCGCCGCGTGCACCCCGGCCAGCCCGTCGACGTCCCGCACACCGGTCGCGTCCAGGACGACCGCGGCGGGCCGCTCGCCGCCGGTACCGAGCCCCGTACGGGAAAGCACGGGAGCGAGGTCGAGGTCGGATCGGCCGGCCGTGAGGTGGAGCAAGTCGCCGTCGAGGGACGGGCGTTGGGGTGACCAGCGGTGCAGCGGGGCCGGTTGCGGCAGGCCGAGTCTGCGGGTCAGGAAGCGGCCGGGCGCGGTGCCCGTGAAGCGCAGATAGCGGTCGGCCATGTCCTTCTCCCCACACGGATCCTCTTCTTACTCCGGAGTCAGGTTACCCGAGGTAAGTCGCGGTCGGGAGTTGAAAAACGTTCACCATACCGGCCGGTAGGGCGCTTTCGGCCAGAAAAGCCCCCACACTGCACATCCCCGACGCATCCCCGCCGCCGGACGACCTCGGAACCCTCACCGGGTCATCACGCGAGAGCCGTACGATCGCCATCCCCTGACCTGCGGCAACTCCCCCGCAGGGCAACTCCGTTGAACCTCTGGAGTCGCCCGTGTCCATCTCGCACCACTCCGCCGTTCCCGCGGTCCACGCCACGACGTACGACGGCACCCCGGTCCTCGTGGAGCCCGAGATCCGGCGGCTGGACGGCGAGGTGCGCGAGGTCTCCGTGCCGCCCTTCGTCCCGCCGCTGACGCACGGCTCGCTCGCGGACCTGCCCTTCGACAACGTTCGCATCGCACCGGAGAGCAAGGTCCTCAGCAGGCGCGACGAGTCGGGTCGGTGGACGGACGTGACGGCGGCCGGTTTCGCCGTCGAGGTGCTGGGCGTGGCGAAGGGGCTGATCGCCGAGGGCCTGGTGCCGGGCGACCGCATCGCCGTCATGGCGCGGACCGTCTACGAGTGGACGGTCCTCGACTTCGCCGCATGGGCCGCGGGCCTGGTCGTGGTCCCGATCTACCCGACCTCCTCCCTCTTCCAGACCCGCTGGATCCTCCAGGACTCCGGCGCGGTGGCGCTGGTGACGGAGACGGCGGCCCAGGCGGCGGCCCTCGGCCCGGAGCTCGACCGCCTCCCCGACCTGCGCCACCTCTGGGTCATCGAGAAGGCCCACGTCGAGCGCCTGGCGGAGCGCGGCGAGCAGGTGCCGGACCAGGAGGTCGCCGTACGACGGGGAATGCTGGGCCCCGACACCCTCGCCACCGTCGTCTACACCTCCGGCACCACCGGTCGCCCCAAGGGCTGCGCGATCACGCACGGCAACTTCCTGGCCGAGGTCGACAACGCGATCGAGCTCCTCTACCCCGTCTTCCGCGCGCGGCACAGCGAGGAGGCGTCGATCCTGCACTTCCTGCCCATGTCGCACATCTTCGGCCGCATGGTCGCCGTCGCCTGCGTCCGCGCCCGCGTCCGCCTGGGCCACGCCCCGAGCCTGAAGTCGGACGAACTCCTCCCCGACCTCGCGAGCTTCAAGCCCACCTGCCTGATCGCCATCCCGTACATGCTGGAGAAGATCTACAACGTGGCCCGCGCCAGGGCCGAGGCCGGCGGCCGGGTGACGGCCTTCGACCGCGCGGCGGGCGTGGCGCGACGGTACGGCGAGGCGCGGGAGGCCCGGCACGCGGGCACGGGCTCCGGCCCGAGCGCGGCCCTGAAAGCGGCCCGCACGTTCTACGACCCCCTGGTCTACCGCCGTATCCGCAACGCCATGGGCGGCAGGGTCCGTTACATGATCTGCGGCGGCTCCCCGCTCGGCCGCGGCCTCTCCGCGTTCTACGCGGGCGCGGGCATCGAGATATACGAGGGCTACGGCCTGACCGAGACGACCGGCGCGGCGACGGTCACCCCGCCGCTCAAACCCCGCCTGGGCACGGTCGGTTGGCCGCTCCCCGGCACGAAGGTCCGCATAGCGGCCGACGGCGAGATCCTGCTGGCCGGTGACCACGTCCTGCGCGGCTACTGGGAGCCGAACGCGGGCGGGGTGGTCCCGGCGACGGTCGACGGCTGGCTCGCCACGGGCGACCTCGGCCACCTGGACGACGAGGGCTATCTCCACATCACCGGCCGCAAGAAGGAGATGCTGATCACCGCGGGCGGCAAGAGCGTGGCCCCGGCACCGCTGGAGAACTGGCTCCGCGCCCACCCTCTGATCTCCCAGGTCATGGTGGTGGGAGACGCCCGCCCCTACATAGGCGCCCTCATCACCCTCGACATGGAGGGCGTGAGCCACTGGCGCCGCATGAACGACAAGCATCCGGTCCCGGCGGAACTCCTCCTGGACGACCCGGACTTGAGGGCGGTGCTGCAACGAGCGGTGGACGAGGCGAACAAGCTGGTGTCGAGGCCGGAGTCGATCCGCCGCTTCACGGTCCTCCCGGTGGACTTCACGGAGGAGGCGGGCCACTTGACCCCGTCGATGAAGCTGAAGAGGGAGGCGATCGCGGAGGAGTTCGGGGACCAGATAGAGCGGCTGTACGGCTCACAGTGAAGCCGCAGACAAACCACCGGACCATCCCCGAAAACGCACCAACTCCTCACTCCCGGCCCGTACGATTCCCGGTCTAACCCGCGGTAACCCCCAGCCGCCCCACCGCCGGTGAACGTCTCGGTACGAACTGCACGTATCTGTACAGCAGAGCGGAACCGAGCTGCACGCACGCCCCAGGAGCTGCCATGTCCGTGCCCGTGCCCTATCCGTCCGCGTCCGACTACGACGGCGTCCCCCAGCTGGTGGAGCCCGAGATCCGGCGGCTGGACGGCGAAGTGCGCGAGGTCTCGGTCCCGCCGCTCGTCCCGCCCGCCACCCACGGCTCGCTGGCCGACCTGCCGTTCGACAACGCGGACACGGCCCCGGACGCACGCGTGCTCAGCCGCCGTACCGAGGACGGGGACTGGACGGACGTCTCGGCGGCGGAGTTCGCCGCCCAGGTCCGCGCCCTCGCCAAGGGCCTGATCTCGGAGGGCCTGGTCGCCGGCGACCGTATCGCCGTCATGGCCCGCACGATCTACGAGTGGACGCTCCTCGACTTCGCCGCGTGGGCCGCGGGCCTGGTCACCGTCCCCATCTACCCCACCTCCTCCGTCTACCAGACCCGCTGGATCCTCCAGGACTCCGGCGCGGTGGCGCTGGTGACGGAGACGGCGTCCCAAGCGGCGGCGCTGGGGCCGGAGTTGAGCCACCTGCCCGATCTGCGGCACATGTGGATCGTCGAGAAGGGGCACCTGGACCGGCTCACCGAGCTCGGGCAGAACGTGCCCGACCAGGAGGTCGAGGTGCGGCGCGGCATGCTCGTGCCGGACACGCTCGCCACGATCATCTACACCTCGGGCACCACCGGCCGCCCCAAGGGCTGTGTCCTCACCCACGGCAACTTCCTGGCGGAGGTCGACAACGCGATCGAGCTCCTCTACCCCATCTTCAAGTCGAAGGCGGACGACCCCTCCACCCTGCTCTTCCTGCCCATGTCCCACGTCTTCGGCCGCATGGTGGCGATCGCGTGCGTCCGCGCCCGGGTCCGCCTCGGGCACGCACCGAGCCTTCAGGCGGAGGACCTGCTGGCGGACCTGGCCGCCTTCCGGCCGACGTTTCTGCTGGTCATCCCGTACATGCTGGAGAAGGTGTACAACAACGCCCGGGCCAAGGCGGAGGGCGGCGGCCGGGTGTCCGTGTTCGACCGCGCCGCGAAGACCGCCGTGCGCTGGGCGGAGGCGACGGAGGCCCGGCACGCCGGCACGGGCTCCGGCCCGAGCGCGGCCCTGAAGGCGGCCCGCACCTTCTACGACCCCCTCGTCTACCGCCGTATCCGCAACGCGATGGGCGGCAGGATCCGCCACATCATCAGCGGCGGCTCCCCGCTCGGCCGCCGCCTGGCCGCCTTCTACGCGGGGGCGGGCATGGAGATATACGAGGGGTACGGCCTGACCGAGTCCACCGCCGCGGCCACGGTCACCCCACCCCTCAAGTCCCGTCTGGACACGGTCGGCTGGCCGCTGCCCGGCACCCGGGTCCGGATCGCGGCGGACGGGGAGATCCTGCTCAGCGGCGGGCAGGTGTTCCGCGGCTACTGGGACCCGCACGGCGGCGGGGTGATCCCGTCCTCGGCCGACGGCTGGTTCCCCACGGGCGACCTCGGCCGCCTCGACGACCAGGGCTATCTGACCATCACCGGCCGCAAGAAGGAGATCCTGATCACGGCGGGCGGCAAGAACATGGCCCCGGCCCCGCTGGAGAACTGGCTCCGCCAGCACCCGCTCATCTCCCAGGTCATGGTCGTCGGCGACCGCCGCCCCTTCATCGCGGCCCTCGTCACCCTCGACCTGGACGGCATCAGCCACTGGCGCCGGATGAACGGCAGGCATCCCGTCCCGGCCGAACTCCTCGTGGACGACGAGGACTTGAGGGCGGTACTGCAACGGGCCGTGGACGAGGCGAACAAGCTGGTGTCGCGTCCCGAGTCGATCCGCCGCTTCGCGATCCTGCCCCGCGACTTCACCGAGGCCGAGGGCCACCTGACCCCGTCGATGAAGCTCCGCCGGGAGACCGTCCTGCGGGACTTCTCCGCGGAGGTCGAGAGCCTGTACGAGCGGTGAGCCGCCGCTGCTTGTGAAGCTTTGGTGGTTCCGGGTTACATCGCATCGAAACGTTTGCGTTTCGCTGTCTTGGGTGTCTAGGTTAGCGGTACGAAACCGTTTCGGACTGATACGGGTCCGGGCACCCCAAGCCCCATGAGGGGAGCACCAACGTGGAAGTCATCCCGGCCGCCACCACCGCCCAGGCCGGGCCGCCCGGTCACACGCAAGCCCCGTCGAAGCACCGCTGGTGGGCGCTGGCCGTGATCGGCCTCGCCCAGCTCATGGTCGTTCTCGACGCCACGATCGTGAACATCGCGCTGCCATCCGCACAGCAGGACCTGGGCTTCGACAACAACGGCCGGCAGTGGATCGTCACCGCCTACTCCCTGGCCTTCGGCAGTCTGCTGCTGCTCGGCGGCCGGCTCGCCGACCTCTTCGGCCGCAAGACGACGTTCATCGTCGGCATCGTCGGCTTCGCCGCCGCCTCCGCGCTCGGCGGCGCCGCCAACGGCTTCACCATGCTGGTCGTCGCGCGCGCGGTGCAGGGCCTGTTCGGCGCCCTGCTCGCACCGGCGGCGCTCTCCCTGCTGACGACGACCTTCACCGAACCCAGGGAACGCGCCAGGGCGTTCGGGATATTCGGCGCCATCGCCGGTTCCGGCGCGGCCGTCGGCCTGGTCCTCGGCGGTCTGCTCACCGAGTACCTGGACTGGCGCTGGACGCTGTACGTCAACGACGTCATCGCGGTTCCCGCGCTGATCGGCGCCGTCGTCCTCCTCGGCCGCTCCCTCCCGGCCGAGCGGCCCAAGCTGGACATCCTCGGAGTCGTCCTGGTCTCCGGCGGCCTCTTCGGCGTCGTCTACGGCTTCGCCAACGCGGAGACGCACGACTGGGACAACTGGATGACCTGGGGCTTCCTGGCCGCGGGCGCCGTGTTCCTGGTGGCGTTCTTCCTCTGGCAGACCCGCGCGAAGCACCCGGTGCTGCCGCTGCGCGTCCTGGCCGACCGCGACCGCGCCGCCGCCCTGTCGACCATCCTCATCTCGTCCGCCGGCATGTTCGGCGTCTTCCTCTTCCTGACCTACTACCTCCAGGGGACGCTGGGCTACTCGCCGGTCAAGAACGGCGTGGCCTTCCTGCCGATGGTGGCCGCGCTGATGGTCCTGGCGCAGCTGTCCACCAACGTGCTGGTACCGAGGATCGGCCCCAAGATCGTCGTACCCACCGGCATGCTGCTCGCCGTCGGCGGCATGATCTGGCTGACCCGCCTCGACCTGGACAGCGGTTACGCGGCCCATGTGCTGGGTCCGCTGCTGCTGCTCGGCGCCGGGCTCGGCATGTCGATGCCCGCGGCGATGAGCTACGCCACCCTGGGTGTGCAGGCGAGCGACCAGGGCGTGGCCTCGGCGGCACTCAACACCACCCAGCAGGTGGGCGGTTCGATCAGTACGGCCCTGCTCAACACCCTGGCCGCCACCGCCGCCACCAACTACGCGAAGGACCACCTGTCGGATCCGCTGGTCAAGGCGAACGCGGCGCTGCACAGCTACGAGGTCGCCTACTGGTGGTCGGCCGGCTTCTTCGCCTTCGCCGTGATCGTCACGGCACTGCTCTTCCGCGCGAAGAGGAGCGCGGGCGAGCCGGCGGAGGCGGCCGAGGTGGCCGAGGTGACCAGGGCGGGCGAGCCGACCGGGCCGAAGGCCGCTGCCCCGGCCACCCTGCCGGCGGCCGCCGCCGGTACGGCCGTCCTGCGCGGACAGGTGCGCGACGGTACGGGCGCACCCGTACCCCGCACCGCGATCACCCTGCTGGACAACTCGGGCCGTCAGCTGGCCCGCGCCCTCTCCGGCGAGGACGGTTCGTACGCCGTGGACACCGCCGAGCGCGGCAGCCTGGTGCTCATCGGCTCTGCGCCCGGTCACCAGCCACAGGTCGTGACGCTGACCCTCAACGGCGCGCCCGTCTCCCACGACCTGGTGATCCTGCCCAGCCCGGGCGGCCTGGCCGGGACGGTGCGCGGCGGCGACGGCGAGGCGCTGCCCGGCGCGCTGGTGGTGGCCACGGACGAGCGCGGTGACGTGACCGCCTCCACCACCACGGTGATGGACGGCGGCTACCGGATCGACGAGCTGCTGCCCGGCGACTACACGCTCAGCGTGAGCGCGCCCGGTCACCGCCCGGCCGCCGTGCCGGTCACCGTGACGACCGAGACCGCCCGCTGCGACATCGGGATGTCCGTCGCGGCGACGCTGCGGGGCACGGTGCACACCCCGGACGGGCGGGCGCTGGACGACGCCCGGGTCACGCTGATCGACGCCGCCGGCAACGTCGTGGGGACGCGCACCACGAGCGTCGACGGCGGCTACGCCTTCACGGACCTCGCCGGCGAGCAGTACACGGTGATCGCCAGCGGCTACCCGCCGGTGGCCACGCAGGTCACGCTGGACGGCGGCCGGGACGGCGTCGACATCCTGCTGGGCCACAAGGAGTCGTAACCCCACGAGCCCCCATGCGGCAGCGTCCGTCACCCGGTCCTCCCGGGCGGCGGACGCTGTCGTATGCGCGTCGTGAACTGTCAGGCCACCGGCGGCAGTTGCTCCCCCTGCACGGCCTGGATGTCGAGCTCCACGCGCAGGGTGGCGCCGATGGCCGCGATGCCCGCCCGGACGACCTGGTTGTAGTTCATGGCGAAGTCCTCGCGCCGCAGTTCGGTGGTGGCGCGGAAGGACGCCCGCACGCCGCCCCACGGGTCGGGGCCGGTGCCCAGGTAGGAGAGGTCCAGATCGACGGGCCGGGCCACGCCGTGCAGGGCGAGTTCGCCGTGCACGGTCCAGCGGGCCTCGCCGGCCGGGCTGATGCCCGTGCTGCGGAAGGTGATCTTCGGGTGGACGTCCACGTCGAGGAAGTCCGCGGAGCGCAGGTGCCCGTCGCGCATCCCGTTGCCGGTGTCGATGGAGGAGGCCTCGATGACGGCCTCCACGCTGGACGCCAACGGATTCTCCGCGACCTCGATACGCCCCCCGAACTCCTTGAACCGGCCGTGCACACTGGTCAACCCGAGGTGCTGGGCGACCGCGCTCACCGTGGAGTGCGCCGGGTCGATCGTCCACGGCCCGGGCGGCGGCAGCTCCATGCCCCCGGCGCGGGCCAGCACGAGCGAGCCGAGGTCGGCGCCGCCGGAGGCGGTCACGATGGCGGTGGAGGCGACGGGGGCGTAGCCGACGGCGGTGACGATCACGGTGTACGTCCCCGGCGCCAGCGCGTCGGTCACCACCGCGCCCTCCGGCGAGGCCTCCTGGCGCAGCGTCTGCCGGCCCGCCACGTCGGTGACGGTCAGCACGGCGTGCGGGACCGCCCAGCCGTCCTTGGTCCGGAGCCGGGCCCGCAGCCCGCCCGCTCGGGTGGTGGTCATGGTCGCTGCCTCTCGACGTGCCGAGCACCGGAAACGCCACCGCCAAGGTGAACGATACGGTTTCGTACAACCAGCCTACGCCTCAGCGGTCCAGCCCGAAACCGGCCTCCGCGCCTGCCTGACGGATGTACCACTCGGTGGACAGCAGCCGGGCCCGTTCGCCCGGCGTCAGCGCCGCGAGCCGTCCCGGCAGCGCTCCCCGCGCCACCTCGCTGCGGTGCGCCATGACGGCATCGGCCTTCCGCTCCACCCACGGCCCGACGTCGACGACCGTCGTGACCCACGCGTCCGGCACACTGAACATCGCCCGGCCCGGCCGCGACAGCACGCTGCCCAACTCCCGCGCGGCGGAGTCGGGATGGGTGGCGAGATACAGAGCGCTCGGCTCCCACGCGTCCCCGGCCTCCGGGTACAGTCGCCTCCACCCCGCCGCCTGTACGGCGAGCACGGTCACCCGGTGGGTGTGGACGTGGTCGGGATGGCCGCTGAGATTGCCGTACGCGTCATGCGTGACGACGATGTCGGGCCGGAACTCCCGGATGTGCGCGACCAGTTGCCCCACGACCTCGTCGAGCGGCGCGTCGAGGAGCCGGGCCGCACCCGGCGCCGACTCCGGCACGCGGGCGTCGGCGTACCCGAGCATGCGCGGCTCCCCGGCCCCGAGAATCCGCAACGCCTCCGCCAACTCCACGGCACGTCCGGTGCCTTCGGCCCAGGTCGCCGTCACGACCGCGGTCCGCGCCCCCGATCCGGCGTGCCGGGCGAGCAGACCGCCCGCGATCAGGGATTCGTCGTCGGGGTGGGCGAAGACCGCGAGGAGGCGGGGGAGGGGGAGATCGGGCATGGCGACGAGCTTCTCAGTAACACAGGAGCAGCGTCTCCGTGCACCCGATGTCCCGACCGCTGCCGGCTCACGAGTTCACCGCGCGCCGCCGCGTGCAGGGTGATCAGAAGCGGCTCCCCACTGCCACGGGCTCCCCGCTGTCACAGCCTCCCGCTCTCACGCCCCGAACCGCTCCGGGCGGAAGTCCGCGAGCATCTCGTCCCTCCTCCCGGTGAGGATCTCCGAGGCCAGCAGTCGGCCGAGCACCGGCCCGAGCGTGATGCCGCTGTGGGAGACGGCCTCGTAGTAGCCGGGCACGGAAGGCACGGCTCCCACCGAGGGGAAACCGTCGGCGGGGATGGGCCGTTCGGCCACCCGGGTCCGTGCGATACGGCACTCGCCGAGCTCCGGAACCACCTGCCGAGCCGCCTCCTGGAGCAGCCGCGCGAGCTCCGCCGCCTCCGCCCCCGTGTCGATCAGCGCGTCGATCTCACGGCTGTGGAGCACCACCGACCCGTCCCCGTCCGGGCGGATCTCGACGTGCGGCGCGTGCATGGCCCGGCGGATCGGCACCTCGGCACAGGCGATCCGGGTGACCACGCCGGGCTCCCGGCGCATCGGCAACTGCCGTGCGACGAGCCCGGCGACCAGGGAGGCCCCGGGCCCCGCCGCGTTCACGACCGCGTCGACGTCGAGACGGCTCCCGTCCGCCAGGGTCACCGTCCGGACGGTCCCGTCGCCGCCGATGCCGATGTCGCGCACGGCCGTACCGAACCGCCTTTCGGCACCGGACTCGACGGCCCGCCCGACCAGACGGCCGACGAGCTGCCGCCCGTGCACCCAGGCCTCGGCGGGATAGAACAGCACCGGAGCGCTGTCGGGCACCGCGAGAGCGGGTTCGAGGTCACGGCGTACCTCGGCTCCCGTGCGCACCTCGACGCGGTAGCCCCAGGCGGCGAGCAGCTCGGCCGTCTCCAGGAACCTCGCCTCCGCCGCGGGGTCGCCGGCCCAGCGCAGATGGCCGGTGGGATGCCACCACGAGTCCGGCCCGACGGCGTCCGCGAGCTCGCGGTACGCCGTCATGCCCGCGACGTTGAGGTCGAAGTAGGACCTGCGCCGGGTCTTGTTGCTCGCGTTGACCCACGAGAAGGACCAGTTGGTGACCCCCTCGCCCGGCTGCCCCGCGTCGACGAGGACCACGTCGGCTCCGCGCCGCGCCAGGTTCCAGCCCACGCAGGCCCCGAGCACACCCACGCCGACGACGGCCACCCGTAAGGACCCCGACGAGTGACGCCCGCTCAGCATCGCCGTACGTCCTGCGTCAGCACCCCCTGCTCGGTCGCGAGCGAATGGTCGTAGCAGACCCCGTCGCCCCGCAGCCGGTACCGCTCACCCGTGGTCGCCACCGCCTGCCGGTCCTCCCGGGCCACACCCAGCGTGAAGTTCGCGTCGCCGTTGTACGTGTCGTCCATCCGCACTCCACCTAGCCGCGCGTGGTCCCCGATGGCCATGACGACCCGCAGCCGGTTGGCGGCGTCGATCGTGGCGCGTCCGTCGAGGGTGTAGGTGCGGTCGGTGCGGGTGGCACGGCCGTTGACGGTGACCTTCTGGTCGTCGGTCCAACTGCCCTTCAGGTCATCGGTGTTCTCGTCGGGCGTCCACTGGTGGTCGATGGACGTACCCAGCGTCCGCTCCACCGTGGTCGTCACCCGCCCGTGGGAGGTGTTGACATACCCGGAGACGGAGAGCCGGTCGCTGCCGGTGGTGGTGAGCGTGCGCAGGTCACCGTCCTGGTAGCTGTTGCTCACGGCGGGCTCCGCGCTCTCGTACGACGTCACCGCGCCCGTGACGACCGACCGGTGCGCGTCCTGCCACACGAGGATGTTCGTCGGCGCGCTCCACCCGGTCTGCCCGGCCGGCACACCCAGCACGGACACGTCCACCGTGTGCGCCTTGCCGTCGTTCAACTCCCCGGCGAACGGCGTGAGATCGAACCGCAGCGGCCGTACGTCGAAGGCGGTGGGGGACGGAATCACCGACCAGAGGTACGGCGACCAGCCACCGGTCCACACGTTCGGATACGGCGACGCGATCCCGGCCACCTTCCCGTCGATCTTCACCTCCACCTCCCGGTACGGGCCGTCGTCCCCGCCCTTGCAGGAGTACGACGCCGACGAGGTGACCGCCGTGTACCAGAACTCCTCGCACCCGCCGCCCGATCCGGTCGCGTACACCTCGGCGAGGATGCGCTCGGAGTTGCGGGGCGTGGTGAGGGAGGCGCCGGTGGTGACGCTGTCGCCGTCGCTGAGCGGGATGACCTGGTCGGGGGCGTCGGGGGTGCGGCCGTGCTGGGGCGCGTAGAAGGTGAGCGTCACCTTGACGTTCAGCACGCCGGTGTAGGTGTCGTTGACAACGTTGCCTATGAGCATGTCCACGGACTGCGTGCTGCTCAGCGTCTTCGCGTACTGCGTGACGTCCTTCTCGACGGACCAGTCGATCCCGTCCTGCGAGGGCTCCGGGGTGGAGGTCCGGAAGACCTGCACGCCGCCGATGTCCAGATACCCGAGGCGGTCGTACTGCCGCCCCTTCACGTTCCCGTCCATCCGCAGCACGACCTTCGACCAACGGCCGGGCGCCCCGCACCCCGTGGGCGGCGTGTATGTCCCCGTGTACGGAGTGAAGTCCTTGAACTGCGCCTCGGCGACCGTGACCGAGCAGGACTTGGTGTGCGGCTTGGCTATGGGCGGGGCGGCGGTGACGGGGTCGTGGTAATCGGTGCCGAAGACGGGCGGAACGGTCTGTGCCGATGCGGGACCCAGGGCCAGGCCGAGGGAGGTGAGGGCGGCGGCCAGGACGGTGACCGTCCGTCTCACACACGTCAGAGGTCTAGTCATGTCTCAGTGATGTCCTGCGGTGAACAAATACGCAAGCGTACTTGGCACAACCATTACCCGACGCGGAGAGTCTCCTTGCTACCACATAGTGATCACCGCAGGAGACGCACGAGATGTTCACCCGCACCCCCCTTCGCCTGGTGCTCGCCTCGGCTACGGCCGTGTGCCTGACCGGCGGCGCGCTCACCCTCTCCGTGAGCGCCGCGAGCGCGGCCACCCCGGCGAAGTACGCCGACGACTTCAACGGGGACGGCTACCGCGACTTCGTCGCCTCCGAACTCGGCGGTGGTTCGGTCACCGTGACCTACGGGACGGCCACCGGACCCGGCACCACGAGCAAGACGTTCACGCAGGCCACCGCGGGCATACCGGGAACCCCCGGGGACGCGGGAGGCTACAGCGACGGCTTCGGCGAGGATCTCGCCACCGCCGACCTCAACCGTGACGGCTACGCCGACCTCGCCGTCGCCGACCGCACGGAGAAGGTCGCCGGCAAGGCCGATTCGGGTGCGGTGACCATCCTCTGGGGCTCGAAGTCCGGCCTCTCCGGCACCAACGCCGTCCGCCTCAAGGTGAACTCCGCCAAGTACCAGGCCTTCGGCAGCGAGATCGAGACCGGCGACTTCAACGGCGACGGCAAGACCGACCTGGCGGTCGCCAACGGCTTGGACACCGTGTACATCTACCGCGGCGGCTTCGCCAAGTCCGGTACGACGGGTAAGGTCACCAAGCACTCCCCGGCCGTGAACAGCGACTACGTCCTCGAGTTCACCGGCCTGGTCGCGGGCAAGGTCACCAAGGACAAGGCGACCGACCTGTACGTCCTCGGCCAGGGCTACCACAACGACAAGATGACCCAGGACGCCTGGTTCCTGCGCGGCGGCTCCACGATCAAGTCCGGCAAGGCCACGGTCCTCAACGGCTCGTCGCCCGACTACAGTCCGACCGGCGTCGTCGCGGACTTCGACAAGGACGGCTACGGCGACCTCGCGGTCAGCGACACGGCGCACAACAGCGGCGCGGGCTCGGTCGTCGTCTGGCGCGGCGGCAGCACCGGCCCGACCACGAAGTACCGCCTCACCCAGGCGACTTCGGGCGTGGCCACGGCCGCCACGAAGCACGACTCCTTCGGCTACGACCTCTCCGCGGGCGACACCAACGGCGACGGCTACCCGGACCTCGCGGTCAGCGCGGTCGAGGAGAAGATCGGCTCGGTGAAGACCGCGGGCGGTGTCCACGTCCTGCGGGGCGGCAAGTCCGGCCTCACCGGCAAGAACTCCCAGTGGTTCAGCCGCGGCACGGCCGGCGTCCCCGGCGACCCGACCGAGGGAGAGATGCTCGGCCTCCTGGTCCGCCTGCGCGACATCGACCGCGACGGCGACAAGGACCTGCTGGTGGGCTCCAACTACGCCTGGGACACCGCGAGCCTCCTCCTCCCGGGCACGAAGTCGGGCATCACGGCGTCCGGGGCGCAGGACCTGACCGTGGGAGTCCCGTTCCCCCAGTAGCAGCTGAAGCGACACGCCTCGCCCGCTACGGTTTCGTCCATGGCGGGGGACACGAACGAGGTCGCGGCGGGCGGGGAGCGCTCGGTGGGGGCGGGCGGGAACGTCGGGGCGGCCGCGACCGGGGACCACAGCACGGCGACGTACATCGAGAACCAGTACGTGCAACAGGCCTCGCCCGCCGCCGAGTTGACCTCGGAGCAGACCGCCGAGGCGCTACGGCGGTACGCCGTCCGGATCCGCGAGACGTACGGCCGGCTGGACCTGGAGGTGCTGATCCCCACGGAGGAAGGGGAGCACCCGCCGGTCGGCCTGGACGAGGTGTTCGTCGCACCGACGGTACGGGCGGACCCGCCGCCGGTGGAGCTGCCGCGGGACATCCGGCAGCGGCTGGTCGACGCGGGGGAGTGGCCGTCGAGTCTGCCGCCGGGGCTGGAGCTGGAGGCGCTGGAACGCGCCCGGCAGGCCTATGCGGAGCGTCCCGCGAGGGACGTCCTGGAGGTACTGGCCGATCCGTCCGAGTCCCGCGTCGTCCTGCTCGGCGACCCCGGTGCGGGCAAGTCGACGCTGTCCCGCCACCTCGCCCTCACGCTCACCCGGGGAGTGCCGCCGGGCGACACGCTGGAACCGCTGGCCGGCCGGGTGCCTCTCGTCGTGGAACTGCGCGAGTACGCGGCGGGGGAGTGGCGAGAGCGGACCTTCGAGGACTTCTTCAAGCATCTGCACGGTACGAAAGGAATGGCGCCGCCTTTTCCCGTCCTGGAACGGCTCCTGGCGGAGGGGCGCGCCGTGGTCGTCTTCGACGGCCTGGACGAGCTGTTCGACCCGGCCGCGCGGGAGCAGGTGAGCCACCGGATCGCGGACTTCGCCGGACGGTACGGGGCGCTCGGCGTGTGCGTCGTGGTGACCTCCCGGCTCATCGGCTACCGGCGCGGAGTACTGGAGCGCTCCGGCTTCGGGCACTACATGATCCAGGACCTGAGCAGGGAGCAGATCGAGAGCTTCGCCCGTCAGTGGTACGACACCGCGTACCCGCACGACGAGCAGCGGGCCGCACAGCTGTTCCGACGTCTCGTCGAAGCCCTCTCCCGTTCCCGCCCGGTCGCCGAACTCGCCGGCAATCCACTGCTGTTGACGATCCTCGCCATCGTCGGCCGGCGACGCGAACTGCCCCGCGACCGTCAGGGCGTCTACCGGCACGCGGTCGCCGTACTGATCGCGCACTGGGACGAACACGCCAAGCACCTGCGTGCCCGGACGGACGTCGAGGCCCTCTCGTTCCTCGGTGACGAGGACCGCCACGAGCTGCTGCGCCTCGTCGCCCGCCAGATGCAGGACGGTGAGGGAGGCATCGCGGGCAACCACATCCACGAGGACGTGCTGCTGGCCACCTTCAAGAAGTACCTGTGTGAGCAGTACGAACTGCCGACCGCGCAGGCGATGTCGGCGGCCCGCACGATGGCCCGCCAGTTCCGCGAGCGGAACTTCATCCTCAGCCACTATGGAGCGGGGGTGTACGGATTCGTCCACCGGGCGTTCCTGGAGTACCTCGCGGCCGAGGACATCGAACTGCGCTACACCCGCTATCGGGAATGGACCCCGGACGGACTGGTCGAGCAGGTCTTCGCGGCGCACGCGGAGGACCCGGCGTGGCACGAGGTGCTGTTGCTGCTGATCGGGCGGATCGGGGAAACAGAGGCCGCGGCGGCGATCGACCTGCTGCTGCGGATGCACAGCCGACGACCCGAACCGTCCTGGCAGGTCCCGCTGTTGGCCTTGGCGGTGCGTGCCCTGTCGGAAGTACGCAGGATCGGCAGGCTGGCGGGGCAGAGTCAGGGGGTGGTGAACGCGATCATCCGGTGCCTGGAGACAGCCGATTCGGAGTACGGCCTCATCGACTCGACGGATCACATCCTCTCGGCGCTGAGATCGTTCCCGCCTCAGTGGAGCGGCCACCGGCTGCTGCAGCGCTGGTTCCATCTGCGAGGACAGTTCAATCCGTGGCACGGGCGGTCGGAGCTGGCCGCCGCGTCGTACCGGGAGCCAAGGGTGCCACTGGCCCTGGCCGTACATGCCCAGCACACCCCTGTGCGCCTGAGCCTTCTCAACATGCTGGCCACGCAGTGTGGTTCGGAGCCGCTGGTCCAGGAGTGTCTCAGGGACCGCGCGCTGTCGGACCCCGACGACAAGGTGCGTGCCCGAGCGTTGCTGGAGCTGTCGAAGGTGGCCGGAGCCGCACCGGAGGTGATGGCTCTGATCAGGGAACGGTCTGTCGCGGACACCGCGTTGGAGGTGCGTGCACCGGCCTTGTCCCTGCGCGAGGACGACGAGGCCGAAGCGCTGTGGGCGCCCGTCATGCAACTGGCTCCGGAGCAGGCGCAGGCCGTGACCCTCCTGGCCCAGTACCGGGGGACCCACTCCGAGGTCCGGGACCTGCTGTGCCGGCTGGTCGTGGAAGGCTCGGAATACGCCGTGCGCGCCGCGGCGCTACGTGGTCTGGGCCTCACCTCCGGGCCTGACGAGGAACAGCTGCAGGAACTGATCCGGTGGAGGGCGCTGGAGGACCCCCTCGGTTTTCTCAGGCGGGAGGCACTGGATCTGCTCGCGGACGGGCCCGAGAAAACGGAGCTCCTTCTCGACCGTGCGGTGAACGACGTGGACTGGACCGTCAGACTGGGCGCCTTGCAGACTCTCCGCTACGCGCACCCGGACGCCCCCGTCACGGAGCATCTGGCACGGCGTCAAGCCGTCGAGGACAAAGAACCGTTCGTGCGTGGGGCCGCATGCACCGACCTCGTCGAGGTGGCGGGTGAACAGGACGGTACGTGGGAGTTCCTCCGCGAGCGTGCCGCGCGGGAAACCAATCCCTACGCACGCAGACACGCTCTCGCCGGCCTGGTCAAGCTGCGGCCGGACGACCCCGAGACCTGGGCGGAAGCCTGGAACTTCGTCACCGGGGAGTCCGACGGGATCGCCCGCGCGCCGGTCCTTCAAGCGATGGCCGAGTTCGGGGACCGTTCCGACGCATGGACCCTGACCTTGGACCGGCTGAGAAACGATCCCGAGACGGAAGTACGGATCACGGCACTCCGCCTTCTCAGGTTCCAGGAGGACGACGAGGCCGGCCTGCGGCGCGCCACGCTGCGGGAGCGTGCCATCGACGAGGCGGACAGGCCGGTCAGGAAGCTGGCCCTCGCTCTACTGGCCACGGGCGACCAGGAGGAACCGCTGATCAGGGAGTTCGCCACAGATCCCGCCCCCGAGATCCGGGTCGAAGCCCTGCTCTGGTGGGCCGTGTGCGACACCGACGACAGCGTCGTCGAGCCCCTGCGCCAGGCGCTCACCACCGACCTCGACCCCGCCGTACGCGTCGCCGCCGTCCAGTGCCTCGCCTTCGGCTGGCCGGCCCACCCGGCGACGATTCCGTTGCTGCGGGAGCGGGCCGAGGCGGACGAAGACGAAGGCGTACGCGTGGAGTCCGCCCGCGCCCTGGCGGCAGCGGAAGCGCTAGCGCCCCTCGCCGACCAACTCCCCTGAGAGGAAGGCCCTGAACCCACCGATGCCCGGTGTCTCAGATGCCGCGCGGCAGTTTGTAGCTGCGCCTGCTCCAGGACCGGGACATGGCCAGCAGGACGGTCAGTTCGCCCAGGATCAGCAGGACTACGACGCCCTTCAGCGCCACGTCCCACGTCAGCTCTTCACGTGAGTCGTATCCCCAGCGGTCACCAGCGAACACGACGGAACCCTTCCGCGTCCGCTCGGCCCCCGCGTCCACGTCCCCCTCGCCGGTACGACCGTCGGAGAAACGCCAGGTCGCGGGGCAGGTATACAGCGGCGCGCCCTTGGAGGGCCGAGTGGAACACTGCCGCACGCTCAGCACCTCGGCCCGTTCCCCCGTGACCAGCCGCTCGGCTTGCGGATACAGCCACAGGGCCACGCCGACGAGCGCGCCCAGACTCACGACGACCAGCAGCCGGAACCACGTCCGCCGCCGCTTCCGCGTCCCGGGGCGTTCGAGCATCCCCGTCGGATCCGGGCCCTCCCTCACGTCACTTGGAAACGCTGGTGAGGAAGGCGGCCCAGGTGGAGGGGGAGAGGGTGAGGTGCGGGCCGGTACCGGTGGGCTGCTTGGAGTCGCGGAGGTGGATGGTGGTCGGGGTGACGGCGACTTCGAGGCATTCGCCGCCCTCGCCGCTGCTGTAGCTGGACTTGAACCAGGCGAGCTGCTCGGTGTTCATAGCTCCTCCAGCTTCCGCTCGATCAACTTCCGGGTCTCCGAAGGGGAGAGTGCCATCGCCCGCATGATCCCATAGCGGTCCGCGATCTTCCGTACCTCTTCCAGATCAGTGAGCAGCCGGGGGTACCCCTGGGACTCCGTGTACGCCACCTGCCCGCGTCCCTTGGGCGTCAGCAGGTTGAACGCGCTGTCCAGGCTGGGGTGTTCCTCCACCCGCGTCGGCATCACCTGGATCTCGACGTTCTGCATCTGGCCCACGTGCAGCATGCGCCGCAGCTGCTCCGCGTGCACACTCCGTCCCCCGATGGGCCGGTCCAGCAGGACCTCTTCGAGGACGTAGCTCACGATCGGAGCCGGGTCACGGTCGAAGACCTGTTGCCGGGAGAGCCTGTCCGCCACTCGCCTCTCGATCGTCTCCTGGTCGAGGAAGGGCCGACGTTTCACGAAGACGGCCAGGGCGTGATCCGCGGTCTGCAACAGGCCGGGCACACCGCTGTTGGCATAGAAGTGCAGCTCAACCGCCTCCGCCTCCAACCCCGCATAGCTCCGGTACCACTCCGGATGCCGAGTCCGCGACCGCGTCATCGCCTCCTCGACATCCGGAATCACCTCCAGCAACAGCCCCCCGGCATCCAGCAGTTCGTCGGCCTGCTTCAACACCTCCGGTCGAATGATCCGCACCCCGCGCTCCATCGCCGAGATCGCGTCGGGCCCGTACCCCACCAGCTTCCCGAACTCCTTCTGCGTAAGTCCCTTCCGCTCGCGCAGGAACTTGAGCATCTTGCCGAGCGCGACGAACAACGCCGTCGTCCCCTCGGCCTCCGCGGGCGTCTCCGGCCTCCGCTCACCCACGCGCCTCACCCCTCCCACCCGACAAACCGACACCGAACCCTTCGCACCCGTACAGCTACCGAGAGTCGCCGGGTTGCTCCTGGTCAGAGTAGGGACAACCCACCACGCTCAGTCACGTGAACGCCGAAATCTCCACCCCCACCGACGAACTGACCCAGCGTCTGAGCGCGACCCCACGCGGCGCCCGCCTCGCCCGTAGACTCACCGCCGCCCAGCTCACGGACTGGGGCTACCCCCACGGCTCCGACGCGAACGACACCGCCCAGCACCTCGTCGCCGAGCTCGCCGCCAACGCCGTCACCCACGGCCGCGTCCCCGGCCGGGACTTCGAGCTGCGGCTGCTGCTCCTCCCGGGGAACACTCTCCGTATCGAGGTCAGTGATCCGCGCGGCGACCGCCGGCTCCGTTTCGTCACCGAGCCGGAGAGCGAGCACGGGCGAGGGCTCGTCCTCGTCTCTCTCCTCGCCGCCACCTGGGGCGTCAGCGACCGCCCCGTCGGCAAGACCGTCTGGGCCGAACTCCCGCTCAGGGAGCCGGAGTCGATCTCCTCCGCCGGCTCTCCACCACCGTGTCCGCGAACGCCCGCGCCGGCGGACTGAGAGCGTCCCAACGCCGTACCGCCCACCCGACGGGGAGGGGACGGAGAAGGGGTACGGGGATCAGCCGCAACGCCCCTTCCCCCGGCACCGCAAGCCCCGGCAGCGCCGGCACCACCGCCCGCCCCACCCCCAGCTCCGCCAGCAGCAGCGCCGTGTCCCAGTCGGCCACGCTCGTGTCGTACCCGAAGCCGACCCCCAACTCCGCGCAGGCGGAGTCCAGATGGGCGGCGGACGCGGAGTTCGGGGGCAGGCGTATCAGGCGTACGCCGGTCAGCTCGGCCGCGTCCACGGAGGCGCGGTCGGCCAGGGGGTCGTCGGCGCGGACCGCCAGTACCCACGGCAACTCCACCACCGGGCGCTGCTCGATGCCACGGACCGGCGGGCCCAGCGTGATCCACGCCAGGTCCAGCGCCCCGTCCGCCAGCGCGTCGAAGCTCCCGCGGCCCGAACTGACCGTGCGGAACTCGAGGTTGACGTTCGGATGCCGGTGCCGGAACGCCACCACCGCGTCCGACATGAAGTGCCGTACCGTCGTCGCGCCCGTCGCCACGCGGACGTGCCCGCTCTCGCCCTCGACGAGATCGCGCAACTGCCTTACGGCGAGGTCGAGTCCGGAGATCCCTTCGGCCGCCGCGGCCTCAAGCAGACGTCCCGCCTGGGTGGGTACTACTCCGCGTGCCTGACGCTCCAGCAGTGCCACGCCCGTCTCGCGCTCCAGGCGCTTCACGTGCTGGCTCACCGCCGACTGTGTACAACCCAGGTCCCGGGCCACCGCGCTGAGGCTCCCGGCCCGGCACACCGCCACGAATACGCGCAGGTCATCGAGGGTCATGAGATCCAAGCTAACACTTGGGGCCCGCCACAAATCCCAAGGATTGACTCTGCTGACCCGCCCGTACGACGATCCTCGCAGGGCCCAAAGGGCGGCAACCCGCTCCGCGTCCCCAGCCGGATCCGGACCGGCCGGGGGGAGGGAGCGGGTGCCGACCCAGACGTCGAAGGGAAGCCGCCGTGCAGCGGACACCTGTCACCCACCAAGCCACAGCCCTCATGCGGGACTTGGGCGCCGATCAGCAGTCGCATCCCGGCGGGACGCTGCTCGCGCATCTCGACCGGGTGCGCGCCCGGCTCGCCGGCTGGGGCGCCCGGCCCGCGCTGCAACTCGCGGGCCTGACCCATGCCGCGTACGGCACCGACGGCTTCCCCACCGCGCTGCTCTCCCTCGACCGGCGCGCCGAACTGGCCGCCGTGATCGGCCCGGAAGCCGAGGAGATCGTCTACTTCTACGCGAGCTGCGACCGCCGGGCCAGCTACCCCGACTTCGCCACTCCCGGCGGCTACTTCCGCGACCGCTTCACGGGCCGCGCCCTCACCCCGCCCACCCACCTCCGCCAGGACTTCGCCGAGCTCACCGCCGCCAACGAGCTCGATCTCGCCTACCGCAACCGGGACTTCCGTACCCAGTGGGGGCCCGAACTCCTCGCCCTGTTCACCCGTTTCCAGCCGCTGCTGAGCGAGGCCGCCTGGCGCGACTGCCTCGCCGTCCTGGGCTCGGCCCGGCGGCACAACGGTTCCTGACGTCCGGAGGCCGGGCTCGCGGCACCACTCTTGACGTCCGGAGGCCGGCTCGCGGCACGGCTCTTGACTTCCCAAGACCCCCGCGCCACATTCCCCTCCCCACACCTGCCGAAAATCCGCATCACCCCGCACCTCCGCACCTCCGCACCTGAGCAACTCACCCCATCCCTCGTCCGGTTGGAGCGACCTGCCATGGCCACGAGCGCGGAACCCGCGAGACCCACCCACCTTCCCGGCGGACGTCCCAGCCGACGCCAAGTGCTCGGCACCACGGCCGCCACCGGCCTCGCCCTCGCGGCCGGGACCCGCGGGGCGGCCGCCGCCGACCTCCCCCTCCTCGGCACGTACGACGTCGTCGTCATCGGGTCCGGCGCGGCCGGGATGACCGCGGCCCTCACGGCGGCCAAGCGGGGGCTCAGCACCGTCGTACTCGAAAAGGCGCCGACCTTCGGCGGGTCCGCGGCCCGTTCCGGTGCCGGGATCTGGATCCCCAACAACCCGGTGATCCTCGCCGCCGGCGTCCCGGACACCCCGGCCAAGGCGGCCGCCTATCTCGCCGCCGTCGTCGGCTCGGACGTCCCCGCCGCCCGGCAGCAGGCCTTCCTCGCCCACGGCCCCGCCATGATCTCCTTCGTCATGGCGAACAGCCCCCTCCGCTTCCGCTGGATGGAGGGCTACAGCGACTACTACCCCGAGCTCGCCGGCGGCCTCCCGAACGGCCGCTCCATCGAACCCGACCAGCTCGACGGCAAGCTCCTGGGCGCCGAGCTCGCCCACCTCAACCCGCCGTACATGCAGGTTCCGACGGGGATGGTCGTCTTCAGCGCCGACTACAAGTGGCTCGCCCTCGCCGCGGTGAGCGTCAAGGGCGCCGCCGTCGCCGCCGAGTGCCTGGCGCGCGGCACGAAGGCGGCGGCGCTGGGGCAGACGCCGCTGACCATGGGGCAGTCGCTGGCCGCCGGGCTGCGGAAGGGGCTGCTGGACGCGGGGGTTCCGGTCTGGCTCAACACCCCGCTCACCGATCTGTACGTCGAGAACGGCAAGGTGACCGGGGCCGTCGTGACGCGCGACGGCGCCTCCGGCCTGGTCCGCGCCCGCCGGGCCGTCGTCGTCGGCTCCGGCGGCTTCGAGCACAACGCGGCCATGCGGGCCCAGTACCAGCAGCAGCCCATCGGGACGGACTGGACGGTCGGCGCGAAGGAGAACACGGGCGACGGCATCCGGGCGGGGCAGGCGGCGGGTGCCGCGCTCGGCCTGATGGAGGACGCCTGGTGGGGCCCGGCCATCCCGCTCCCCGACCAGCCGTACTTCTGCCTCGCCGAACGCACCCTCCCCGGCGGCCTCCTCATCAACCAGGCCGGCGCCCGCTTCGTCAACGAGGCCGCGCCCTACAGCGACGTCGTCCACACCATGTACGAGCGCAACCCCACCGCCCCCGACATCCCGGCCTGGCTGATCGTCGACCAGAACTACCGCAACCGGTACCTCTTCAAGGACGTCGCCCCGACCTTCGTACTCCCGGACGACTGGTACACGTCCGGCGCCGCGTACAAGGCATGGACCCTGGACGCCCTGGCCACGGCGGTAGGCGTCTCCTCGGCCGCCCTCCGCGCCACGGTCAACCGCTTCAACTCCCTCGCCCTGACAGGCACGGACACCGACTTCCACCGCGGCGACAGCGCCTACGACCACTACTACACGGACCCCTCCGTCCTCCCCGACTCCTGCCTCGCCCCCCTCTGGCTGCCCCCGTACTACGCCTTCCGTATCGTCCCCGGCGACCTCGGCACGAAGGGCGGCATGATCACGGACGCGCGGGCCCGGGTACTGCGGCCCGACGGCACGGTGATCTCCGGCCTGTACGCCGCCGGGAACGCCAGCTCGGCGGTGATGGGCCACAGCTACGCGGGCGCGGGCTCGACGATCGGCCCGGCGATGACGTTCGGCTATATCGCGGCGCTGGACATCGCGGGGGCGCTCTAGTCCTTGCGCACGATCAGGGCCGCCTGCGGGGTCGGCTCCGTGCCCCGGGGCTCGCGCAGGGTGCGTGAGACGGGCGCGAAACCGGCCGCCCGGAGCAGCTCCGCCATCTGTTCCGGGCGGCGGCGCAGGAAGTCCAGCGTCACCGGGTGCCCGAAGGGCTGTTCATGGCGGCGGGGCACGTCGCCGACCTGGAAGGCGAGCAGGAGGTGGCCGCCGGGCACGAGCACACGGTGGAACTCGGCGAACAGGGAAGGGAGTTCGTCCACCGGGGTGTGGATGGAGGAGTACCAGGAGACCACCCCGGCGAGGGCCTCGTCCGCGAGGTCCAGCGCCAGCATCGACCCACGCTCGAACCGCAGCTCCGGATGCTCGCGGCGGGCGATGGCGAGCATCGACTCCGAGAGGTCGAGCCCGAACACGTCCAGCCCGAGGGAGGCGAGAAACCGCGTCACACGGCCGGGACCGCACCCCAGATCGGCCACGGCCCCGCCCTTGCCCACGAGTTCGGCGAACCCGGCGAGCACGGCCCGGTCCAGCGGGGACTCGGCGAGCGGATCCAGGAAGAGCTGGGCGTAGTCCTCGGCGATGGCGTCGTAGAAGATCCGAGTACTGGTCACGAACTCTGCGTCGGTCATGCCCGCGGACCCTAGCCGCCCCCACTGACAGTCAGGCCACCCCCACCGCCCGCAGCACCGCCGCCGTCCCCGCCGCCCCGAGGACCACCGCCACGAACGGCGCCCGCCGCCACGCCAGTACGCCTCCCACCAGCACCCCGGCCGGCCGCGCCCACCCCGCGAACCCCCCGCCCTCGGTCAGCGCCCCGGTCGCCAGCAGCGCGGCCAGCAGGACGATCGCGCCCGCCGACAGCAACTCCTGCGCCCGGGGCGGGATTTCGACCCGCCCGTGCAGCACCGGTCCCACCAGCCGGAAGGCGTACGTGCCAACCGCCAGCGCGAGCATCATGACGACCGTCGGGTTCATGCCGGGTCCTTCCGGGTGTGGAGGGCGAGGCCGCACAGGGCCAGCAGCACCGGCACGCCCGCCGGGACGGCAGGCGTGAGAGCGAGGGCGATCGCCGCGCCGAGCAGAGCGCATCGTCGTATGCGCGCGTCTTCACGGAGAGTCGGCAGTACGAGTGCCACGAGCACCGCCGGGAACGCCGCGTCCAGGCCGTACGTCGCCGTGTCGCCGAGCGCGTTCCCGGCGAGCGCGCCCAGCAGGACGCCCACGTTCCAGACGGTGAACAGGCCGAGCCCGGAGACCCAGAAGGCGGCCCGGCGTCGTACGGGATCAGGCTGGGCGAGTGCGAAGGCGGTCGTCTCGTCGGTCACCAGGTGGGCGCCGAGGGCGCGGGCCCAGCGGCCCCGGCCGATGACGTCCGCGACGGCGAGGCTGAAGGCCGCCGTGCGGGTGTTGAGGAGCAGGCCGGTCGCGGCCGCCGCCAGCGGGCCGCCCCCGGCGAGCAGCACGCCGACCGCGCTGAACTGGGCCGAGCCCGCGTACACGATCAGGGACATGGTCACCGGCACCCACACCGGAAGACCGCCGGCCACGGCGATCGCGCCGAAGGAGACGCCGACGACACCGCCCGCGAGCCAGAGCAGCGAGGCGTCGCGGATCAGCTCCCCGCGCCAGGATGTTCGTTCTGCCGTACGCATGTTCTCTACAATGGACAGCAGTGGAAGTGTTCGTCAAGGTGAACGATCGTACCGATGGAGCGAACGACATGACCGACAGCCCGTCCCGCCTCCCCCTGGAGTGGATCGCCGCCTCCCTCAAGCGGGAGCGGGCCCGCGCCGGGCTGTCGCTGTCCGAGCTGGCCAAGCGGGCCGGGATCGCGAAGTCGACGCTGTCGCAGCTGGAGGCCGGGGCCGGGAATCCGAGCGTGGAGACGCTGTGGGCGCTGGGTGTGGCGCTGGGCGTGCCGTTCAGTGTTCTGGTGGAGCCGCCCGCGCCGTCCGTGCAGGTCATCCGGGCGGGACAGGGGCCGAGCGTGGCGTCCGAGAAGGCCGAGTACGCGGCCACGCTGCTGAGTGCCAGCCCGCCCGGGGCGCGCCGGGACATCTACCACCTGCGGGCCGAGCCGGGCGCGGTACGGGAATCGGAACCGCACATTCCGGGGACCGTCGAGCACCTGATCGTCGGGACCGGGCGGGTGAAGGCCGGGCCGGCGGGGGAGACGGTGGAGCTGGAGCCCGGGGACTACATGACGTACCGCGGGGATGTGCCGCACTCGTACGAGGCGCTGGCGCCCGGGACGACGTTCGTGCTGGTCATGCAGCACGTGTAGCGCGGGGAAAGGCAGGAGCCCCGACACCTTGCGGCGCGGGGCTCCTTGGGTACTGCTATCTGTTCCGGATCAAAGCACCAGGCTCCGAGACCGAATGATCAGACTGATCGGACTGATCAGACGGGGGTGACGTTCTCCGCCTGCGGGCCCTTCGGGCCCTGGGTCACGTCGAAGGAGACCTGCTGGTTCTCCTCCAGCGAACGGAAGCCGCTCGCGTTGATCGCGGAGTAGTGAACGAAGACGTCGGGGCCGCCGCCTTCCTGGGCGATGAAGCCAAAGCCCTTTTCGGCGTTGAACCACTTCACGGTTCCGGTAGCCATAAGCCCTCCTTGGGCCCAAAGGGTTGCCCTGCTCCAGAACCCTGCAAGTGTGAAAACTAAAGTCCCGCACAACTGCATACGTCTGAAAACGACTAGAGCCCGCGGTTACATGCTCCGCAGGCTCTGTACTGCAAGGGAAACCAAACTGCAACTTGCGGCGAGCCTAGCACGCAGGCAGCCGAAAGCAATAGAGGCCAAGATCACGTCACTCGGACGTTTGAAGATCCCGTAGGCGGTTGACGGGAGAGGCCGGTGGGGCATCGGTGACTCCGGCGGCCCACCCTGGAGCCTGCACCGTACCTCATAGGGTCTAGCCTCGCGATGTGGACAATTCTCGCACCCGGCCGCGCGTCGGCCACATCCAGTTCCTGAACTGCCTGCCCCTGTACTGGGGGCTCGCGAGAACGGGCACGCTCCTCGACTTCGAGCTGACGAAGGACACCCCGGAGAAGCTCAGCGAGCAGCTGGTGCGCGGAGACCTCGACATCGGGCCCATCACCCTCGTCGAGTTCCTCCGCAACGCGGACGACCTGGTCGCCTTCCCCGACATCGCCGTCGGCTGCGACGGCCCGGTCATGTCCTGCGTGATCGTCTCGCAGGTCCCGCTGGACGAGTTGGACGGCGCGAGGGTCGCCCTCGGCTCGACGTCCCGCACGTCGGTCCGCCTGGCCCAGCTCCTCCTCGCCGAGCGGTACGGCGTCCAGCCGGACTACTACACCTGCCCGCCCGACCTCAGCCTGATGATGCAGGAGGCGGAGGCGGCGGTGCTCATCGGGGACGCCGCACTGCGCGCCAACCTCCTCGACGGCCCGCGGTTCGGCCTTGAGGTGCACGACCTCGGCACGCTGTGGAAGGAGTGGACCGGGCTGCCCTTCGTGTTCGCGGTCTGGGCGGCGCGCCGCGACTACGCCGACCGCGAGCCGGCCATCACCCGCCAGGTCCACCAGGCCTTCCTCGACTCCCGCAACCTCTCCCTGGAAGAGGTCGGCAAGGTCGCCGAGCAGGCGGCCCGCTGGGAGGACTTCGACGAGCAGGTCCTGGAGCAGTACTTCACCACCCTCGACTTCCGCTTCGGCGGCCCCCAACTGGCGGCGGTCGCCGAGTTCGCCCGCCGAGTCGGCCCGACGACCGGCTTCCCGGCGGACGTGAAGGTCGACCTGCTCCAGCCGTAACCACCAACAGTGAGTTGGCTGTGGAACGGCGCACTACCCTTTTCACGTCGTGTACGGGGGAGGGGTGGACGCCATGCAGCCGCTGGGAGCCGACGAGCCCACCGTCGTGGGGCCCTACCGGCTGCTCGGCCGACTGGGCTCCGGCGGGATGGGCCGCGTCTACCTGGGCCGCAGTGCCGGGGGCCGCACGGTCGCGGTGAAGATCGTGCACCCGCACTTCGCGCTGGACGAGGAGTTCCGGGCCCGTTTCCGCCGGGAGGTGGAGGCGGCGCGGCGGGTGGGCGGGGCATGGACGGCGCCGGTCCTGGACGCGGACCCGGAGGCGGCGGTCCCGTGGGTCGCGACGGCGTACGCGGCGGGCCCGTCGCTGGCAGCGGCCGTGGCGGACCGCGGCCCGCTTCCCACTCATTCGGTACGGGCGCTGGGCGCGGGCCTCGCGGAGGCGCTGGCCGCGGTGCACGAACTGGGCCTCGTCCACCGGGACGTGAAGCCGTCCAACGTCCTGCTCACCCTCGACGGCCCCCTCCTGATCGACTTCGGCATCGCCCGCGCGACGGACGGCACGGCGTCGCTCACGTCGACCGGCGTCTCGATCGGCTCGCCGGGCTACATGTCTCCGGAGCAGATCCTCGGCAAGGGTGCGACGGGGGCGGCGGACGTCTTCTCACTCGGCGCGGTACTCGCGTACGCGGCGACCGGTGAACCCCCCTTCCCCGGCGACTCCTCGGCCGCCCTCCTCTACAAGGTCGTCCACGAACAGCCCGAACTCGGTTCGCTGAGCGGCGAGTTGCGCGAGGTGGTGGAGACCTGCCTGACGAAGGACCCGACCGACCGGCCTCTGCCCGCCGAAGTGGCCCGCCGCCTCGCTCCCGAGGGCGCGGCCCGACTGGTGACCGGCGGGTGGCTGCCGGGGGCGCTGGTGGAACAGGTGAGCCGAAGCGCCGTACAGCTGCTGAACCTTGAGGTACGGGAGGCGCCGTCGGGGCCGGTGGGGTTCAGCAGTCCTTCGGTGGGGGGTGGGGTTGCGGTCGGGTCGGAGGGGCGGGTGACGGCTGGGGGCCCTGGGTCGGCGGGGCAGGCGACGGCTGGGGGTTCGGGGGCGGCCGGGCAGGTGACTGCCGGTGGGCAGGGGGCCGGGGAGGCGACAGTTGGGCAAGGGGCTGGAGAGGCGGCGGCCGTTGGGCAGGGGGCGGTTGGGGCGTTCGGGCCGGCGCCGGTGATGCCGGGGGCTGCGACCGGTGTGCCGTCCGCGCCGCCGCCTGCGTTTCCTCCCGCGCCTCCGCCCGAAATTCCTCCCGCACTTCCATCCGCGCCGCCGACCTCATTTCCTCCCACACCTTCGTCCACGCCTACGCCGGGCTCCCCGGTCGGTTCGCCGTCCGTCTCCGTGACGGAACCCCGGGATGCGGTGCCCGGGGAGCAGCGGCCGGGGAAGTTGTCGGTGTCCGTGGCGGCTTCGTCGGGGCCGGGGGACGGCGGGCGCGGGCGGCGGCTGAGCTGCACGGTGGCGTTGGCGGTCGCGGGGGCGTTGGCCGCGGTGACCGTGGGGTCGGTGTTCGTGTTCGATCTGCTGCCGGGCGGTGGGGACGACAGCTCGGCGAGCAGCGATTCGGGGGCCGGGGCGTACTCGTCGGCGCCGAGTCCGAGGCCGAGTTCGAGTTCTTCCGCGGGGGCTTCTTCGAGTGCTTCCGGTACGGCGACGCCGAGCGGGGTGGCGAGTGATGTGCCGGGGCTGCCGGGTGTCGTACCGGCCGCGTACATCGGCACTTGGGAGGGCGAGGGGCTTGCCCTCAACGGGGCCCTGCCCATGGGCACGTTCCGGTTGACCGTGCATCAGGCGGCCGTGGGGCAGGAGTTGGGGCGGATGCGGCAGACCGATCAGATCGGCGGGGTCTGCGATGACGTACTGACGCTGAAGAAGGTGACGAAGACGGAGCTTGTGACGACGTCGGTGGGCGCCGAGTCCAACCACGCGGGCTGCGACCCGGCGCCGCACACGGTCCGGCTGTCGCTGGCGGGGGACGACTTGAAGTACGCGGCGGAGAGCGAGGCGGAGGGGAATCCGACGGCGCGGTTGTCGCGGGTCAAGTAGGGCGAGGGGGTGGGGCGGTGTCGGTGCCGCCCCACTTCGCCCCTACTCCGACTTGTGTCCGCCACCTCCGTGGTCGTGGTCGTGCGGGGGGCAGTCGTCGCCCGGGGGATCGGCGGGGGTCGAGGGCGCGGGTGACGGGTCGTCGGTGCCCTCGGGGGGAGCGGTCGGGGTTCCCGGATCCTGGTCCTGATCGCCGCCGGTGGTGGGGGGAGTGGGCTCGGCGGGAGCGGGGTCGCTCGGAACGGGGTTGCTGGGAGCGGGGTCACTAGGCGCGGGATCGGTGGGCGCGGGGTCGCTGGGCGTGGGGTCCTCAGGAGTCGGCTCGGTGGGCGTCGGCTCGGTAGGCGTCGGCTTCCCAGGTGCGGGATCGCTCGGGGTCGGCTCCCCGGGCGTCGGCTTGGTCGGTTCCGGATCGCTCGGCGCGGGCTGCGCGGGCGTCGGCTCGCTGGGCGTGGGTTCAGTCGGGGTCGGCTCCCCGGGCGTCGGCTTGGTGGGCTCCGGCTCGCTCGGCGCAGGCTCGGTCGGGGTCGGCTCCCCGGGCGCCGGTTCGCTCGGCGTCGGCTTCTCGTCCGACGGCGTACCCGGCGACGTACTACCCCCGCCCCCGCCGGCATCCGAACCCCCGCCCGCGGACTCCGAGCCCCCGCCAGCCGCCGCCACTGTGACCGTCGGCTGACCAGCCCCCGCGCCCAACTCCCCATCCACCGCAGGCTTATCCGCCGGCATCCCCTCCGAAGGCGCAGCCACCGGCGCCTCCGCGACCGGCACTTGGGCAACCGGCCCGTCGGCGACAGGCGTCCGCTGGGTCGGTATCGACCCCGCCCCGCCCGGCCCCAGCAGGAGCAGCACGGCGACCGCCCCGGCCACAACCGTCCCCGCAGCCACCGCAACCGGCGCCTTGGCCCCACTGACCGCCGCTTGCCGCACCCCGTGCAACAACCCGACCCCACCGTGCCCACCCGCAGCGACTCCGCCCGGAGCACCACCCACACCGGCCACCGCGCCCGCGCCCCCGCCCGCCGCACCTGCCGATGCCGCCGCGCCCGCGCTTGCCGATCCGGCCGCGCCCGCAGACGACCCCGCACCCGCAGTCGCGCCGGCCCCAGCAGCTCCGCCCGCCGCGCCCGCGCCCGCCGCCCCCGCCACAAACCCCAGCAGAAACTTCCCCGTTCCCCCCAACGCCAGTACCACCAGCGCCGGCCCCACCAGCGCCGGCAACCGGTCGTTCGCCGTCATCAGGGCCGCCAAGCGGGCCCGGCAGTCCGCGCAGGCGTCCGCGTGGGCGAGGAGGCGTTCGGACTGGCGGGGTGTTGCCGCGCCGCGGACGTATGCGGGCATGCGTGCCCAGTGCACCTGGCACGCCGGGTCCTCCGGTGCTCCCGTCTGCGCGCGCAGGAACGCCTGTCGCATTCCCTCCCGCGCCCGGTGCAGCAGTACCGCCGTCGCGCCTTCCTTCGTCCCCAGCTGCGGGCCGATCGCCGCCAAGGGCTGCCCCTCCGCCTCCGACAGCCACAGCGCCTTCACCCACCGCTCCGGCAACTGCCCCAGCACCCGCACCACCAGGTCCACGGACGACACCTGCTCGGCCGGGTCGTCCGCGTGTGCCTGCCGGCCGACCCGTATCTGCTCGTCGGCCTGCGGATCCTGCGGGGTCTCCCGTACGGATGTGCCCGCCGCCGTCGCCAGGTGCCGCACCGTCGTCATCAAGTACGCCGGCACGTTCTCTATCTCGTGCCCCGTCGCCAGCCGCCGCCACACCCGGAAGTGCGCCTCCGCGACGATGTCCTCCGCGGTCCACGCGTTGCGCGTCAGCGAGCGGGCGTACGCGACGAGCCGCGGCTGCTGCTCCTCGTAGATCCGGGCGTACTCGGCCGTGGCGGTGGAGGCGTGGGACGCCGGTGCGGAAACTGCAGTGGAACCGTCGGACATGGCGGAACGCTCCAGTTGCGGCCTGCTGAGGCGGGAAAGGGTTTGTCAGCGTAGATGGCAAAACTTTCAACCAAAGTTGCGGACCGAGGTTAATGTGTCGCACGTCACATAAATTGATTTCCGTCACGGCGTAATGCAGGGGCCGCAACGGACTCGTAGAAGTGCACGCACCAACCCCGACACCGGAGCCCCTCATGCCCGTCACACTCGAACAGCCCACCGGCGCCCGCCTGCTCACCCCCGACCACGAGGAACTCGCGGTCCCCGTCACCCTCCGCTACACCTCCGGCGACCCGCTGGCCGTCCACTTCGTCTTCCCGGCCTGGATCTCCCTCGACGACGAGGAGGTCACCTGGACCTTCGCCCGCACCCTCCTGGAGGAGGGCCTCGGTACCCCGGCCGGCCTCGGCACCGTGCACGTCCGCCCCTGCGGCCCCGCCCGCACGGCCGTCGAGTTCCGCGCCCGCGAGGGCGTCGCGGTGATCCTCTTCGAGACGGCCGCCCTGCACCGCTTCCTCGTCCGCTCCTACGAGGTGACGGAACCCGGCGCCGAACCCGTGGAACCGGCCCTCGACCGCGGCCTCGCCGCCATGCTCGACGGTGTCTGACCGGGCTGGCTACCGTGGCCGTCACGGATCACGGCAGTGCGCGGACCGAAGGTTGGGGGAACACCGGCGTGGACACGGGGGTGTTGGTCGCGATCGCCGCGCTGTGGGGTGCGGCGGTGGGCTCGTTGCTGCCTAGGGCCGCGTATCGGTTCTCCGTACCGGCGGGGGACACCTGGCGGGACTCCTGCCCCCAACAGCACGCGATCGGCGGGTGGATCGGGTGGGCGCGATGCGCCGACTGTTCCCCACGGCGAGTGAGTGGTTACGGGCCCAGCGCTCCCGCCCTCGTCATCGCCACCGCCCTCGTCTGCGCCCTCCTCGCCGCCGCCACCGGAGCCCGGCCCGAACTCGGCGTCTGGCTGCTGCTCGCGCCCGTCGGCGTGCTGCTGACCGTCGTCGACTTCCGGGTGCAGCGGCTGCCCGACGTACTGACCCTGCCGCTGGCCGGCGCCGCGCTCGCGCTGCTCGGCGCCGTCACCCTCGTACCGGAGCACGCGGGGGACTGGCCGACCGCGCTGTACGCCGCCGCCGCGCTCGGCGCCGGCTTCTTCCTGCTGTTCCTCATCAACCCCGGTGGCATGGGCTTCGGCGATGTGAAGCTGGCGGTCGGGCTGGGGGCCGTGCTCGGGTGGTACGGGTGGGCGACGGTGACGCTGGGGACGTTCGCCGCGTTTCTGCTCGGGGCGGTTTACGGGGGTGTCCTGGTGCTTGTGCGGCGGGCCGGGCGGAAGACGACGATCCCCTTCGGGCCCTTCCTGATCTCCGGGGCCTTCCTCGGGCTGCTGATCGGCGCGTTCGCGGCCTGACGTCGGGGCTGTCGGAGGGCTGGCGTAGGCTGGCCGAGACCGCCCAACCCTTGACGAAAGGCACGCCCCGGTGAGCGAGAAGGCCGACCTTACGTCTCTTAATGTCACAGCCGTCCTCGACCGTGCCGCCGAGGGTGGGCGCATCACCCCGCAGGAGGCGCTCGACCTCTACCGCGACGCCCCGCTGCACGCGCTGGGCGCTGCCGCCGACGCCGTGCGCCGCCGCAGGTACGCGGGCACCGAGCACATCGCGACGTACATCATCGAGCGCAACATCAACTACACGAACGTCTGCGTGACGGCGTGCAAGTTCTGCGCCTTCTACGCGCCGCCGAAGGACAAGGACAAGGGCTGGACACGGGATCTCGACGACATCCTGCGCCGCTGCGCGGAGACGGTCGAACTGGGCGGCACCCAGATCATGTTCCAGGGCGGCCACCACCCCGACTACGGCGTCGAGTACTACGAGAAGCACTTCGCCGCGATCAAGCAGGCCTACCCGCAGCTGGTCATCCACTCCCTCGGCGCCTCCGAGGTCGAGCACATGGCCCGCATCTCCAAGGTGTCGGTCGACGAGGCGATCCAGCGGATCCACGCGGCCGGCCTCGACTCCTTCGCGGGCGCCGGCGCCGAGCTGCTGCCCGAGCGGCCGCGCAAGGCGATCGCGCCGCTGAAGGAGTCCGGTGAGCGCTGGCTGGAGATCATGGAGACGGCGCACCGGCTGGGCGTCGAGTCGACCTCCACGATGCTGATGGGCACGGGCGAGACGAACGCCGAGCGCATCGAGCACCTGCGGATGATCCGTGACGTCCAGGACCGGACGGGCGGCTTCCGGGCCTTCATCCCGTACCTCTACCAGCCGATGAACAACCACCTGAAGGGCCGCACACAGGCCACGATCATCGAGTACCTGCGGATGATCGCGATCGCCCGGATCTTCATGGACAACATCGCCCACATCCAGGGCTCCTGGCTGACCACCGGCCAGGACGCGGGCCAGCTGACGCTGCACTACGGCGCGGACGACCTGGGCTCGGTGATGCTGGAGGAGAACGTCGTCTCGGCGGCCGGTGCCAAGCACCGCTCCAACCTCCAGGAAATGATCGACATGATCCGTACGGCGGGCCGCACCCCGGCCCAGCGCTCCACGACGTACGAGCACCTGGTCGTGCACGACGACCCGGCGGACGACCCGGTCGACGAGCGCGTGATGTCCCACATCTCGTCCACGGCGATCGAGGGCGGCACGGCCCACCCCGAGCTGAAGCTGCTCGCTTCCAACTGACCGACCTGTGCTGACGATTCACACGGCGGCGGAACTCCGGCATGACTGGGAGAGCGCCGAGCCGCCGCTGAAGGACGGCGCGGTGGCGGTGGAGGGCAGCCGGATCGCGGCGGTGGGGACGCTGGCGGAGATCGAGGAGCGCTTCCCGGGTGCACGGGTGCGGAGTTGGCCGGGCGTGCTCGGTCCGGGCCGCGTGCACGAGGGCTCCCTCCCGGACGCCCCGAGCCCACGCGAACGTATCCACGAGGTCCTGAAGTCGGGTGCGGTGGCGGTGATGGCGGAGCACGCCGACACACCCGAACTCCGCGCGGCGGCCGCCAGAAACGAGGTCGCGGTGCTCTCGGCTCCCCGGCGACCGACCATCGAAGAGCACGCCCGAGCAGACCTGGCAGTGCTGGACGGCACGGGCGAGTGCATCGCAACGGTCTGCGCCGGCCGCCTGGTACACAGGCGTCGCTGAAAGCGTTTCTAGGGGCGCGGGGAACTGCGCGACCAGCCACGAACCACCCGCAGCGACCCACTCAGCCCGCAAACGCCTCCCCGAACGCCCCTGAACTCTGCGTTACCCCACTGCAGTTGGTCGCCGCGTCGTCATCCCCGTCGCTCCCCTCCTCGCACTGCTGATCCCGGAACGTCGACCACATCGACACCCACGCGATCTCCTTCTCCTCCGCGAACGCCCGTACCTGCGCCGCGTCCGAGAGCGTGAAGGTCTCCCCGTCCACGTCGTTCACGCCGATCATCGAGGTGAGCGCCATCCCCTGCCAGGCCCCCTCGTCGGACAGCCCGAACACCTTCTTCAGCTGGGTGTGCGCGGCCTTCGCCGAGGTGAGCGCGTAGTCGCCCATGTCCCCGCTGTAGGACTCGCCGTAGTTCATGGTCATGAGATTCACCGTGGAGACCTGCACGTCGTACTTGTTGGCGGACTCCAGCAACGCCAGACTGTCCGAGTCCAGCCCCGACGGCATGACGGGCAGCGTGAAGGTCACCGACAGGTCGCTCCGCTCCTTCTGCAGCAGCGCGATCGCCTGCGACCGCAGCGCCACGGAGTCCGAGTCGGTCAGCTGGTCCCCTTCGATGTCGAAGTCGGCCTGAGTCGAGCCCGCCGCGTCAAGTGCCTTGCCGTACGCGGCAGCCAGCGCCGTCGCGCTGCCGCACGTCGACGCCAGCTCCTTCCCGGACGCCCCGCCGAAGGACACCCGCACGCTCCCGCCGTCGGCCTTGAGCTGCGAGATCCGGGACTTCACCGAGGAGTCAACCAGCGAGTCCTCACCGTTCCACTTGGGCGTGCACGCACTCCCGTCCGCGATCACGAAGGCCAGGTTGTACGTCGCCGGCGACCCCGCCGAGTCGTTGTCGGAGGCCTCCGTCGCGCTCACGTACGGCGCGTACGACGTGGCCGAGCCGGCCGCGGCGGCCGTGGCGGCGTCGTCCGCGGCGGCCGACTCCGACGGTGACGAACTCGTCCGTGCCGAGGGCTCCGCTCCTGCTGAGCAGCCGGTCGTGGCCAGGGCAAACAGACAAGTGAACCCGGCCGCCGGCTTCAGGAAACCCCGCATTGCTCATGCACCCGCTCTCGTGATTTCTGTCTCAGCTTCGAAACAAAGCCTTATTCCAAAGGAGAACGTCTCACACGAGGCCGCTGTTCAGCTTGTCGGGCAATGCACAGGAAATACATGGGAGGGATGGTGTGAATCGGGCCAACAGGGCGGAATAAATGAGACATAAGGTCCGTCTCGCCCTGCCCTGACCTGCGCAGCTGTTCACAGAAACTCTCAGCGGAAAGACAGGTCAGGGCGTTTCTCATATGCGCCTCACAAGAAGGCTGGTTTCGATCACATAAAGCCTGCCTAATGTCTGGGGAATGCATTCCGAGCCTGCCATCGAAATCAGCGCGACCGGCCGCGGTCGCCGCCGCAAACGCGGCAACGGGTCCGCCGAGGGACCCGTCTTCGTTGACAACTCCGGGCGCCGCTCCAAGCTGCTGCGCCGGATCGGCCTCTTCGTCGGCTTCCTGTGTCTCGGGTACGCCGTCATCCTGGGCCTGGCCTTCATGGGCATCGGCACGTCCATCAACCCGTCCTCGCTGCTGCCCTTCGGCGGCAACGGCCAGGCGGGCCCCGGCGGCACCGGCACCGGCCCCGGCGGCCTGCGGCAGCAGGGCGGCGTCGGCTACCAGGTCGGCGGCCGGCCCAGCGATCTGCCGAGCACGCTGCCCTCCGGCACCCCGACCCCGTCCGCCTCCGCGAGCGCGGCCAACTGACGGGAATCCAGAGCCACATGACCACGACGACCTCGACGCGCGGCCGCCGCCGTGCCCCCACCCGTATGGAGCGGGCGGCCGGCAAGGCCGCGGCGCTGCAGAAACCGCGTGTCATCCTCGCCCTGCTGCTCCTGCTCGCGCTGACCAGCATCATGCTGCTCGACGGCTATCTGCGCGCCGAGGTCGGCGGCGACCAGCGGGTGCGCGACGGGGCCAGCTCCAGCAAGGTGCCGGACAAGATCCTCAACGGCGGCCCGATCATCACCTACCGCGCCGGCCAGGCCACGACCCTGTCCGTCCCGGCCAAGACCATCGCGCTGACCTTCGACGACGGCCCGAACCCGACGTACACGCCGCAGGTCCTGAAGATCCTGCAGAAGTACGACGTGCCGGCCACGTTCTTCCTGGTCGGCTCGATGGTCTCGCGCTATCCGGGCATCGTGAAGGACATGGTCGATCAGGGCAACGAGGTGGGCATCCACACCTTCACCCACGTCGACCTCTCCTACCAGAGCGACGCCCGCATCCGGCGCGAGATGACCCAGACCCAGCTCGCGCTGGCGGGCGCGGCCGGCATCACGACGACCTTGTTCCGGGCGCCGTACTCCTCGGAGACGGACGCCATCGACAACTACAGCTGGCCCGTCTACCAGAAGCTCGGCAAGGACGGCTACACCAGCGTCTTCGTCGACACCGACAGCGACGACTGGAAGAAGCCGGGCGTCTCGAAGATCGTCAGCTGGGCCACGCCGAAGGCGAACAAGGGAGCCGCGGTCCTCATGCACGACGCCGGCGGCGACCGCGAGCAGACGGTCAAGGCGCTGCCCGAGTACATCGAGAAGATGAAGGCGAAGGGCTACACCTTCACCACCATCAGCGGGGTCATCGAGAAGGACAACGCGAGCACGCGCCCGGCGGGGACACAGCAGACCGGTGCCACCGCCGCCCCCGGGACGACGGGGACAGGGGGTGCCGCGGGCGCCACGGGAGAGCAGTCCGCCGGCAGCCTCAACGGGCAGGCGAACGGCACCGGTTCGAACCCGTCCCGCCTCCAGGCCGCCCACCGCACCGCAACCGGCGCGACCCTCTACGAGGGCAAGGCGCTCATCGTCGCGGTCGCCGTCGCCGAATGGACCGTGCCCGCCCTGTCGGTCGGCCTGGTCGTCGTCGGCGTGGCCGTCATGGGGCGGTTCGGGATGATGCTGATCCTCGCCCGGCGCCACTACAGACAGCGCAACAAACGCCGGTTCAGCTGGGGGCCGACGGTCACCCGCCCGGTGAGCGTGATCGTGCCGGCGTACAACGAGAAGGAGTGCATCGCCAACACCCTCGAGTCGCTGTCGAAGAGCACGCACCCGATCGAGGTCATCGTGGTCGACGACGGCTCGACCGACGGCACCTCGGAGATCGCCCGCAACGCGGCCCACGAGCTCGGCATGACCAACGTCCGCGTCATCCGTCAGGAGAACGCGGGCAAGCCGGCCGCCCTCAACAACGGTGTGCGCAGCGCCAGTTACGACATCGTCGTGATGATGGACGGCGACACGGTCTTCGAGCCGGACACGGTACGACACCTCGTGCAGCCCTTCGCCGACCCCGAGGTCGGCGCGGTCGCCGGCAACGCCAAGGTCGGCAACCGCAACACCGTCATCGGCGCCTGGCAGCACATCGAGTACGTGATGGGCTTCAACCTGGACCGCCGTATGTACGACCTGCTGCGCTGCATGCCGACCATCCCCGGCGCGATCGGCGCGTTCCGCCGCGAGGCGGTGCTGCAGGTCGGCGGGATGAGCGAGGACACGCTCGCCGAGGACACGGACATCACCATCGCCATGCACCGGGCGGGCTGGCGGGTCGTCTACCAGGAGCACGCGCGCGCGTGGACGGAGGCGCCGGGTTCGCTCAAGCAGCTGTGGTCGCAGCGCTACCGCTGGTCCTACGGGACGATGCAGGCCCTCTGGAAGCACCGCAAGTCCCTGACGGACAAGGGCCCTTCGGGCCGCTTCGGCCGGGTCGGCATGCCGCTCGTGGTCATCTTCCAGATCGTCACGCCGGTCTTCGCACCGCTGATCGACGTCTTCACGGTCTACTCGATGATCTTCGTGGACTTCCAGGCCGCGCTGTACGCCTGGCTGGCGGTCCTCGGCATCCAGCTCTTCTGCGCGGCCTACGCCTTCCGCCTGGACCGCGAGAAGTACCGCTACCTCCTGATGATGCCCCTCCAGCAACTGGCCTACCGCCAGATGATGTACCTGGTCCTCATCCACTCCTGCATCACAGCCCTCACAGGCGGCCGCCTCCGCTGGCAGAAACTCAAGCGCACGGGCGAGGTCGGCACTCCGGCGGGGGCGAGCTGATGAGCTGGGGACAGGAGCAGCAGGGCTACGGCGGTTACGGCGGCCACGGCTACGGGCAGCAGCCGGCCCAGGGCTACGAGGGGTACGGGCAGCCGCAGTACGGCCAGCAGCAGTACGTGCAGCAGCCGTATCCGCAGCAGTACGTCGACTACGGGCCGCCTGCGCCCGCCGAGGAGACGGCGCCGCTGCCCGCGGTCGAGCCGGAGCCGGTGGCAGCGGTTGTCACGGAGGAGCGGGCCGAGGAGCCGGTGCGGGAAGCGGCCGCGCCCAAGCCGGCCGGCCGCGACCGGTACTTCGACACCCTGCGGGCCGTCGCCCTGATCCGCGTCGTCACGTACCACACCTTCGGGTGGGCCTGGTGCGGCATGGTGTTCCCCTCCATGGGGATCATGTTCGGGCTGGCCGGCACCCTGATGGCCAAGTCGCTGGAGCGCCCGGCGTTCAAGGTGGTCAGGTCCCGCCTGCGCAGGCTGCTGCCGCCGTTCTGGTTCTGGGGCTTCTTCGTGGTCCTCGCGATGCTGATCCACGACTGGATGCCGGGCTGGGAGATCGTCTACTGGGTGGTGCCGCTCGGTGATCCGCCGGGCAACGCGTGGGGCATGCAGGCCTGGGAGATCCTCTGGTACCTGCGGACGTACCTGTGGTTCGTGCTGCTCTCGCCGGCCCTGCTGTGGGTCTTCCGCAAGGCACCGATCCCGGTCCTGCTCCTGTCCCTCGCCCCGATCCTCGTCCTGAACTTCGTCTGGTCAGGGCCGGACAACCGCTTCGGCAGCGCCCTGTGGGACCTGTCGACGTACCTCTTCTGCTGGATCCTCGGCTTCGCCCACCGCGACGGCGTACTGCAGAGGCTGAAGCCGGCCCTGGTCGTCGTCCTCTCGCTCGCCGCGATCGGTTACGGCGGCTGGTACGCCTTCACGCACCAGGGCGAGGTCGGCACCTACGACCTCGACGAGATCCCGCTCGCCCAGGCCTTCTGGTCGGCCGGTTTCGTGATGCTGCTGATGTGGGCCAAGGCGTACTTCCGGATCGACTTCGCCTGGCTCACCCGCTTCCGGCGCCTGGACCGCACGGTCACGATCTTCAACGCGCGCGCGGTGACGATCTACCTCTGGCACGAGATCGCGCTGGTGCTCGCCGTCCCGCTGATCGACCAGTTCTGGAACGTCCCCGCGTTCGAGAAGTGGCTGCCGCTGGAGAGCCAGTGGTTCATGTTCGGCATCGGCTGGATCCTGATCGCCGTGTTCATCCTGCTGTGCGGCTGGGTCGAGGACGTGGCCGCGAAGAAGAAGCCCAAGCTTCTTCCCCGATGACATGCTGCAAGAATGGCGAGCGTGACCCGCGCTTCCCTGAACAAGCAGCCGCACGAAGTCGCCTCGATGTTCGACGACGTGGCGGAACGGTACGACCTGACGAACGACGTGCTGTCGCTCGGCCAGGACCGGGCGTGGCGCAAGGAGGTGGCCCGGGCGGTCGACGCCCGGCCCGCGCAGAAGATCCTGGACCTGGCGGCCGGTACGGCGACCTCGTCCCTGCCGTTCGCGCGCACGGGCGCGTACGTCGTCCCCTGCGACTTCTCGCTCGGCATGCTCCAGGTCGGCAAGCGCAAGCACCCCTGGCTGCCGCTGACCGCGGGCGACGCGACGAAGCTGCCGTTCAAGGACGACACCTTCGACGCCGTCACGATCTCCTTCGGGCTGCGCAACGTGCAGGACTTCGACGCGGGCCTGCGCGAGATGTACCGGGTGACCAGGCCCGGCGGACGGGTCGTGATCTGCGAGTTCTCGCACCCGACCTGGGCGCCCTTCCGCACGGTCTACACCGAGTACCTGATGCGCGCCCTGCCGCCGGTCGCCCGCGCGGTCTCCTCCAACCCCGACGCGTACGTCTACCTCGCCGAGTCCATCCGGGCCTGGCCCGACCAGCCCGCGCTGGCCGAGCGGCTGCGGAAGGCCGGCTGGTCGAAGGTGGCGTGGCGCAATCTCACGGGCGGGGTCGTGGCCCTGCACCGCGGCTTCAAGCAGGCCTGAGCGTCAGCTCGTCGCCCGGCTCGTCGATCTCGCGCTGCAGCCCGCCGCCCGAGGGCCGGGGAAGCCGGGGCTCGCGGACGCCTCCGCCGCCCTCTCCCTCACCGAAGTCGAACCACACGTAGATCACGGAGTCCCGGGGCACCTCGGCATTGGGCTGCGGGTACTGCCGTACGACGTAGTCGACCATCGTCTGTTGGAAGTGCAGGCCGGGCCGGTCCGGCGCGTTGAGGAAGAGGCCGGTCGCCTCTGCCGTCCTGCGCGCGTCCATGGCCATGAGACCTACGAGCCGTGGTACGCGCACTTCGGGCGTTTTGGGTGTTATTCGCACAGATGTCACCCCCAGCGGTACTGGCAGGGTAACCGCACGGGGGTGCCGACCGGAAGCGCCAAGTGTCTTTCTGTAGCAGTCGGTTACTTTGGGTTACATTCTGTGTTCTTTATTTGGTGATCAGGGGGGCGATCACAGGTCGAGGCGGTACTGGTGCGCCCGCTGCCCGTACCTCGGCTCCGTGAAGACGTGTTCGAGCCGCATGCCCAGCCGCTCCGTCACCGCGATCGAGCGCGCGTTGCCGGACAGCACCATCGCCACCACGCTCTCCACCCCGGCCGCCCTGAGCCGCTCCAGGGTCATCTGCGCGGCCGCGGTCGCGTACCCCTTGCCCCAGTACTCCCGGCCGAGCCGCCAGCCGATCTCGATCTCGCCCGTCGGGCCCCAGTCCTGCGGCCACGGCTGGGCGCCCGTGAACCCGATGACCTGCCCGGCGTCGTCCACCATGGTCCACAGGCAGAAGCCCCGCTCGGCGTCGTGCCGGCGCTGGCGGGCGGTGAGCTCCTCGTAGACGGAGAGGTCCCTGGCCTTGCCGCCGTGGAACTCCATGACCTCGGGGTCGTCGAAGACCCGGTGCCAGGCGATCGCGTCCTCGTCGGTGGGGACGCGCAGCCGTACTACGGGGAGAGCTCGGTTCACGGGGCAGCCCTTCAGCCGGGTGATCAATTCTGCTGAATAGACTGCCCATGTCCAGTGCCGGTCGGCACGCGGATTCCGAACTTGATTCCGAACTTGATTCCGAGCCTGGGGAGATCCCGTCGTGACCGAGCCCCTCTCCGAGAACACCGCCGATGTGATCGTCGTCGGCGCGGGGCCAGCCGGCTCCACCACCGCCTACTACCTCGCCAAGGCCGGACTCGACGTACTCCTGCTGGAGAAGACCGAGTTCCCGCGCGAGAAGGTCTGCGGCGACGGACTCACCCCGCGCGCCACCAAGCAGCTCGTGGCCATGGGCATCGACGTCTCCGAGGAGGCCGGCTGGCTGCGCAACAAGGGCCTGCGCATCATCGGCGGCGGCGTCCGCCTCCAGCTCGACTGGCCGGATCTCGCCTCCTACCCGGACTACGGCCTCGTCCGCAAGCGCGACGACTTCGACGAGCAGCTCGCCCGGCAGGCCCAGAAGGCGGGCGCGCGGCTGTACGAGCGCTGCAACGTGGGCGCCCCGATCATCGACGACCGCACCGGCCGCATCACCGGCGTGCACGCCAAGCTCGGCGAGGAGAAGCGCGAGGTCACCTTCCACGCGCCGCTCGTGGTCGCCGCCGACGGCAACTCCACGCGGCTGTCGCTGGCGATGGGCCTGCACCGCCGCGAGGACCGCCCGATGGGCGTGGCCGTACGGACGTACTTCACCAGCCCCCGTCACGAGGACGACTACCTGGAGTCCTGGCTGGAGCTGTGGGACCGCCGCGGCGCCCAGGACCGTCTCCTGCCCGGCTACGGCTGGATCTTCGGCATGGGCGACGGCACGTCGAACGTCGGCCTCGGTGTCCTGAACACCTCCGACTCCTTCAAGGAGCTGGACTGGCGCGAGGTGCTGAAGGCCTGGTGCGCGTCCATGCCGGCGGACTGGGGCTACACCCCGGAGAACATGACCGGACCGATCCGCGGCGCCGCCCTCCCCATGGCCTTCAACCGCCAGCCGCACTACACGCGCGGGCTGCTGCTCGTCGGCGACGCCGGCGGCCTGGTGAACCCCTTCAACGGCGAGGGCATCGCCTACGCCATGGAGTCCGGCCAGATCGCCGCCGACGTCATCGTCCAGGCCCACGCCCGCCCGACCCCCGCGAGCCGCGAACTCGCCCTCCAGCGCTACCCGCGCGTCCTCAAGGACACCTACGGCGGCTACTACACGCTGGGCCGCGCCTTCGTGAAGCTCATCGGCAACCCGAAGGTCATGAAGATCGCGGCCCAGAGGGGTCTGACCCACCCGCTGCTGATGAAGTTCACCCTGAAGATGCTCGCCAACCTCACCGACCCGACGGGCGGCGACGCGATGGACCGCATCATCAACGGGCTGAGCAAGGTGGCGCCGAAGGCGTAGCCGACGGGGGGCGTACGGGTCGCGTATGGGGTGCGTCAGGATTCGGGCCGGGGGCTCAAGTGCCCCTGGCCCGCGTCCCGGTGGCGTCGCACACTGGCAGCAGTGGCCCAGGCGGCTCTCGCCACGGATCTACGGATCTACGGATCGCAGGTGCGGCACCATGAAGAACCCGGCAGCTCTCGCCCCCCTCGTCCTAGTCGTGACGGCTCTCGTCGTCGGAACCGTGTACGCCCGGCGTCGCGGTTACGGCGTCGGCGGGGAGACCGTCGTCCGCTGCCGTGACGGGCACGTCTACACGACGATCTGGATCCCCGGCGCGTCCTTCAAGTCCCTCCGCCTCGGCTGGTACCGCTGGCAGTACTGCCCGGTCGGCCGGCACTGGAGCTCGGCCGTGCCCGTGCGGGACGACGAACTGACGCCTCAGGAACGCGCGTCGGCCGAGGCGCACCACGACACGCGCGTGCCCTGACCCCGGCGCTCCGGGCCCGACCGGCGCCCGGCGTCCCGCACGGCCCGTCAGCCGCGGCTCAGCTCGGCCGTCCTGGCCTCCCGGCGCGCGAACACCTCGTCGCGCCGGTCCGCCACCTGGCGCAGCGCGTCCTTGCGCTCCCGCTTGGAGAGCCGGTCCAGATACACGTGCCCGTTCACATGGTCCGTCTCGTGGGCCAGGCAGCGCGCGAAGTAGCCCGTGCCCTCGATGACGAGCGGCTCCCCGTCCTTGTCCAGCCCCCGCACCACGGCCCGGTCCGGGCGCGGTACGTCCATGATGGCACCGGGCACCGACAGGCACCCCTCGCTCTCGTCGAGCAGCCGCCGGCGGGCCGGATCGAGGCCGTCGAGGACCGGGTTGACGATGTGCCCGACGTGCCGGACCCCGTCGTCGTCCCGGCAGTCGTAGACGAACAGCCGCAGATCGACGCCGACCTGGTTCGCCGCGAGCCCGGCCCCTTCGGCGACGTACATCGTCAGGAACATGTCGTCGATGAGCGCGGCGAGGTCGGGCCCGAACTCGGTGACGTCCCGGCACGGCTTGTGCAGGACCTCTTCGCCGACCTCGGTGACGCGCCGCACCTTTCCGCGCCGGGCCTCGGGCGCGAGCCGGGGGTACGAGTCGGAGGGGCGGCCTTGTACGAACACGCTGGGCATGTGTGTGTCTCCTTGTGATGGTGAGGATGCTGTGGGTGACAGGGAAACGGGCTTCCGGCCGTCGGAACCCCTCCCTACCCTCCCGGAGTCATGACAACAGAACACGCCGAGCAGCCGCAGGAGAACACCGGCCGGCAGCCGCAGGGGAACCTTGGCCGGCAGTCGCAGGAGAACACCGGCCACACCCGCAGACGCTTTCTCGCCGGCGCCGGGGGAGCGGCAGGGGCCGTCGCGGGGTCAGGTGCCTTCGCCGGGACCGGTGCCCTCGCGGGCGCCCTCGCCTTATTGCCCGCCGGCACCGCCAGCGCGGCCCCCGCCGGCAAACGCGTCGCCGTCCTCGGCGGCGGCGTCTCCGGCCTCAGCGCCGCCCACGAACTCGCCGAACGCGGCTACGCCGTCACCGTCTACGAGTACTACGACGTCCTCGGCGGCAAGGCCCGCTCGATGGACGTCCCGGGAACGGCCGCCGACGGCCGCAAACCCCTCCCCGGCGAGCACGGCTTCCGCTTCTTCCCCGGCTTCTACCGGAACCTCCCCGACACCATGCGCCGCATCCCCTTCCCCGGGAACCCGGGCGGCGTCCGCGGCAACCTCCGCAACGCCACCGAGGAGTTGTTCTCCCGCGGCTCCGACCGCGCCGACCTCCACGTCCCCCTCCGCCGGGCCACCACCCCGCCCGCCCCCGGCGACATCACCCCCACCTGGATCCGCGACCAGATCCTCGCCGCCCTCGACCTGGCCGGCCGCCTCCCCGCCCACGAGGCCGCCTACTACGCCGACCGGCTCCTGGTCCACATCACCAGCTGCGACGCCCGCCGCGAGGACCAGTGGGAGAAGACCTCCTGGTGGGACTTCATCCGCGCCGAGGAGATGAGCGAGGAGTACCAGCGGCTCCTCGGCATCGGCCAGACCCGCAACCTCGTCGCCACCCGCGCCGAGGTGGCCTCCACGCGCACGGTCGGCCGCGTCATCATCGAGGCCCTCATCCTGTGGGGCCTGCTCGGCCGCGGCCTGGACGGACCCGACGCCGACATCGACCGCGTCCTCAACGCTCCCACCAGCGAGGCCTGGATCGACCCCTGGGAGACCCACCTGCGCTCCCAGGGCGTCGAGTTCGTGACCGGGACCCAGGTGCAGGAGGTCCTGTACGAGGGCGGCCGGGTTATTGGCGTACGCGTCGCCGCACGCGACGGCGGCCAGGAGCGCGTCGTCACCGCCGACCACTACGTCTCCGCGCTCCCGGTCGAGCACGCGCGCGTGACATGGGGCCCGGCCCTGCGCGCCGCCGACCCGCAGCTCGCCCGGTGCGACGCGCTGCGGACGGACTGGATGACCGGCGTGATGTTCTACCTGCGCACGCCCACCCCCGTCGTGCACGGCCACATCAACTGCGTCGACTCACCCTGGGCGGTCACCGGGATCGGACAGGCCCAGTTCTGGGACGTACGGGACTTCTCCCGCGACTACGGCGACGGCCGGGCGCACGACTGTCTGTCCGCGATCATCTCGGAGTGGGACAAGCCCGGCATCCTGTACGGCAAGACGGCCAAGGAGTGCACCAAGGACGAGATCGTCGCCGAGCTGTGGGCCCAGCTGAAGGACGGCCTCAACGACTCCGGCAAGACGGTCCTCACCGACGACGACCGCCTGGGCTGGTTCATGGACCCGGCCGTGACGGGCCTGGGCGGCCCCGACCCGCAGAACCGCGAGCAGCTCCTCATCCATCCCACGGGCACGCTCTACAACCGGCCTTCGGCCCGCACCGCGGTCCCGAACTTCTTCCTCGCCGGCGACTATGTCCGCACGGACGTCGACCTCGCGACGATGGAAGGCGCCAACGAGTCGGCACGACGTGCCGTCAACGCCCTGCTCGACGCGGACAATTCGGACGCCGGGCGCTGCGAGATCGTGGAGCTGTACCGGCCGCCGGAGATGGAGCCCCTGAAGCGGGTCGACGAACTCCGCTACAAGCTGGGCCTGCCCAACACCTTCGACCTGGGATAGCCGCCGGGGTTCGACGGAGGAGGGTGTGACTGAGGAGGGTGCAACGGAGGGCCGCTGCCCCCGAGCGGCTGCGGCCCTTCCGTGTGTTCTCGGTCGTTCCCTTGTGTCGCGCGGGTCAGAGCACCCGCACCGCGCCGGTCGGCGGGTCGTAGGAGAGCGGCTTCTCGACCACACCGGTCGACGGGTTCTGCGCGCCGACGAACATGCCGTCGCCGACGTACACCGCCACGTGGTACGCGCTGCCCGCGCTGCCCCAGTACAGGATGTCGCCCGGCTGCAGGTTGCTCAGCGAGACCTGGGTGCCGGCCGTCGACTGGTCCTGCGAGACGCGCGGCAGGCTGATGCCGATCTGCTTGAAGGCGGTCTGCACAAGACCCGAGCAGTCCCATGAGTTGGGGCCGGTGCCACCGGAGACGTAGGCGTCGCCGATCTGAGCCTTCACGAAGGCGATGACGGCCGCGGCCGAACCCGTGGCCGTCGACGAGCTCGTCGAGGCGCTGGAGGTCGTGGAGGCGGCCAGGGTGGTCCGCTCGGCGCTGCGGGAGGCGGCCTGCTCGGCCGCGGCCTTGCGGGCGGCCTCGGCCTTCTTCTTGGCCTCCGCCTTCTTCTTCGCCTCCGCGAGGTCCGACTTGGCCTGCTTCGCGGCCTTCGCGGCGGCCGCGTCACGCTCGGCCTGCAGCTCGTAGTTCGCGGCCGCCTGCTGCGTGGCGTCCGCGGACTGGGCGACCTGAGCGGCCAGATCGGCCGTCAGGGTGGGCAGTTGCAGGGTCTGCGTCGTCTCGGCGGCACTCGCCGAGGCCGATGCGCCCGCCGCCGCCATGCTGAGAACGCCACCGGCAACTCCGGCACGCACGGCGATGTTCGTCGTCGCGCTGCGGCGGGGTTTCCGGTGGCTGCGTATGTGAGCGGTGTGGGACATGAGAACAACCGGTATCAGGGGCTCCTCCATACCTTCAAGAAACGTGTGCTGCGCCACACTTGTTCAATCAGCCCCTCCAATCCCGGGCGTGGCACTCCTTATTGACGCCGTAACGGACATTGCGGACCCGGCTCATCAGGGCCGTGATCACGCTGTTTCGACGGTACGTCCGAATTGCCCGCCGCCTACCACCGGTTGGGACGGTTGGCCAAGCCCCGCTCTCAGAGGCCTCTCATCAATGTGGCGGAGGTCACGCAACGGTCACGGGATCGCCCGCGTCACGCGCGTAGATCACGAGCGCATTGCGGCGGGGTCGCGAGCGGGTCGCGGCCGGCCCCGCTCGTGAACGCGTGCACGCGTCCACATCGCGCCCCGGCTCTCACCTTGATGTGTGAATGCGGTCCCCTATCAAGGCGTCACGTCCAGCGCCAATTTGCATGCAAGAGAAGTCTCTTGATATTGAGACGCCCCTCCCGAACTGCGCCGACAAGCGGAAATGTCACCTCTGGTGATCACTCGGACGCTTCCAGTGCGAAGATCACCGCTCATCCGACTTCATGATCCTTCGTCAGGTGGTGGAGATCACAAAGCTTGTGCAATACCCCGTGTCGCAGATCACAGAGTGGCGGGCATAAGATGCGAGGCAGTTGGGCTTGTGACCTGCTTCACATGTTCTCGATCTTCGTTGGGACGAGCGGAGGTTAGAGCGGCGTATGAGGCCGGTGTGAGTCCGATGCCATCGCCAGCAGTCAGTGCCGACTGAGAGGAGCGAGGAGCGGTGAACGCCTATGCGCCCATCCTCGTACTGGGAGCCCTCGGGGCAGGCTTTGCGATCTTCTCCGTGGTCATGGCCACGCTGATCGGGCCGAAGCGGTACAACCGCGCCAAGCTCGAGGCCTACGAGTGCGGTATCGAGCCGACCCCCACGCCGGCCGGCGGCGGGCGCTTCCCCATCAAGTACTACCTGACGGCGATGCTCTTCATCGTCTTCGACATCGAGATCGTCTTCCTCTACCCCTGGGCCGTCACCTTCGACGCCCTGGGGATCTTCGGGCTCGTGGAGATGCTGCTCTTCGTGCTCACCGTCTTCGTCGCGTACGCGTACGTATGGCGGCGCGGCGGCCTGGAATGGGACTGAGGGGCCTTTAACGACATGGGACTCGAAGAAAAGCTGCCGAGCGGATTCCTGCTGACCACCGTCGAGCAGGCCGCGGGCTGGGTACGCAAGGCGTCCGTCTTCCCGGCCACCTTCGGCCTGGCCTGCTGCGCCATCGAGATGATGACGACGGGCGCCGGACGCTACGACCTGGCCCGCTTCGGCATGGAGGTCTTCCGCGGCTCACCCCGCCAGGCCGACCTCATGATCGTCGCCGGCCGGGTCAGCCAGAAGATGGCGCCGGTGCTGCGGCAGGTCTACGACCAGATGCCGAACCCGAAGTGGGTGATCTCCATGGGGGTCTGCGCCTCCTCGGGCGGCATGTTCAACAACTACGCGATCGTGCAGGGCGTCGACCACATCGTCCCGGTCGACATCTATCTCCCGGGCTGCCCGCCACGGCCCGAGATGCTCATGGACGCCATCCTCAAGCTCCACCAGAAGATCCAGACCTCCAAGCTCGGCGTGAACGCCGAGGAGGCCGCCCGCGAGGCCGAGGAAGCGGCGCTCAAGGCCCTGCCCACGATCGAGATGAAGGGGCTGCTGCGGTGAGCGACGCGAACGGCACCGGCGCCGGCGGGTCCAACGGGGTCAACCCCGAGAAGGACCTCGGCGCCTCCAACCTCCCCGGCCAGCGCGGCGAGGGCGGCGAGGAGATCCGCGTCCAGCGCGGCATGTTCGGCGCCAACAACGGCGGCGACACCTCCGGCTACGGCGGCCTGGTCCGCTCGATCCGCCTCCCGGGACCCGCGGCCCGCCCCTACGGCGGCTGGTTCGACGAGGTCGCCGACGAGCTGGAAGGCGCCCTGGAGGAGCAAGGACTTCTCCCCGACAACGCCATCGAGAAGACGGTCGTCGACCGCGGCGAACTCACCTTCCACGTCGAGCGCGAGCACCTGCTGCGCGTCGCCCGCACCCTGCGCGACGACCCGGCCCTGCGCTTCGAGCTGTGCACCGGCGTCAGCGGCGTCCACTACCTCCACGACAAGGGCCGCGAGCTGCACGCCGTCTACCACCTGCGCTCGATCACCCACAACCGGCTGATCCGCCTGGAAGTCAGCGCTCCGGACGCCGACCCGCACATCCCGTCCCTGGTCTCCGTCTATCCGACCAACGACTGGCACGAGCGCGAGACCTACGACTTCTTCGGGATCGTCTTCGACGGTCACCCGGCCCTGACCCGGATCATGATGCCGGACGACTGGCAGGGCCACCCGCAGCGCAAGGACTACCCGCTCGGCGGCATCCCCGTCGAGTACAAGGGCGCCCAGATCCCGGCTCCGGACCAGCGGAGGTCGTACTCGTGAGCACTTCGCAAGCCTCTCCTCGCGAGACCACGGAAGGCACCGTATACACGGTCACCGGTGGCGACTGGGACGAGGTCGTCCAGACCGCGGCCAAGGCCGACGACGAACGCATCGTCGTCAACATGGGCCCCCAGCACCCCTCCACCCACGGGGTGCTCCGCCTGATCCTGGAGATCGACGGCGAGACGGTCACCGAGGCCCGCTGCGGCATCGGCTACCTGCACACCGGCATCGAGAAGAACCTCGAGTTCCGCACGTGGACACAGGGCACCACGTTCGTGACGCGCATGGACTACCTGACGTCCTTCTTCAACGAGACCGCCTACTGTCTCGCCGTCGAGAAGCTCCTCGGCATCGAGGACGAGATCCCCGACCGCGCCACTCTCATCCGCGTGCTCCTGATGGAGCTCAACCGGCTCTCCTCCCACCTGGTGTGCATCGCCACCGGCGGCATGGAGCTCGGCGCCACCACGATCATGATCTACGGATTCCGTGATCGTGAAATGATTCTCGACATCTACGAGCTCATCACGGGCCTCCGGATGAACCACGCGTACATCCGCCCCGGCGGACTCGCGCAGGATCTGCCGCCCGGCGCGGTGGACCACATCCGCGAGTTCGTGAAGAAGATGAAGAAGAACCTCCCGGAGTACGACAAGCTCGCCACCGGGAACCCCATCTTCAAGGCCCGTATGCAGGACGTCGGCTACCTCGACCTGGCCGGCTGCATGGCCCTCGGCGCCACCGGCCCGATCCTGCGCTCCACCGGCCTGCCGCACGACCTGCGCAAGGCCCAGCCCTACTGCGGCTACGAGACCTTCGACTTCGACGTCCCGACCGCCGACACCTGCGACTCCTACGGCCGCTTCCTCATCCGCCTTGAGGAGATGCGCCAGTCGCTCAGGATCGTCGAGCAGTGCCTGGACCGGCTGCAGCCCGGCCCGGTCATGGTCGCCGACAAGAAGATCGCCTGGCCCGCCCAGCTCGCCCTGGGACCGGACGGGCTCGGCAACTCCCTCGACCACATCAAGAAGATCATGGGTACCTCCATGGAGGCCCTGATCCACCACTTCAAGCTGGTCACCGAGGGCTTCCGCGTCCCGCCGGGCCAGGCGTACGCGGCCGTCGAGTCACCCAAGGGCGAACTCGGCGTGCACGCCGTGTCCGACGGCGGCACCCGCCCCTTCCGGGTCCACTTCCGCGACCCGTCCTTCACCAACCTGCAGGCCATGGCGGCGATGTGCGAGGGCGGCCAGGTCGCCGACGTCATCGTCGCCGTCGCGTCCATCGACCCCGTGATGGGAGGCGTCGACCGGTGACCACCAGTTCCTCTGGCGTCAGCCTGGGCATGCCCGAACTGCCCGCGCCCGCCTACCCGGACGACGTCCGAGCCCGCCTTGAAGCGGACGCGCGCGAGGTGATCGCCCGCTACCCCGACTCGCGGTCCGCGCTCCTGCCGTTGCTGCACCTCGTGCAGGCGGAGGAAGGGCATGTCACGCGCACCGGGATGCAGTTCTGCGCGGACGTGCTGGAGCTGACCACGGCCGAGGTCACCGCCGTCGCGACCTTCTACACGATGTACCGGCGCAGGCCGAGCGGTGACTACCAGGTGGGCGTCTGCACCAACACGCTGTGCGCTGTGATGGGCGGCGACGCGATCTTCGAGGAGCTCCAGGAGCACCTCGGCGTCGGCAACGGCGAGACCACCGAGGACGGCAAGGTCACCCTGGAGCACATCGAGTGCAACGCGGCCTGCGACTTCGCGCCGGTGGTGATGGTCAACTGGGAGTTCTTCGACAACCAGTCCCCGGCCAGCGCCAAGCGCCTCGTCGACGACCTGCGCGCGGGACGGCCCGTGGAGCCCACGCGCGGGGCGCGCCTGTGCACCTTCAAGGAGACCGCGCGGATCCTGGCCGGCTTCCCCGACGAGCGGCCCGGGGCCGTCGAGGAGGGCGGCAGTGCGGGACCGGCGTCACTGGTGGGCCTTCGCCTGGCAAGGGGAGAGGCCGCACCCGCGCGCGTGGTCCATCCGCGTGGCGGTCCGCAGGACGAGCCGCAGGACAGGGCAGTGCACGACCCGTCGCCGACCGAGCACCTGAGTTCACACGATGCGCCACAGGACACGTCGGCCTCCGACCCAGCCCACCCGGCAGGGCCTGCCGCCGAGGAGGGGGAGTGATGACCTTGGCACCCGAACTCAAGAACAACAGCCCCGAGAAGCTGCTCGCACCCGTGCTGTCGGCCTTCTGGGACGAGGACAGGTCCTGGACTCTGGACGTCTACCGGAGGCACGAGGGCTACGAGGGGCTTCGCAAGGCGCTGGCCATGTCGCCGGACGACCTGATCGCGTACGTCAAGGACTCCGGTCTGCGCGGCCGCGGTGGCGCGGGATTCCCGACGGGAATGAAATGGCAGTTCATTCCCCAGGGTGATGGAAAGCCACACTATCTAGTTGTCAACGCCGACGAGTCGGAGCCGGGGACGTGCAAGGACATCCCGCTCCTGTTCGCGAACCCGCATAGCCTCATCGAGGGCATTGTCATCGCGTGTTATGCCATCAGGTCGTCGCATGCCTTCATCTATCTGCGTGGTGAAGTCGTCCCCGTATTGCGGCGGTTGCACGAGGCCGTGCGCGAGGCCTACGCGGCGGGCTACCTCGGCGAGAACATCCTGGGCAGCGGCCTGAATCTCGAACTCACCGTGCACGCCGGCGCCGGCGCGTACATCTGCGGTGAGGAGACCGCACTGCTCGACTCGCTCGAAGGCCGCCGTGGTCAACCGCGGCTCCGTCCCCCCTTTCCTGCGGTGGCGGGCCTCTATGCGTGCCCGACTGTTGTGAACAACGTCGAGTCGATCGCCTCGGTTCCCGCAATTCTGAATCGGGGCAAGGAATGGTTCCGGTCGATGGGCAGCGAGAAGTCCCCGGGCTTCACGCTCTACTCGCTCAGCGGCCACGTCGCCAGCCCCGGCCAGTACGAGGCCCCGCTCGGCATCACGCTCCGCCAGCTGCTGGAGATGAGCGGCGGCATGCGGCCGGGCCACCGCCTCAAGTTCTGGACGCCGGGCGGCTCCTCGACGCCGATGTTCACCGACGAGCACCTCGACGTACCCCTCGACTACGAGGGAGTGGGCGCCGCGGGTTCCATGCTCGGCACCAAGGCTCTCCAGTGCTTCGACGAGACGACCTGCGTGGTCCGCGCCGTCACCCGCTGGACCGAGTTCTACGCCCACGAGTCCTGCGGCAAGTGCACACCGTGCCGTGAAGGGACGTACTGGCTCGTGCAGTTGCTGCGCGACATCGAGGCCGGCAAGGGCGTCATGAGCGACCTCGACAAGCTGAACGACATCGCCGACAACATCAACGGCAAGTCGTTCTGCGCCCTCGGCGACGGCGCCGCCTCGCCGATCTTCTCCTCGCTCAAGTACTTCCGCGAGGAGTACGAGCAGCACATCACCGGCCGGGGCTGCCCCTTCGACCCGGCGAAGTCGACGGCCTGGGCCGACCGCCCGGAGGTGAACGCATGACCGTGACCACCAGCGCTCCCTCAGGCGGGGGAGAGGCGGCGGTCCCGCCGGAGGATCTCGTCTCGCTGACGATCGACGGCGCCGAGATCAGCGTGCCCAAGGGCACCCTGGTCATCCGGGCCGCCGAGCAGCTCGGCATCGAGATCCCGCGCTTCTGCGACCACCCGCTCCTCGACCCGGCCGGCGCCTGCCGCCAGTGCATCGTCGAGGTCGAGGGCCAGCGCAAGCCGATGGCGTCCTGCACCATCACGTGCACGGACGGCATGGTCGTGAAGACCCACCTCACCTCACCGGTCGCCGAGAAGGCCCAGCACGGTGTGATGGAGCTGCTGCTCATCAACCACCCGCTGGACTGTCCGGTCTGCGACAAGGGCGGCGAGTGCCCCCTGCAGAACCAGGCCATGTCGCACGGCCAGGCGGAGTCGCGCTTCGAAGGCAAGAAGCGGACGTACGAGAAGCCCGTCCCGATCTCCACGCAGGTGCTGCTCGACCGCGAGCGGTGCGTGCTGTGCGCCCGCTGCACCCGGTTCTCCAACCAGGTCGCGGGCGACCCGATGATCGAACTCCTGGAGCGCGGCGCACTCCAGCAGGTCGGCACCGGCGAGGGCGACCCCTTCGAGTCGTACTTCTCCGGCAACACCATCCAGATCTGCCCGGTCGGCGCGCTGACCTCGGCGGCGTACCGATTCCGCTCCCGCCCCTTCGACCTGGTGTCCTCGCCCAGCGTGTGCGAGCACTGCTCCGGCGGCTGTGCCACCCGCACCGACCACCGGCGCGGCAAGGTCATGCGGCGCCTCGCGGCCAACGACCCCGAGGTCAACGAGGAGTGGATCTGCGACAAGGGCCGCTTCGGGTTCCGGTACGCCCAGCAGCGCGACCGCCTGCAGACACCCCTGGTGCGCAACGCCGAGGGTGACCTGGAGCCGGCCTCCTGGCCGGAGGCACTGCAGATCGCCGCTCAGGGGCTGCTCGCTTCTCGCGGCCGCACCGGCGTCCTGACCGGCGGCCGTCTCACCGTCGAGGACGCCTACGCGTACAGCAAGTTCGCGCGCGTGGCCCTCGACACCAACGACATCGACTTCCGCGCGCGCGTGCACACCAGCGAGGAAGCCGACTTCCTGGCGGCGCGGATCGCCGGCCGCGGACGGGACCTCGACGGTACGGGTGTCACGTACACCTCCCTGGAGAAGGCGCCCGCGGTCCTGCTGGTCGGGTTCGAGGCCGAGGAGGAGGCGCCCGGCGTCTTCCTGAGGCTGCGCAAGGCCTGGCGCAAGCACGGGCAGAAGGTGTTCGCGCTGGCCACGCACGCGACGCGCGGTCTGGAGAAGGCGGGCGGCACGCTGCTGCCGGCGGCTCCGGGCACCGAGACCGAATGGCTGGACGCGCTCGCGAGCGGCGTCGGCCTGGAGGACGGCGGAGCCGAGGCGGCCGAGGCGCTGCGCGCCGAGGGCGCGGTGATCGTCGTGGGCGAGCGCCTCGCCGCGGTCGCCGGTGGCCTCACCGCCGCCGTACGGGCCGCCTCCGCGACCGGCGCCGAACTCGTCTGGATCCCGCGGCGGGCCGGGGAGCGCGGCGCCGTCGAGGTCGGCGCGCTGCCGTCGCTGCTGCCGGGCGGACGTCCGGCGACCGATCCACGCGCGCGTGAAGAGGTCGCCGCCGCCTGGGGCGTCGCCGAACTCCCGCACCGCTACGGCCGCGACACCAGCCAGATCGTCGAGGCCGCCGCCAACGGTGAGCTGCAGGCACTGGTGGTCGCCGGAGTCGAGATCGCCGACCTGCCGGACCCGGCACGCGCGCGTGAAGCACTTCACGAGGCCGGCTTCGTGGTCTCGTTGGAGCTGCGGCCCAGCGAGGTCAGTGAGCACGCCAGCGTCGTCCTGCCGGTGGCCGCGGTCGCCGAGAAGGCCGGCACCTTCCTCAACTGGGAAGGCAGGGTGCGCTTCTTCGAGGCCGCCCTCAAGCCCGACCAGATGACCCACCGCCTCGCGCCGACCGACGCGCGCGTGCTGCAGATGCTGGCCGACGCCATGGACGTACACCTGGGTCTGCCGGATCTGCGCACCGTACGAGCGGAGATCGACCGGCTCGGGCCCTGGGACGGGCCGCGGGCGACCGAACCGCTGGAGAGCGGGGGCCAGTTGCCCCGGCCCGCCGCCGGGGAGGCCGTGCTGGCCGGGCACCGGCTGCTGCTCGACCAGGGCCGCCTCCAGGAGGGCGACGAAGCGCTCGCCGGGACGCGGCACGCCGCCCACGCGCGCGTGTCGGCCGCGACGGCCGCCGAGGCCGGCGTCAAGGACGGCGACCTCCTCGCCGTGAGCGGCCCCGCCGGAGCGGTCGAACTCCCGCTGCTGATCACCGAGATGCCCGACCGTGTGGTCTGGCTCCCGCTGAACTCCGTCGGCAAGGGCGTCGCCTCCGACACCGGGGCGCTGCCCGGCGCACTCGTCCGCATCGGCCCGGCGACGCTCGTCGGCGAGGCCCCGAAGGAGGTGGAGGCATGAGCCCGTTCCTCGCCGCTGAAGACCTCTCGATGTTCGGCCGCGACCCCTGGTGGCTGGTCGTGGTCAAGGCGGTGTTCTGCTTCGCCTTCCTGATGGTGACCGTGCTGTTCTCCATCGTCTGGGAGCGCAAGGTCGTCGCCTGGATGCAGCTGCGCATCGGCCCCAACCGGCACGGCCCCTGGGGCATGCTCCAGTCGCTCGCCGACGGCATCAAGCTGATGCTCAAGGAAGACATCATCGTCAAGCGCGCGGACAAGGTGGTCTACGTCCTCGCACCGATCGTCGCGGCCATCCCGGCCTTCATGGCGATCGCGGTGATCCCCTTCGGCCCGGCCGGCAACGAGATCTCGATCTTCGGCCACCGCACCACGATGCAGCTCACCGACCTGCCGATCGCGATGCTCTACATCCTCGCGGTCGCCTCGGTCGGCATCTACGGCATCGTGCTCGCGGGTTGGAGCTCCGGATCCACCTACCCGCTGCTCGGCGGCCTGCGCTCCTGCGCGCAGATGATCTCGTACGAGATCGCCATGGGCGCCGCGTTCGCCTCGGTGTTCCTCTACTCGGGGTCGATGTCGACCTCGACGATCGTCGAGCAGCAGCACGACCGCTGGTACATCCTGCTGCTGCCGGTCTCCTTCATCCTCTACATCGTCACCATGGTGGGCGAGACCAACCGCGCCCCCTTCGACATGCCGGAGTCCGAGGGCGACCTGGTCGGCGGCTTCAACACCGAGTACTCGTCGATCAAGTTCGCGATGTTCATGCTCGCCGAGTACGTCAACATGGTGACCGTCTCCGCCGTGTCGACCACGCTCTTCCTCGGCGGCTGGCGCGCCCCCTGGCCGGTCAGCACCTTCTGGGAGGGCGCCAACCACGGCTGGTGGCCGCTCCTCTGGTTCGTGATCAAGGTCCAGCTGCTGCTGTTCTTCTTCATCTGGCTGCGCGGCACGCTTCCCCGCGTCCGCTACGACCAGCTGATGAAGCTCGGCTGGAAGGTCCTCATCCCGGTCTCCGTGGTCTGGCTGATGCTGGTCGCGACGGTGCGGGCGCTGCGGAACGAGAACTACGACTTCGCCGACATCGCCCTCTACATCGGCGGCGCCGTCCTCGCCCTGCTGCTCCTGTCCTTCGTCGTGGACATGTTCCGCGTGAAGGCCGAGGAGGGCGAGCGGGCCGCCGCGCAGCCCGCCGGATTCGACGCGATGGCGGGCGGATTCCCCGTACCGCCGCTGCCGGGGCAGGAGCTTCCGCCGGTGCCGAGGCGCAGTCCGCGCCGCGAGCGGGAGCTGATTGTCAGTGGTGGGTCGGATACTGCGAGTGACGGATCTTCGGATGGAAAGGAGGGGTCCGATGGCTGAGGAGCCGAAGGAGACCAAGCCCGGTTTCATGAACCCCGTCGCCGGCTTCGGCGTGACCTTCAAGGCCATGTTCAAGAAGCGGCTGACCGAGCAGTACCCGGAGCAGCAGAAGACCACCGCCCCTCGGTTCCACGGACGGCACCAGCTCAACCGCCATCCGGACGGACTGGAGAAGTGCGTCGGCTGCGAGCTGTGCGCCTGGGCGTGTCCGGCCGACGCCATCTATGTGGAGGGCGCGGACAACACGGACGAGGAGCGTTACTCGCCGGGCGAGCGGTACGGGCGCGTCTACCAGATCAACTACGCCCGCTGCATCCTGTGCGGTCTGTGCATCGAGGCGTGCCCCACGCGCGCGCTCACGATGACGAACGAGTTCGAGCTCGCCGACTCCAGCCGCGCCAACCTCATCTACACCAAGGAGCAGCTGCTCGCCGGCCTCGAGGACGGCATGGTCGACAGCCCGCACGCGATCTACCCGGGGACCGACGAGCAGGACTACTACCGGGGACTCGTCACCGAGGCCGCGCCCGGTACCGAGCGCCAGGTCGCCGTCTCCAAGGGCGAGAAGCCTGAAGAACAGGGGGCGGACGCATGAGCAACCTCGCCGCCTACTCCACCTCCACCGGAGAGGCCTTCCAGTTCTGGGTCCTCGGCACCGTCGCCGTCGCCGGCGCCCTGGCCACCGTCTTCATGAAGCGGGCCGTGCACAGCGCGCTCTCGCTCGCCGGCACCATGATCATCCTGGCGATCTTCTACCTCGCCAACGGCGCCTACTTCCTGGGCATCGTGCAGATCGTCGTCTACACCGGCGCGATCATGATGCTGTTCCTCTTCGTGGTGATGCTCGTCGGCGTGACGGCCGCGGACTCGCTGAAGGAGACCATCAAGGGTCAGCGCTGGCTGGCCCTTCTCTGCGGCCTCGGCTTCGGCATCCTGCTGCTCGCCGGGATCGGCAACGCGTCCCTGAAGGAGTTCAACGGACTCTCCACGGCGAACGCGAACGGCAACGTGGAGGGCCTCGCCACCCTCATCTTCACCAAGTACGTCTTCGCCTTCGAAATCACCGGCGCCCTGCTGATCACGGCCGCCGTCGGCGCCATGGTGCTCACCCACCGCGAGCGCACCGAGCGCGCCAAGACGCAGCGCGAGCTGTCCGAACAGCGCGTCCGCGAGGGCAAGTACGTACCGCCGCTGCCGGCCCCCGGCGTGTACGCGCGGCACAACGCGGTCGACATCGCGGGCCTGCTGCCCGACGGCACCCCGTCCGAGCTCACCGTCAGCAAGACGCTGCGCGACCGCGGCCAGATCCGTGACGTGTCCGCCGAGGCGCTCAACGACCTCAGGGCGCTGGAGCAGCGCGCGGAGGAGCGCCTGGAGCGCACCGAGATCGAACCGGCCACCTTCAAGCGGGAGGAGGCGTCGAAGTGAACCCGGTCAACTACCTGTATCTCTCGGCCCTGTTGTTCACGATCGGCGCCACCGGCGTGCTGATCAGGCGCAACGCGATCGTGGTGTTCATGTGCATCGAGCTGATGCTGAACGCCTGCAACCTCGCGTTCGTCACCTTCTCCCGGATGCACGGCAACCTCGACGGCCAGATCATCGCCTTCTTCACGATGGTCGTCGCCGCCGCGGAGGTCGTGGTCGGGCTCGCGATCATCGTGTCCCTGTTCCGTTCCCGCCACTCGGCCTCGGTCGACGACGCCAGCCTGATGAAGCTCTGAGGGGTCGCTGAATCGTGGAGAACCTGATTGCGCTGCTGGTGGCGGCGCCACTGCTCGGAGCGGCCGTGCTGCTGTGCGGCGGCCGGCGGCTCGACGCCGTCGGCCACTGGATCGGCGTCCTGATGTCGTCCGCGTCCTTCGTGTTCGGTGTGATCCTCTTCGCCGACCTGCTCGGCAAGGACGCCGAACACCGGACCCTGATGCAGCACCTGTTCAGCTGGGTCCCGGTCGAGGGCTTCCAGGCGGACGTCGCCTTCCGCCTCGACCAGCTGTCGGTGACCTTCGTCCTGCTGATCACCGGCGTCGGCTCGCTGATCCACCTGTACTCGGTCGGGTACATGGAGCACGACGAGCGCCGCCGCCGTTTCTTCGGCTACCTGAACCTGTTCCTCGCGGCGATGCTCCTGCTGGTCCTCGCCGACAACTACCTGCTGCTGTACGTCGGCTGGGAAGGCGTGGGCCTCGCGTCCTACCTCCTGATCGGCTTCTGGCAGCACAAGCCCAGCGCGGCGACCGCGGCCAAGAAGGCCTTCCTGGTCAACCGCGTCGGCGACATGGGCCTGTCCATCGCGATCATGCTGATGTTCACGACGTTCGGCACCTTCGCCTTCGGACCGGTCTTCAGCCACACCGGCGACACGTCCGAGGGCAAGCTCACCGCCATCGGCCTGATGCTCCTGCTCGCCGCCTGCGGCAAGTCCGCCCAGGTGCCGCTCCAGTCCTGGCTCGGGGACGCGATGGAGGGCCCGACCCCGGTCTCGGCCCTCATCCACGCCGCGACGATGGTCACCGCGGGCGTCTACCTGATCGTCCGCTCCGGGGCCATCTTCAACGCCGCGCCGGACGCACAGCTGGCGGTCACCGTCGTCGGTGCCGTCACGCTCCTGTTCGGTGCGATCGTCGGTTGCGCGAAGGACGACATCAAGAAGGCCCTGGCCGGCTCGACCATGTCGCAGATCGGCTACATGGTGCTGGCCGCGGGCCTCGGCCCCATCGGCTACGTCTTCGCGATCATGCACCTGGTGACGCACGGCTTCTTCAAGGCCGGGCTCTTCCTCGGCGCCGGCTCGGTCATGCACGGCATGAACGACGAGGTCGACATGAGGAAGTACGGCGGCCTGCGCAAGTACATGCCGGTCACCTTCATCACCTTCGGCCTCGGCTACCTCGCGATCATCGGCTTCCCGGGTCTGTCCGGCTTCTTCTCCAAGGACAAGATCATCGAGGCGGCCTTCGCGAAGGGCGGCACCGAGGGCTGGATCCTGGGTACGTGCGCGTTGCTGGGCGCGGCGATCACCGCGTTCTACATGACGCGCGTGATGCTGATGACGTTCTTCGGCGAGAAGCGCTGGCAACCGGACGCGGAAGGCCATGAGCCGCACCCGCACGAGTCCCCGAAGGTCATGACGATCCCCATGATCGTGCTGGCCGTCGGCTCGGTCTTCGGCGGCGCGTTCTTCAGCATCGGCGACCGCTTCCTGCACTGGCTGGAGCCGGTCACCGGCCACAGCGAGGGCGACTCCCCGCTCAGCGCGGCGGCGGTCACCGGCGGGACGATGGTCTGCCTGCTGATCGGCGTCGGCATCGCGTACGCCATGTACGGCCGCCGCCCGGTCCCGGCCGTGGCCCCGCGCGGCTCGCTGCTCACCCGGGCCGCCCGGCGCGACCTGCTGCAGGACGACTTCAACCACGTCGTCCTGGTCCGCGGCGGCGAGCACCTCACACGCTCCCTGGTGTACGTCGACCACACCCTGGTCGACGGTGTCGTCAACGGCACGGCGGCCTCGGTCGGCGGCCTGTCCGGGCGGATGCGCAAGCTGCAGAACGGCTTCGCGCGGTCGTACGCGGTCTCGATGTTCGGCGGTGCGGCGATCCTCATCGCCGCGACCCTGCTGATGAGGGCGGTCTGATACCGATGTCCTTTCCTCTGCTGACAGCGACGGCGGTGGTCCCGGCCCTCGGGGCGGTGGCCACGGCCGCCGTACCGGCCGCGCGGCGCACCGCCGCCAAGTGGCTGGCGCTGGTCGTCTCGCTCGCCACCCTCGCCCTCGCGATCACCGTCCTGGTCCGCTTCGACCCGGACGGCGGCCGCTACCAGCTCACAGAATCCCACCCCTGGATCGCCGACTTCGGAGTCAGGTACGAGCTCGGCGTGGACGGCATCGCGGTGGCGCTGATCGCGCTGACCGCCCTGCTGATGCCGTTCATCATCCTCGCGGGCTGGCACGACGCCGACCCGCTGGAGACCGGAAGCAGGCGGTGGCGGCCGACACAGGGCTTCTTCGCCCTGATCCTCGGCGTCGAGGCGATGGTGATCATCTCCTTCGAGGCCACCGACGTCTTCCTCTTCTACATCTTCTTCGAAGCCATGCTCATCCCGATGTACTTCCTCATCGGCGGCTTCGGGGACCGTGCTCACGAGCACGGTGAGGAGGCGGCGTCGACGCAACGGTCGTACGCGGCCGTGAAGTTCCTCCTCTACAACCTCGTCGGCGGCCTCATCATGCTGGCCGCGGTGATCGGCCTCTACGTGGTCGCGGGGAACTTCAGCCTCCAGGAGATCGCCGAGGCCCGCGCCAACGGCTCGCTGCACATGGCGACCAACACCGAACGCTGGCTGTTCCTCGGCTTCTTCTTCGCCTTCGCGGTGAAGGCGCCGCTGTGGCCGCTGCACACCTGGCTGCCCAACGCCATGCAGGAGTCCACCGCCCCGGTCGCCGTCCTCATCACGGCGGTCGTCGACAAGGTGGGCACCTTCGCGATGCTCCGCTTCTGCCTCCAGCTCTTCCCGGAGGCGAGCAAGTGGGCGACGCCCGCGATCCTCGTACTGGCGCTCATCAGCATCATCTACGGGGCGCTGCTCGCGGTCGGCCAGCGGGACATCAAGCGGCTGGTGGCGTACGCGTCGATCTCGCACTTCGGCTTCATCATCCTGGGCATCTTCGCGATGACCAGCCAGGGCCAGTCCGGCGCGACGCTCTACATGGTCAACCACGGCATCTCGACGGCCGCCCTGATGCTGGTCGCCGGCTTCCTGATCTCCCGCCGCGGCTCCCGCCTCATCGCGGATTACGGCGGTGTCCAGAAGGCCGCCCCGGTGCTCGCCGGCACCTTCCTGATCGGCGGTCTGGCCACCCTGTCGCTGCCCGGCCTCGCGCCGTTCGTCAGCGAGTTCCTGGTCCTGGTCGGCACGTTCACGCGCTACCCGGCGGTCGGGATCATCGCGACCTTCGGCATCGTGCTCGCCGCGCTCTACACCCTCGTCCTCTACCAGCGGACGATGACGGGCCCGGTGAAGCAGGAGGTCTCCGCGATGCCCGACCTGCGCGCGCGTGAGCTCGTGGTCGTGGCGCCGCTGATCGTCCTGCTGATCTTCCTGGGCGTCTACCCGAAGCCGGTGACGGACATCGTCAACCCGGCCGTGAAGTCGACCCTGTCCGACGTACACAAGAAGGACCCCAAGCCCTCGGTGGAGGCGGCCAAGTGAGCGCAACAGCCGTCCACAGCCTGTGGACAACGGCGGCGGCCGGGACCGATTCGATCTCGAAGATCCCCGCGCCGAAGATCGAATACGGGCAATTGTCGCCCACCTTGATCGTCGTGGGCGCGGCGATCGTCGGGGTGCTGATCGAGGCGTTCGTGCCGCGCAGGTCCCGTTACTACGCCCAGGTGTTCATGTCCGCCGTCGCGCTCTGCGCCGCCTTCGCGGCGGTCGTGGCGCTCGCGGCCGGCGGATACGGCACCACCAAGGCGCACATCGCGGCGATGGGCGCGATCGCGGTCGACGGACCGTCCCTGTTCCTGCAGGGCACGATCCTGCTGGCCGGTCTGGTCGGCCTGTTCACCTTCGCCGAGCGGCGGCTGGACCCGGAGGCGCACGGCAACCGCGTCGACTCGTTCGCCGCGCAGGCCGCGTCCGTGCCGGGCAGCGACAGCGAGAAGGCGGCCGTGAAGGCCGGCTTCACCACCACCGAGGTCTTCCCGCTGCTGCTCTTCGCGATCGCGGGCATGCTGGTGTTCCCCTCGGCCAACGACCTGCTGACGCTCTTCGTGGCCCTGGAAGTCTTCTCGCTGCCCCTCTACCTCCTGTGCGCCCTGGCCCGCCGCAAGCGGCTCATGTCGCAGGAGGCCGCGGTCAAGTACTTCCTGCTCGGCGCCTTCGCCTCCGCGTTCACGCTGTTCGGCATCGCGCTGCTCTACGGGTACGCGGGCTCGGTGTCGTACGCGCGGATCGCGCAGGTCGTCGACGGCACCGTCACCAACGTCGACCCGGCCCTCGCCGACACCATGGGCAACGACGCGCTGCTGCTGGTCGGCGGTGCGATGATCGTCATGGGGCTGCTGTTCAAGGTCGGCGCCGTCCCGTTCCACATGTGGACGCCGGACGTCTACCAGGGCGCACCGACCCCGGTGACCGGCTTCATGGCGGCGGCGACGAAGGTGGCCGCGTTCGGCGCACTGCTCCGTCTGCTGTACGTCGTCCTGCCGGGCCTGCGCTGGGACTGGCGGCCGGTCATGTGGGCCGTCGCGATCGTCACCATGCTGGGCGGTGCGATCGTCGCGATCACGCAGACCGACATCAAGCGGTTGCTGGCGTACTCGTCGATCGCGCACGCGGGATTCATCCTGGCGGGTGTCATCGCCACGTCGAAGGACGGCGTCTCGTCCGTCCTCTTCTACCTGGGCGCCTACTCCTTCGTGACGATCGGCGCCTTCGCCGTGGTCACGCTGGTGCGCGACGCGGGCGGCGAGGCGACGCACCTGTCCAAGTGGGCCGGTCTGGGCCGCCGTTCACCCCTCGTGGCCGCCGTGTTCGCGGTGTTCCTGCTGGCCTTCGCCGGCATCCCGCTGACCTCGGGCTTCGCCGGGAAGTTCGCGGTGTTCAAGGCGGCGGCGGAGGGCGGGGCGGCCCCGCTGGTCGTGGTCGGTGTGATCTCGTCCGCGGTCGCGGCCTTCTTCTACATCCGCGTGATCGTGCTGATGTTCTTCAGCGAGCCGCGGCCGGAGGGCCCGACGGTCGCCGTGCCGTCGCCGCTGACGATGACGGCGATCGGTCTCGGTGTCGTGGTCACGCTGGTGCTCGGTGTGGCGCCGCAGTACTTCCTGGACCTGGCCAGCCAGGCGGGTGTCTTCGTGCGCTGACCCGCGTTACGTGGGCCCCGGTTCTCCCGTCAGGGGAGCCGGGGCCCTTCGCGTGCGCGAGGTCAGGCCTTCGGGCACGCCACCTCGGGGTTCCACGGCGCGAACAGCCCGCTCTCGTTGGGCTTGTAGATCCAGGCGTGGAGCGTGAAGTAGTTGCCGTTCAGCGGCTCCGGGTAGAAGTCCGGCCCCTGGAACTTCTGGCCGAAGAGGGTCGGTGCCGCCTGGCCGGTGGACTTCACGATCCACTCCACTGCGACGAGCTTGCGCCCCTCGCTGAACTCGTCCACGTCCGCGTACTCGTCCTTGAACGCGTCCGCGTACAGCAGAGCCGCCGGTTTCGCAGGATCGAGTGAATTGATATTCGCCGAGTTGACGTAGTGGTAGCCCATGCCACCCTGCTTCGGGTCGGCGACACAGACGTCGGTGCGGGCGAATCCACCCTTCGGCGCGAACGCCTCGTATCCGTACTTCGCCGTGGCGTCGTACGTCTTCGACAGGTCGTTCCAGACGGACGGGTCGGGGTCGGGCGCCGCGTGCGCGGGCAGGGCGGCCAGTGAGAAGGCCGCGGCCATCGCCAGGGTGACGGCGGCCTTGAGGGGCCGAGGGGCCATGGTCGAACTCCTTGGTGCGGGGGAGGCGCACACGCCTGGCACGCCGTCCATGGGGAAGAGCGGGCCTCCCCCGTCCCGCCCGAGCAGCATGTCCCGGCCGCCGGGGCCACGCCACGTGACGCGGGCCATTGGGCTGAACACCGAGCGTCACCGGATCGCCGGCGGCATGACCCGCCCCGCGCTCGACGGAGCCTGTGGATAACTCCGGCGGTGTCAGTCTCGGCCCCTATCGTGGAGGCAGTGGTCGAGGGACGACGTACGGGGGACGAGCGATGCACGGGATGGGCGGGACGGTTGTGACAACCGAGGCGGAAAGGCCTGCGGCGCACGGCGAGAGCGAGGCACTGGCCACGCTCCACCGCGTCTTCGGGTACGACAGCTTCCGCGGCGAGCAGGCAGAGGTCATCGAGCATGTGGTGGCCGGCGGCGACGCCGTGGTCCTCATGCCGACCGGCGGCGGCAAGTCGCTGTGCTACCAGATCCCGTCCCTGGTCAGACCCGGTACGGGCATCGTGGTCTCCCCGCTCATCGCGCTGATGCAGGACCAGGTGGACGCGCTGCGGGCACTCGGTGTGCGCGCCGGGTTCATGAACTCCACGCAGGACTTCGACGAGCGCAGGGTGGTCGAGGCCGAGTTCCTGGCGGGCGAGCTGGACCTGCTGTACCTGGCGCCCGAGCGGCTGCGCCTGGACTCCACCCTGGACCTCCTCTCCCGCGGCAAGATCGCCCTCTTCGCGATCGACGAGGCGCACTGCGTCTCCCAGTGGGGCCACGACTTCCGCCCGGACTACCTGGCCCTCTCCCTCCTGGGCGAACGCTGGCCGGACGTCCCGCGGATCGCGCTCACCGCGACGGCCACGCACGCGACCCACCAGGAGATCACCCAGCGGCTGCACATGCCGACGGCCCGGCACTTCGTGGCGAGCTTCGACCGGCCCAACATCCAGTACCGGATCGTGCCGAAGGCCGACCCGAAGAAGCAGCTGCTGGCCTTCCTGCGGGACGAGCACGCGGGCGACGCGGGCATCGTGTACTGCCTGTCCCGCAAGTCCGTGGAGTCGACGGCGGAGTTCCTGTCGCGCAACGGCATCGAGGCGGTGCCGTACCACGCGGGCCTGGACGCGGGCACCCGCGCGGCCCACCAGTCCCGCTTCCTGCGGGAGGACGGCCTGGTGGTGGTCGCGACCATCGCCTTCGGGATGGGCATCGACAAGCCGGACGTCCGCTTCGTCGCCCACCTCGACCTGCCCAAGTCGGTCGAGGGCTACTACCAGGAGACGGGTCGCGCGGGCCGCGACGGACTGCCTTCCACGGCCTGGATGGCCTACGGCCTCAACGACGTCATACAGCAGCGCAAGCTGATCCAGTCCGGCGAGGGCGACGAGGCGTTCCGCCGCCGGGCCGCCGCCCACCTGGACTCGATGCTGGCGCTGTGCGAGACCGCCCGGTGCCGCCGGGGCCAGCTCCTCGCCTACTTCGGCCAGGACCCGGACCCGATGGGCTGCGGCAACTGCGACACGTGCATGGTGCCGCCGGAGACCTGGGACGGCACGGTCGCGGCGCAGAAGGTGCTGTCGACGGTGGTACGGCTGCAGCGCGAGCGGGGGCAGAAGTTCGGCGCCGTGCAGATCGTCGACATCCTGCTCGGCAAGCGCACGGCGAAGGTCATCCAGTTCGACCACGACCAGCTGTCCGTGTTCGGCATCGGCCAGGAGCTCGAAGAGGGCGAATGGCGGGGCGTCGTACGGCAGTTGCTGGCGCAGGGGCTGCTCGCGGTCGAGGGCGACTACGGCACGCTGGTGCTGACCGAGGCCAGCGGATCGGTGCTGCGGCGCGAGCGGGAGGTGCCGCTGCGCAAGGAGCCGAAGAAGCCGGCGACCTCGCGGTCGGCGTCGGGGTCGGGCTCGACGAGGGGCGAACGCAAGGCGAAGGCAGCGGCGGCGGAGTTGCCGGAGGCCCTGCAACCGGCCTTCGAGGCCCTGCGAGCCTGGCGCGCCGAACAGGCCAGGGAACAGGGCGTCCCGGCGTACGTCATCTTCCACGACGCGACGCTCCGCGAGATCGCGACGGCCTGGCCGACGTCGGTACGGCAGCTCGGCGGCATCAGCGGGGTGGGCGAGAAGAAGCTGGCGACGTATGGGGAGGGCGTGATCGGGGTGTTGGCGTCGCTGGGCGGGGCGCCGGGGGCGACGGCGCCTGCGACCGCGGGGGCGGCCGGCCACGGCCCGGACGACGACTGGCCTGAGATGGATGCGGAGCCGGAGCCGGAGGACTGGATATAGGGGAGCGGGCGGCTCGTGGGTCGGATGCTGGATATAGGCCGCGGGCCGGCGCCTCTCCGGAGCCGGCCCGCGGCGGGGGCGACCATCACAGGGCCCGTGTCGCGTACGCCCTGACGTCCGCGTCCGAGTCCGCCGTGGCCGTGGCGAGGGCCGCTCGGGCGTCCTCGGTGTGGCTGTGACGGGTCAGGGCGAGGACGGCGGCCTTGCGGACGTCCGCGTTCGAGTCGGCCAGGGCTTTGGCAAGGGCGGGGACGGCCACGTCCGGCTCGGCGGCGGACAGCGCGGTCGCGGCGCCGGACCTGACCTGCCAGGCCTGGGCCGACAGGGCGCCGACGGCACGGGCGGCGAGCGGCGCCGGGCAGCCGGTGGTGCCGAACGCGGCGTAGGCGGCGGCCTGGACGAGGGGGTCCGGGTCTTCGGCGAGGTGGGTGAGGGCGGTGAGGATGGTGCCGGAGTCGGCTGAGGCGGTGCCGACCTCCGCGACAGTGGCGCTGGAGTCGGCGGCGGTGGTGCCAGTGTCCGCGGCGGTGGTGCCGGTGTCCGCGGCAGCGGTGCTGGAGTGGGTGCGGGGCGCGGAGGCCGTAGGCGCGGCGTCGGGCTCAAGGCTCGGGGGACCACCCCCAAAGCCGGCCTGAGCGGCGGCACCGGCCACCTGGACGTCGCTCGCATCGCGCGTATCCCTCGCATCGCCCGCAGCGCTCGCATCGCTCACGGCGGCACCCGCATCCTCCGCGGCCCCCTCCCCTCCCGCACTCCCCGCCCAAACCGTCGCCAACGCCTTCGCGATGGTCACCCGGACCTCGCGGGACGGGTCGGTCGTGGCAGCGCGGGCCAGTTCCACCGCGGCGTCGACCGACACCAGGGCACGGACGGCCTCGATGCGGACGGGGATGTCCGAGTCGGTCAGGGCCCCGGCGAACAGCGTCGCGTCACCCGGGCGCAGGGCGCGCAGGACGTCGAGGGAGGCGGCGCGGACCACCGGGTCGGCCTCGGTCAGCGCGGCGGCGAGGCGGTCGCGGAGGGCCGGTTCCGGCGGGAGCGTCTCGACGAGCTCGCGGAGGGAGGCGGCGGCCGCGGCACGCACCTCGGCGGCGCTGTCGCGAAGCGCCTCGGCGAGGGCGGGCCCCGTGCCCGGCGGCAGCGTCTCCGTGAGGACGGCGACGGCCGCACGGCGGACGGCGGCCGTGGGGTCGGTCAAGTAGGGGAGGAGGGCGTCGAGTTCGGGCTCCTCCTCGGCGAGGGCGACGAGTTCGAGGAGGCGGCCGGAGGAAAGCTGGGCGCGGGTGTCCGCCGACTCGGAAGCGGACACCGACGTCGCTTCTGCGGCACTGCCCGGCCCGGCCTCCGCGATCCCGGCCCCGGCCGCCGGGCCCTGCCTCCCGCCCGCCACCGGCGCCACATCCCGTGACCCCGCCGTCGCCACGTCCTCCGCGTGGACCTCGCCGATGTGACGGGACGGACCGCCCACCGGCGTGAACTCGTCGATGGGCACGAGGTAGGGAGCCACGGGACGGGCCGTGAACTCCATCGCACCGGAGGGGGACTTGTGCAGGTCGAGATGGTGGAACCAGGAGGTGTCGTCGCGGTGGGGATGGTCGAGACGGTCGTGGTAGAGACCCCAGCGGGACTCCGTGCGGGCCAGCGAAGCCCGCGCGGCCATCTCCGCGCAGTCGCGGATGAAGGAGACCTCGGCGCAGCGCATCAGCTCGTGCGGGGTCCGCGCGCCCATCTCCGCGATGTCGGCGCGCATCCGCTCGAAGGCCTCCAGGGCCAGCGACAGCCGGGCCCCCGACTTCGGCGGCGCCACGTAGTCGTTCACGAAGCGGCGCAGCTTGTACTCGACCTGGGTCTGCGGCGGACCGTCCGGATTGCGCAGCGGACGGTAGATCAGCTCGTGCGCGTCCCGGAGCTGATCCGCGGGCAACTCGCCCTCGTACGGCGTGTACTGGGCCGCGTCCGCTCCGGCGAGGTCGCCGAAGACGAACGCGCCGATCATGTAGTTGTGCGGCACGCAGGCCAGGTCGCCGGCGGCGTACAGCCGGGGGACGGTCGTACGGGCGTGGTCGTCCACCCGTACACCCGAGGCCGAATGGCCGCCGCACAGGCCGATCTCGGAGATGTGCATCTCGACGTCGTGGGTGCGGTAGTCGTGGCCCCGGCCGGAGTGGAAGGTGCCGCGCGTCGGGCGTTCCGTCGAGTGCAGGATCGACTCCAGTGCCGAGAGCGACTCCTCCGGCAGATGGCTCAGCTTCAGGTACACCGGCCCCCGGTCGCTCGCCACCTCCGCCGCGAACTCGGCCATCATCTGGCCGGACCAGTAGTCGGAGTCGACGAAGCGTTCGCCGTGCCGGTTGACCTGGTAGCCGCCGAAGGGGTTGGCGACGTAGGCGCAGGCGGGGCCGTTGTAGTCCTTGATCAGCGGGTTGATCTGGAAGCACTCGATGCCGGTGAGCTCGGCGCCCGCGTGGTAGGCCATGGCGTAACCGTCACCGGCGTTGGTGGGGTTCTCGTAGGTGCCGTAGAGGTATCCGGAGGCCGGCAGTCCGAGTCGGCCGCACGCGCCCGTCGCCAGGATCACCGCGCCCGCGCGCACCGTCACGAACGCGCCCGTGCGCGTGTTGAAGCCGACCGCCCCCACGGCCCGCCCCTCCGCGGTCAGCACCCGCACCGGCATCACCCGGTTCTCGATGCGGATCCTCTCCCTCATCTCGCGCCGCCGCAGCTGCCGGTACAGGACCTTCTTGACGTCCTTGCCCTCGGGCATCGGCAGCACGTAGGAGCCGGAGCGGTGGACCTGCCGGACCGCGTACTCGCCGTGCTCGTCCTTCTCGAACTTCACGCCGTACGACTCCAGTCGCTGCACCATGCCGAAACCGCGCGTGGCGGTCTGGCGGACGGTGGACTGGTCGACGATGCCGTCGTTGGCGCGGGTGATCTCGGCGACGTAGTCGTCGGGCTCGGCGCGGCCGGGGATGACCGCGTTGTTGACGCCGTCCATGCCCATGGCGAGCGCGCCGGAGTGGCGGACGTGCGCCTTCTCCAACAGCAGCACGCTCGCGCCGTGCTCGGCGGCGGTCAGCGCGGCCATGGTGCCGGCGGTGCCGCCACCGACGACGAGGACGTCGCAGCGGATCTCCTCGGCATCGGTGAGCGCGGGGATCTGCAAGGGGTTGTTCACGGGGGTGGTCACCGAGGTGCCTTTCGGTTCCGGGGCGCCGGTCAGGTACCGAGCGAGGAGAGGACGTCACGCCGCAGCGCCACGCGCGCGGGGTCGTCGTGCGCCGTACGGTCGCGTGGCCGCGGCACTTCTCGTACGGCGGTCAGCCGGCCGTTGCCGAGCAGGGCCACGCGGTCGCCGAGGAAGAGGGCCTCGTCCACGTCGTGGGTGACGAAGACGACGGTCGCGCCCGTGCCGCCGAGCACCTCGACCAGGAGGTCCTGCATGCCGGCGCGGGTCTGGGCGTCGAGGGCGCCGAAGGGTTCGTCCATCAGGACGGCGCGGGGCGCCGCCGCGAGCGCACGGGCCAGCTGGGCGCGCTGGCGCTGCCCGCCGGAGACGCGGTGCGGCAACTGCCGGGCGTGGTCGGCGAGTCCGACCCGGCCGAGCCAGGTGTCGGCCTGGGCCCGGCGTTCCGTACGCGGCAACCCCTTGATGGCGAGGGGGAGTTCGACGTTGGCGCGCAGGGTGCGCCAGGGGAGCAGCGCGTCCTCCTGGAAGACCAGGGCGCGGTCGGCGGCCGGGCCGGTCAGCGGGCGGCCGTCCTGGCTGACCTCGCCCGCGAGCAGGGGGAGCAGTCCGGCCAGGGTGCGCAGGAGCGTCGACTTCCCGCACCCGGAGGAGCCGACGACGGTGAGGATCTCGCCGGGCGCGACGTCCAGGTCGACGCCGGTGACGACGGGGGCGTGCGGGCGACCGAGCGTGGCGGCGCGGAGGGCCAGGCGGGTGCCGCGGGCTGGGGCGATGACTCCGGCGCCGGTCACCGGAGTTCCCGTACCGGTCGCGGACGTCTCCGACGCTCCGCCCGTCGCCCGGGCCGTCTCAGACGAGGTGCTCATCGCGGGCCTCCCCGGCCTCGGTGTCCTTCGATATGAGGGCGGTACCGGCTCCGCCGGGGACGTCAGCCCGAGCCCGCCTCCCAGTCCCCGTCACAGCAGCCGCCCGCGGCACTCGCCCACCCGGCACGTACGACGTACGCGGCAACCAACGCGTCAGCCACCTGCCCAGCAGCTCCACGGCCGTGGAGGTGAGCCAGCCGAGCACGCCGATCGTGACCATGCCGACGAAGACGCCCGCGTAGTTGACGACCGTGTAGTCCTGCCAGGTGCGGTAGCCGACGCCGTACTGGCCGGAGATCATCTCGGCGGAGATCACACAGATCCACGAGACGCCGATGCCGACCGACAGGCCCCCGAAGATGCCGGGCAGCGCGCCCGGCAGGACGACCGAGCCCAGGACGCGCCACCGGCCGCCGCCCATGGTGCGCACCGCCTCCTCCCACACCGGCGTCAGTGCGCGCACCGAGTGCCGGGTGGAGACCAGGACCGGGAAGAAGGCGGCGGTGCAGGTGATGAAGACGATGCCCTGTTCGTTGGAGGGGAAGAGGAGGATCGCGACCGGCACGAGGGCGATCGCCGGGATCGGGCGGACGACTTCGAGCAGCGGCCCGAGTACGTCCTCGGCCAGCCGCGAGCGCGCCACGAGCACGCCCGTCGCCACGCCCAGGACCGCGGCGAGGAGGAAGCCGGTGAGGATGCGGGTAAGGCTGTCGGTGAGGTCCGTCCAGTAGTCGGGCCCGGACAGCCGGTCGCCGAAAGCGTGGGCCACGTCGGCGACCGTGGGGAACTGCGAGAAGCGCAGCCACAGATCGACGTTCAGGCTGGTCAGCAGCTGCCAGAGCCCGAGGGCGACAGCCAGGGACGCGGCTCGCAACGCATACCGGGCCACGGGCCGCCGGCTCACGACGCCCGCCCCAGTGCCTCCGCGTACGTGATGACCCGCGCGCCCCCGTGCCCGTCGACGTACGCCCGCGCGGTGGCCGGTGCCACGAAGGGGAGGAGGCGGTCGCCGTCGGCCACCCAGACCGCCTTGTCGGCGAACCAGAGGGTGCCGGTGGTGGCGTCGGGGACATAGGCCGCGCGGATGCCGTCCTTGTGCCGGGCCACATAACTCAGCAGCTCGGCAGGCGACTTGAAGGTCACCGTCTTCTCCGCACCCTTCGGCCACACCTCGTTCGCCGAAGCCGAAGCCGAAGCCGAAGCCGAAGCCGAAGCCGAAGCCGAAGCCGAGGCCGAAGCAGGCGGGGTCGCCGCGAGCCGCTGCGCGTAGTCCGTGCCGAGGGCCTTCTTCACGTACTGCTCGTCGACGAACGAGTCCACGTCGATGTCGCCGGTCAGCTTGGCGGTCTTCAGGACCGAGACGTCCTGCTTCAGCGCGGAGACCAGCTGCGGCTTGATCGCGGGGTCGAAGGTGGAGATGCCGTGGGCGCCGTTGTAGAGGTAGACGACCTCGGCGGGCAGACCGGTGGCCTCGGCGACCGACTCGGCGGCGGCGACCGGGTGGGCGTTGAGGTAGTCCGTGGCCTCCGACTGGGCCTTGAGGAAGGCCTCCAGGACCGCGGGCCGCTGCTTGGCGAAGTCCTCGCGGGCGGTGACGCCGTGGAAGGTGGGGAGGTTCAGTTCGGCACCGTCGTACAGGGCCTTCGCCTTGCCCTGGAAGGCGAGCAGCCCGGGCCAGGCGACGAACTGCGAGAGTGCGTCCGCGCTGCCCGCCGACAGGGCCGAAGCACCCACGGCAGGCTGCTGGTTGAGCTTCTCGATGCCCTTCTCGGGGTCGATGCCGGCCCGCTGCAGGGCTCGTACGAGCGTACCGTCGGCGGCCGAACCGACGCTGGTGGAGACCTTCTTGCCCTTGAGGTCGGCGAGGGAGGTCAGTTTCGAGTCGGGGGAGGTGACGATCGTGTTGAGGCCGCCGCGGAGGTTGTAGCCGGTGACCGAGACCAGGTGGGTCGGCTTGCCGAGCTGCTTGCCGCGGGCCGCGTTGATGAGGAGCGGGAAGTCGCCCATCGAGCCGATGTCGATCTTCCCGGCGGTCATCTGCGCGGTGATCGGGGCGCCGGTGGCGTAGTCCTGCCAGTCGACCTTGTAGGTGTGGCCGTCGTGCAGGGCGTTCAGCTCCTTCTCGAAGTAGCCGAGGGAGCGCAGCAGGGTGCCGGCGGTGACCGTGTTGATGGTCTTGGACTGGTAGCCGACGGTGATGGTGACGTTCTTGCCGTCACCGGCCGCGGCGCTGCCGCCGCAACCCGTCAGCGGAAGCAGGAGGAGGGCGGCGGAGGCCGCGAGTGCCGTGCGTTTCATGGGAGTTCGAGGCCTCTCACCGGAGCAGATAGGGCATGTTGACCGTGACGGCTCCGGTGGGACAGCGGGCCGCGCACGGGCCGCAGTACCAGCACTCGTCGACGTGCATGTAGGCCTTGCCGGTGCTGTCGTCGATGGCCAGGGAGTCCAGCGGGCACATGTCCACGCAGAGCGTGCAGCCGTCGATGCACTTCGACTCGTCGATGGTCACGGGCACGTCGGCCCGCTGGGGCGCCAAGGGCATGGCTGTCTCCAGGAATGTGCGCGAGCGGGGGTGTCTTACAACGACCGGTGCAGCAGGCCGCTCATGGTGATGCGGTCGCCGCGGAAGCGGATGAACTCCAGGTCGACCGGGCGGCCGTCGGCGAGGTGCGTGAGCCGTTCCAGCATCAGTACGGCCGCGCCGCGCGGGGCTTCGAGTACGGCGGCGGAGTGGGCGTCCGCGTTGACCGCCTCCAGGGTGATCTCGGCGTGGCCGAGCCGCTGTCCGGTGATGGACTCCAGGAGGCGGAAGACGTCGGTGTTCTCCAGGTCGGCGCCGAGCAGGGCGGTGCCGATGTCGAGCGGGATGTAGGTGAGGTCGAGGGAGAGGGGGAGGCCGTTCAGGCGGCGCAGGCGTTCGATGTAGAGGACGTCGGTGCCGGCGGGGACGCGGAGGCGTTCGGCGACCGGGGCGGGCGCGGGGGCGGGGCCCATGGTGCGGACCTCGTTGGTGACCGTGCCGTGCTCGCGGAGGGTTTCCGCGAGGCCCATCAGCCGGTCGAGCCCGTGCGGGTACTTCCGGGCGACGACCACGGTCCCGACCCCCGGCAGCCGGTCCACGAGCCCCTCGGCCCTGAGCAGGTCGAGCGCCTGGCGGACGGTGTTGCGGCTGGCGCGGTAGTCCGTGGCGAGCGTGGTCTCGTGGGGGAGCGCGCCGTCCGGGAAACCGCCGGCCAGGACCTGATACCGGAGCAGATCGGCGAGCTGCCGCGCCTGGTCGGCCCGCAGCCGACGCCGCGCACGGTGGGCGGCGACGGTGGTCGCGCCCTGTCCGGCATGGTCTCGGATGCGGTCGCTGGGTGGCATGTTTTGAACCATAGCGAGCCGGTGGGGAATGAAGTGTTGCGGCGGTGTTGCGCCACCACGGGCTCCGCCGATTGGGGCGTTGACCTGCGGTTTCCGTGTCCGGACGGGAAGATCTGCCACCGCCGAGGAAGCGGCGACGGCTGCTACGACAGGGCCGTCAGCCCCGGCGCGAACGTGATCAGCAGGGGCAGCAACGGCACCAGCGCCGCCACCGTCGTCGTCAGCGCCCTGCTCCGCCGGCCGAGCCGCGGCTGCGGCTGCAGCAGGCGGTCGACGCGTTCGCCGAGCAGTCGGTGACTGGAGGCGCAGGACAGCACGCCCCGGTGCTGGTTCAGCTCGATCAGCGCCAGCGCGGTGGTCAGATGCCCGCACCGCCGCGACGCCGTGTCGTCCGCGGCCAGCTCCACAAGGCGGTGCGTCTGATCGCGGAAGTGCGCGAACAACGGCACCCGGGGAAACCCCGTGGCCAGCGCGCTCGACAGATGCAGCAGCCAGTCGTGGTGCGCCCGCGCGTGATCCCGCTCATGCGTGAGTACGGCGTCCAGCTGGTGGTCGGTCAGCCGGTGCAGCGCCCCGGTCGTGACGACCAGCTGCGGCGGATGCCCCGGCATCCACCAGGCGTCCGGATACTCGTCCTCCAGCACCAGCAGCGGCCCGCGCGCCGCCTCCTCAAGACCGCCGGGCAGCTCCGGAGCCCGCTCGCGCAGATGCGCCCGGGCCACCCCGCGCCGCCGCCGCGCCTCGACCAGCTCACGGGCCAGCATCGCGGTCGTCCAGGCGGCACCGCAGGCCAGCAGCAGGGTGAGGGCCGCCGCCCAGACCGGCGCGACGGACAGGTCGTACGCCGCGGTGACGGCCGGGGGCGCCGGCGCGAACACATGGTCGCGGACGGTGTGGAAGACCGCGGTCGCACCCAGCACGAGCGCCGTCAGACAGCACATCAGCACTGTGGCGACCAGGCACTGCCACACCCACAGCGCGACCACGGGCTCCCGCTCGGGCCAGGCCGCCCGCACCAGGGCACGCGGAACCGGCACTGCGGCCGTCAGCGCGACGACGCTCAGCAGGAGCAGACAGACGGTCATGCCACGGGCTCCGGATCCTGATCGGAGGAGAGGGGCGAGGGCGGGGCGACCGCCCCCAGGGCCCGTCCGGCGGATCGGCCCCGGCGCACGAGTCGCCCGCCGCCAGTATGACGGCGAAGCGGGCAGGAGTCAGGAGCCGAAGCGGCCCCACTACGTCCCGTACAGCGACCGTCACACCCGCAACTTCCCCCTCAGCGCTTGACTCACCCGGCCACGATCCGCCCCACCACCTCCCCCAGCCCGACCCGCGCCCCACCCGGCCCGGGCGCCCACGCCGACAGCGTCACTACGTCCCCGTCCTCCAAGAACGTCCGCTTGCCGTCCGGAAGTTCCAGCGGATCGCGCCCGTTCCAGGTCAGCTCCAGCAGCGACCCCCGCTGCCCCGCCTCGGGCCCGCTCACCGTGCCCGAGCCGTACAGGTCGCCGGTCCGCAGCGAGGCCCCGTTCACCGTCATGTGGGCGAGCTGCTGGGCGGCCGTCCAGTACATGGTGGAGAAGGGCGGCTCGGAGACGACGTGACCGTTGATCGCGACCGAGATGCGCAGGTCGTAGCCGCCCGGCTCGGCGTCGGGGCCGGCGTCGTCCAGGTACGGCAGCAACGCGTGCGTGCGCTGCGGCGGCGCCACGCGCGCGTGCTCCAGCGCGTCCAGCGGCGTGATCCACGCCGACACCGACGTGGCGAAGGACTTCCCGAGGAACGGCCCGAGGGGGACGTACTCCCAGGCCTGTACGTCGCGCGCGGACCAGTCGTTGAGGAGGCAGAGCCCGAAGACGTGCTCGCGGAACTCCCCGAGCCCCACGGCCGTTCCCATCTCGGACGGCACGCCCACCACGAAGCCGACCTCGGCCTCGATGTCCAGGCGGACCGAGGCCCCGAAGACCGGTGCCGCGTCGGTCGGGGCCTTGCGCTGCCCGGACGGCCGTACGACATCGGTGCCCGACACCACGACCGTCCCCGACCGGCCGTGGTAACCGATCGGCAGGTGCTTCCAGTTGGGCGTCAGCGAGTCCGCGGCGTCGGGCCGGAAGATCTGGCCGACGTTCCTGGCGTGGTTCTCGGAGGCGTAGAAGTCGACGTAGTCGGCGACCTCGAAGGGGAGGTGCAGGGTCACGGACGACAAGGGGTGGAAGAACCCGGCGATCTCCTCCTGGCGCACCGTCACCCACGCCGTCAGCGCGCGCCGCACGTCCGACCAGGCGGTGCGGCCCGCGGCTAGCAGCGGGTTCAGGGAAGGCCGCGCGAGCAGGGAGGCGTACGGCGAGTCGAGCGCCAGGGCCGCCGCGCCCGCGTCGAGGACGTGGTCGCCGAGCCGGACGCCGACCGTCCGCTCCGCCGAACCCGCGCGCGAGAAGACGCCGTAGGGAAGGTTGTGCGGACCGAAGGGATCGCCCTCGGAAACGTCGAAGGGGGGCATGGGGTGCTGCCTCACTCTCGTGTGTTCCTGCTGGTCGTGCCACACGTTACGGCCGAGCCGCCGGTCCTGGGCAGTGTCTAAAGAGTTTGCAATGTCCGAAATGGGCTTGTCGGACTAGGCAATTCCGGCTTAGCGTCCTTTGGGGGACACGGACGGGGTGGGTCCGGTCCGTAGGGGGGACGCGTGGGGGGACCCGTGGCCAGGAGCAGTGTGCCTTTCCGGGCCGATCGTGATGTGCCCGGCCTGATCGTCAAGTTCGGCGACTACCCGCTGCACCACGGAGGGGTCGGGGCGATACGCAGCCTGGGCCGCCTCGGCGTGCCCATGTACGCGATAACGGAAGACCGTTACACACCGGCCGCCTCCTCCCGCTATCTGAAGAAGGCCTTCGTCTGGCCGACCACCGGCACGGAGGACCCCGAGCACCTGGTGGAGGGCCTGCTGCGCGTCGGGCGCCGCATCGGCCGCCCCACCGTCCTCGTCCCCACCGACGAGGAGGCCGCCGTCCTGATCGCCGAGCACCAGGACGTGCTCGCCGGCCGCTTCCTGTTCCCGCGCGTCGACCCCGCCCTGCCCCGCCGCCTGGCCAGCAAGCAGGGCCTGCACGAACTGTGCGTGGAACACGGCATCCCGAGCCCGACGGCCGCCTTCCCGCAGTCGTACGACGACATCGTGGCCTTCGCCGAGAAGGCCCGCTTCCCGGTCGTGGCGAAGAACCGCGAGGCCTTCCTGCGCCGAAAGCAGCCCGCGGTGAACGGCACGACGCGGATCGCCACCCGCGAGGGCCTGCTCGACCTGGCCCGCGACTGGGGCGAGCGGCCCGGAGTGATCCTCCAGGAGTACCTGCCGAGGGAGGACGCCGAGGACTGGATCGTGCACGCCTACTTCGACCAGGACTCGACCCCGCTCGCGATGTTCACCGGCGTGAAGGTGCGCTCTTGGCCGCCGCACGCCGGAATGACCGCGAACGCGTACGTCGTCGACAATCCGGAACTCGCGGACCTCGCCGCGCGTTTCATCAAACAGATCGGCTTCACCGGAATCATCGACCTCGACCTGCGCTTCGACCGGCGCGACGGACAGTACAAGCTCCTCGACTTCAACCCGCGCATGGGCGCCCAGTTCCGCCTCTTCGAGAACGAGTCGGCGGTGGACGTCGTACGCGCCATGCATCTGGACCTGACCGGCCGCTCCGTCCCGGAGGGGGAACAGCGGGCCGGCCACCGGTACATCGTGGAGAACATCGACCTGCCCGCCCTGCTCGCCTACCGCCGCAGCGGCTATACGACGCCGCACGCCCCGGCGCGCGCGAGCGGGACGGAGCTGGCCTGGCTCGCGGGTGACGACCCGCTGCCGTTCCTCACGATGCTCGCGCGCTTCGTGCGACCGGGCGCGAAGCACCTGTATCAGCTGTGGCGCACCAACCGCCGCGGCAGCACCACCGGTTCGGGAGGCTGAGCCAGCACGCACAGCCGTCCGGGCCGGCACGAAGTGACGAAGTGACGTCCTGGGGAGGGACTTCGTGATCCGACCGGTTGCAGTCATCGGCGCCGGGCCCTTCGGCCTGTCGACCGCCGCCCATCTCCGAGCCCGCGGCATACCCGTCCGCGTCTTCGGCGAGCCCATGGTCAGCTGGCGCGACCACATGCCCGCCGGCATGCTCCTGAAGTCGACCCCGGCCGCCTCCAACCTGGACGCGCCGCAGCAGGGTCACAACCTCGTCGACTACTGCGACGCCGCCGGCATCAAGCGGCTGGTCACCGACGAGGACATCATCCCGGTCGAGACCTTCATCGCGTACGGCGAGTGGTTCCAGCAGAAGCTGGTGCCCGAGCTGGAGCGGGTCCGGGTGGTCTCGGTGGACCGGAACAAGGCGGGCGGCTTCGAACTGAAGCTGGACTCGGGGGAGTTGTTCACCGCCCGCGCGGTCGTCGTCGCCACCGGCCTGTCCGGCCTGGCCCATCTGCCGGCCGAACTCGCCACGGCCGCGGCGGACGGACCCACCCCCACGGGCCCGGTCTCCCACAGCTCCCAGCACCACGACCTCACGCGCTACTCCGGCAAGGACCTGATCGTGGTCGGCGCCGGCCAGTCCGCGCTGGAGACGGCGGCGCTCGCGGCGGAGGCGGGCGCCCAGGTGCGGGTGGTCTCCCGCGGCCGCGGCCGGGTCGCCTTCGGCGCACCGCCCTGGAAGCAGCCGAAGCTGCGCCCCGAGTCACCCTTCGGCCGCGCCTGGTCCCTGTGGGCCCTGAGCTACTACCCGCACCCGTACCGCTACCTGCCCGCCGAGACCCGCCACTACCTGGTCCGCCGCGTCCTCGGCCCGCTCGGCGCCTGGTGGCTGCGCGACCGTTTCGAGGGCAAGGTGCAGGTCAGCGAGGTCGAGCGGATCGTCCGCACGGACGCGGACGGCGGCAGCCCCACGCTCACGGTCCGCAGCCACGCCGGCCGCACGGAGACCCTCTCCGCGGACCACGTCATCGCCGCCACCGGCTACCGCGTCGACATAGCGGCGATGGACTTCCTCGGCCACGAGCTGCGCACCGGCCTCGCCGTGAGCCGCGGCACGCCCAAGCTCGGCGCCGGTTACGTCTCCTCGGTCCCCGGCCTGTACTTCACCGGCCTGCCGTCCGCGTCCTCGTACGGCCCGGTGATGCGGTTCGTGTGCGGCACGGAGTTCGCCTCGCCGAGGCTGGCCAAGCACCTGGTGGCCGCTCACGCCTGACGACGGCATACGCCACCGCCCGCCCCGAAGAGCAGACACAGGTACGGGAGTTGACTGAGATACGCAGGTGAACAAGGCGGTCGGCCGGTTCGCGATGAGTCCGTTGGGCGTCCTGTCCGTATTCTCTGATCATGGCCGCACCCACCGCATATGCACTCGTCGCCACCGACCTGGACGGCACGCTGCTCAGAGGCGACGACACGCTGTCCGACCGGTCCCTCGCCGCCCTCGCGCGGGTGGCGGAGGCCGGTGCCCGGCACCTCGTCGTGACGGGCCGGCCGGCCCCCAGAGTGCGGCCGCTCCTCGACGACCTCGGCAGCAGCGGGCTCGCGGTGTGCGGGCAGGGCGCGCAGGTGTACGACGCCGGCGCGGACCGTCTGCTGTGGTCGGTCACCCTGGACCGGGAGCTGGCCGAGACCGCGCTCGGCAAGATCGAGGCCGAGGTGGGCCAGGTGTACGCGGCCGTCGACCAGGACGGCGTCGACGGGCTCACGCTCATCGAGCCCGGCTATCTGATGCCGCACCCGACCCTGCCGGCGGTCCGGGTCAGCCGCCGCGACGACCTGTGGTGCGAGCCCATCAGCAAGGTGCTGCTGCGCCATCCCGACCTGTCCGACGACGAGTTGGCCTCGACCGCGCGCGCGGTGGTCGGTTCCCTCGCCACCGTCACCATGTCGGGGCCTGGGACCGTCGAACTCCAGCCATGCGGCATCACCAAGGCGACCGGCCTGGCGCTCGCCGCCGAACACCTGGGCCTGGGCCCGCACCAGACGATCGCCTTCGGGGACATGCCCAACGACATCCCGATGTTCGACTGGGCCGCGCACGGCGTCGCGATGGCCAACGCCCATCCCGAACTCAAGTCGGTGGCCGACGAGATCACCCTGTCGAACGAGGACGACGGCATCGCCGTCGTCCTCGAAAGACTGTTCCCGCAGGCCCGGTAGCGACGGGGCCCGGTGGCGCCTCCTAGTAGGCGCCCCACACGTTGTCGATGGAGCCGTACCGCTGGGCCGCGTAGTTGCAGGCGGCGGTGATGTTGGCGACCGGGTCGTACGGGTCGTACGAGGTGCCCGAGACGTGGTACGCGGCGAAGGTCGGGTCGATGACCTGGAGCAGGCCCTTCGACGGGGTGCCCGCGAGCGCGTTGGAGTCCCAGTTGTTGATGGCGTACGGGTTGCCGGAGGACTCGCGGATCACGTTGCGGTAGATGCCGTTGTACGTGCCGGGGATGCCGTGCTGCGCCATGACCTGGAGGGAGGCGCGGATCCAGCCGTCGAGGTTGTTGGCGTACCCCAGCGAGGTGGCGGTCACGGTCGTGGTGGTGGCCGCGGAGGCGCTGGTCGCGCCGATGACCGGGAGGGCGAGGACGGTGGCGCCGAGGCTCACGACGGCGAGCTTGCGGGCGAGACGGGAGCCTCTGGAGCGGCGGTGCTGAGCGGCAGCAGACATGACGGGTTCCTCTCCGTCGCCTGCGAGGTGAGCTGTCGGGTTCGGGCGGGAGATGCCCGGCCGCGCCGCCGCAAGGCGACACGACTTCACCCCAAAGCCGGTCCGGAATGTCCGAAGACGCCCCGGCCCGGCGACTTACCTGGGTCCCCCGCTCCTGCCCGTACGTTCTCGGTGGATGGCTCGGGCGGTGGCAGGATTCGGCGTCCGCCCGACAGGCCGGGAACGTATGCGAGAGCACATGTCCGGAACAAGTGCCGGATTCACAGAACACCCCTATTGACCTTGCTCTGAGTCATATGAGGCACTTGATCCTTTGCGGCTGCCAAGCCTCAACTGGCATACCGGAAAAGGCGGATCGGCCGAAATGCGGCGGAATGCGGATCATGGTCCGGCGTGAGCCAACTCACTGCAATCCACAAGAGTCGCAAATCGGGCAATGCCCTCAACTCACCGTCAACCGGCCGTCCGTGGAATCCGCTTCTCCCAGGTCCGGTGGAAGACGACCTCGCCGCCCTCCGCGCAAACAACCTCATTGGAGGTCAAAAAGGACTCCGCGTCACAGGTGATCTCGGAGCGCGTACGGATCGTCGTCTCCCAGGGCAGATCCGGGCGGTGCAGCCGGATCGACCAGTCGGAACGGGTACGGGCCGACAGCGGATCGCCCTCCTGGATCGTGTACGTCTCCAGCGCGTCCTCGGTGAACTCCAGACCGTCCGGGTACACGCGCGTGCCGCCGTACCGCGGGTCGACCTCCAGCCGCCACTCACCCCTGGCGACGTCCCGCACGACCAGCCGCTCGGGCCGCGGTTCGTCCAGCGTGACGGGGTGGTTGACGCCGAGCGGCTCGTACTGCTCCGGCTCCTCGAAGGCGATCGCCGGTTCCTCCGACGCACGCGCGCGTGCGGGCAGTTCCAGCGAGCTGCCCGCCGGGTCCAGCGTGAACCCGGCCGCCGACTCCGGCTGCGGCCAGATCCACGGCCAGTACGCGGAGGACACGGCGACACGGAGCCGGTGCCCGGGCGGGAAGGCGTGCCCGATGCCGTTCAGCTCGAACTCGACGTCCTCGGTGGCGCCGGGTGTCCAGGGGACGTCCTTTTCCCGCCCGTGCCGCGCGGAGAGGTTCAGCGCGCCGCGCGTGACGAGGGTCGAGGAGCCGTCCGGCGCGACGTCGCACAGGCGGGCGACGACCTGTCCACGTGGCGCCTGGGAGGTCAGCCGCAGCCGGACCCTGGGCCGCCCCAGCACCCAGGTCTCCTCGGCGACCTCGAAGTCGAAGCAGGCCGAGCGGGCGTCCTCGTCGCGCTGGTCGGGCGGGAGGTCGGCGTCGTTGCCGAAGGGGAAGAAGCGGCCGGCGTCGAGGCCGGTGTGCTGGGGGGAGCGGACCGGCACGGGGTCGCCCCGAAGGCCGTACGAGATCGTCGTGACGTTCGGCGAGGGCCAGGCGGGCTCGCCGACCCAGCGGCCGGGGAGGGTGTCGTAGACCGTGACCGGAGGGTGCGGGTCGCTGACGTACGCCCTCAGGAGCGGCTCGCGCATCACACCCGTGTCGGCGCCCTTGAGGTGCTGGTCCCACCACCGCAGCGTCTCCTGGAGGAACCCGATCGCGGGCCCCGGCGGCAGCCCCCGGTCCGGGTACTGGTGCGACCACGGCCCGATCAGTCCCCGTACCCGATCGGCCGGGAGGTGTTCCACCAGCCGCAGCACCGTGTCCCGGTACGGGTCGTGCCAGCCGCCCACCGCGAGGACCGCGGCCTCGATGGCGCCGTAGTCCTCGCAGACGCTGCCGTGCCGCCAGTATTCGTCCCTGGTCTGGTGTTCGAGCCAGGTGTGGATGAACGGGTCGACCGTCTCCAGGCGCTTGAGCCACATGTCCCGCCAGACCGGGCCGACGTACAGCGGGTCGGGCGGGCGGGAGACGAAGGCGAGCATGGTCGCCGCCCACGCGTGCATGTCGACGGCGAGGACGGAACCTCCCATGTAGTGCACGTCGTTGTCATAGCGATCGTCCGTGGAGCACACCGTGACGATCGCCTTGAGCGGCTCGGGCGCGAGGGCCGCGATCTGGAGGGAGTTGAAGCCGCCCCAGGAGATGCCGAACATGCCGACTTTCCCATTGCACCAGGGCTGCTCCGCAAGCCAGTTGACGACGGCGACCCCGTCGGCCAGCTCGGTCGCCGAGTACTCGTCGCCCGGCATGCCCTCGCTGTTGCCGTGCCCGCGGATGTCGACGCGGACGGAGGCGTAGCCGTGGCCGGCGTACCAGGGGTGGCGCTGGTGGTCGCGGGGCGCGGTCCAGTCGGTCAGGCGGTACGGGAGGTACTCCAGGAGCGCCGGTACGGGTTCGTCGGTCAGCGGGCGCCACACGCGCGCGTACAGCAGCGTCTGGTCCGGGAGGGGGATCCAGAGGTCCTCGTGGGTCGTGTCGTGGGGGAGGGACGTACGGATGTGCATGAGCGGGACCCCGTTGGCTTCAGTGGACCGGGTGCATCGTGCGGCGCAGCCAGGGCGCCGCGGCCATGACCGCGAGGCCCGCGGCCACCGCGATCGCGCCGTTGACGCCGAAGTAGGCGGGCTTGGAGACGTCGTCGTAGAGCTTCACGGTCTGGGCCTGGATGCCGTTGGCGAGGGCCAGGGACAGGAACCAGAGGGACATGGTCTGGCTGGAGAAGGCGGCCGGGGCGAGTTTGGTCGTGGCCGACATGCCGGAGGTCTCCAGCAGGATGTCGCCGAGGCCCAGCAGGAAGTACGAGCCCACGATCCACCAGGCCGACATCAGGTAGTCGTCGTTCGCGTGCCCCGAGGTCGGCAGCACCATCAGCAGGAAGGACAGCCCGCCGAGTACGACGCCGATCGCGATCTTGTTGGAGGCGTGCGGCTGGCGCCTGCCCATGCGCACCCACAGGGCGGCGACCACGGGCGCGAGGCCGACCTCGAAGGCGCCCAGCGCGGAGGCGTACCAGCTGGCGGGGAAGTCGAAGCCGAGGATGGTCGACTCGGCGTTCGAGGCGGCCAGCAGCATCATCGTCGAGTAGGCCTGGAAGAGGATGAAGTTGAAGACCGTGGAGGCGAGGAAGAGCACGATGTACGGCCGCAGCCGGCCGCGTTCCTCGGGGGTGACGCGGGGGCTCGCGAACATCACCGCGAAGTAGACCACCGGGGCGATCACGGAGATCAGGGTGAGCAGGTCGACGAAGCGGCCCATGGTCAGCCAGCCGGCGGCGGCCAGAAGGGCGGCGAGCACGGCCACGGCGGCCACACCGGCCACGATCAGGCGGATCGCCCGGCGCATGGCGTCCGGGGCGAGCGCGAACTCCGCGGTGTGCTTGCGCCCGGCCAGGTGACGGCGGCCCGCGACGTACTGGACCAGCCCGAACGTCATGCCGATCGCGGCCGCCGAGAATCCCCAGTGCCAGCCCTTGTGGTCGCCGAGCCAGCCGGTGATCAGCGGGCCCGCGAAGGCGCCGATGTTGATCGCCATGTAGTACAGCGCGAAGCCCGCGTCCCGGCGCTCGTCGTCGGTCCGGTACAGCTTGCCGACCATGGTGGCGACGTTGGGCTTGAGCAGCCCCGTGCCCGCGCTGATGAGCCCGAGGCCCACCCAGGTCATCGCCTGGGTCGGCACGGCCATCGCGTAGTGGCCGCAGGCGATCAGGATGCCGCCCCACAGGACCGCGCGGTACGAGCCGAGGATGCGGTCGGCGAGCCAGCCGCCGGCGACGGAGACCAGGTAGACGAGGGTGCCGTAGGCCGCGGAGACGGAGGCGGCGGTGCCGGCCGCCATGCCCATGCCGCCGTGGGCGACGGTGTCGGCAAAGTAGAGCACCAGGATGGCCTGCATGCCCAGGAACGAGAAGCGTTCCCAGACCTCCAGGCCCGAGAGGGTGAGCAGACCCCTGGGCTGGCCGAAGAAGGCGTGATCGTCCTCGGGGGGCGGCTGGTTTCCGGGCTCGACGTCGACTTCGGTTCGGGACACGGGCGGCGGCTTCCCTCCAGGTGGAGCAAGTGGACAGCTCAAGTCGATAAATATCCGTTGTTATCAGGTGATCAGAAACATACCGGGCGTGATCCGATACCGCCCGTGCTGGACGGGTGGGCGGCATCGGTGATCGAAAGGTGACCGGATACGCTGACTTGAGTGATGGCAGCGACCTATCGACAAACCGCGTAACCGCCAGTAGACACCAGCAGACAGGAGACCCCTCGTGACCGTCGTCGGGCCGTTCGGGCTGAGCGTGCGGGACCAGGCTCTGGAAGCCGATGTCCAGGCCGGATTGGCGGCCGTCGAGGAGGGACTGCTCGAAGCCACCAAGAGCGAGGTCCCCTTCATCACGGAGGCCGCCCAGCACCTGGTACGCGCGGGTGGAAAGCGGTTCCGTCCACTCCTCGTGATGCTCGCCGCCCAGTTCGGGGACCCGTACGCCCCCGGAGTCGTGCCCTCGGCCGTGGTCGTGGAGCTGACCCACCTCGCGACGCTGTACCACGACGACGTCATGGACGAGGCTGCCGTGCGCCGCGGGGTCGACAGCGCCAACACCCGCTGGGGCAACTCGGTCGCGGTCCTCACCGGCGACTTCCTCTTCGCGCGCGCCTCGCACATCCTGGCCGACCTCGGTCCCGAGGCGGTACGGGTGCAGGCCGAGGCGTTCGAACGGCTGGTCACCGGCCAGATCCTGGAGACGGCGGGCCCGCAGGACGGCCGCGACCCGGTCGACCACTACCTGGACGTGCTCGGCGGCAAGACCGGCTCGCTGGTGGCCGTGTCGTGCCGGTTCGGCGCGATGATGTCGGGCGCCGACGAGACGGTCGTGGACGTGCTCACGCAGTACGGCGAGCGGCTCGGGGTCGCCTTCCAGCTCGCCGACGACGTCCTGGACATCGCCTCCGACTCGCACGAGTCCGGCAAGACGCCGGGCACCGACCTGCGCGAGGGCATCCCGACGCTGCCGGTGCTGCGGCTGCGCGAGCGGGCGGCGCGCCTCGGGCTGCCCGAGGACATCGCGCTGTGCGAGCTGCTGGACTCCGACCTCACCGACGACGCGCGGCATGCCGAGGCCCTGGCCGGGCTGCGGGCGCACCCCGCGCTGGAGCAGGCACGCCGGGACACCGTCCGGTACGCCGAGGACGCGCGGGCCGCGCTGGCCCCGCTGCCGGAGTGCGACGCCAAGCTGTCCCTCATGGAGATGTGCGACGCGGTGGTCCACCGGGCCGGCTGAGCCTCGTACCGCCTCCTGGGGTGTGTGACGCACGTCACTACTCTGGACTGAGTCCAATCCAAGATTGATTCCGTACTCGTAGTCAGAAGGCCGGCGCAGGGGGTGCCGGCCGAGCTACGGGGAGACAAAAGAATCATGGGCATGAACGCGACGTTCTCGAAGCGCCGTAAGAGCCTGATCGTCACCGCTGTCGCGGTGGCCGCAGCGGGCGGTGTCGCCGCGACGGTGATTCCCGCCTTCGCCGCCGGAGGCATCCGCGCCGACCACGCGGGGCACGCCGGCATGAGTGACCAGACCATCGTCAGCCAGAGCGGGACCGTCTCCGGCGGCACCGGGGGGACCCTGCTCGCGACCAGCCTGCGGGGCGCCAACGAGGTTCCCGTGGCGGGCGGTCCGGCCGTGGGCGACAAGGACGGCGCCGCGCTGGAGTTCATCAAGGTCAAGGGCGACAAGGTCTCCGTCGCCGTGACCTGGCGCGGCACCGGCAAGCCGACCATGCTCCACATCCACCAGGGCGCCAAGGGCACCAACGGCGGCGTCAAGGTCGACTTCAGCAAGCTGCTGGAGAAGAGCCGGCGGCACAGCGTCACCGGCACGGTCAAGGTGAAGGACAAGGCGCTGCTGGACGCGCTGAAGTCCGACCCCGGATCCTTCTACGCCAACCTGCACACGGCCGAGTTCCCGGGCGGCGCCGTCCGCGGCCAGCTCCACAAGGTCACCGTCGCCGCCTTCGACTTCCGTGACGCCTTCGACAACTTCCAGGCGTCCGTGGTCAAGGGCAAGCAGATCTACGAGTGCAAGCCGGCCGACGGCGGCGGCTACGCCTTCGCCCAGCGGGACGTCAGCGCCCTGCTCGGCGGCGGCATCCAGCACTCCTTCGTCAAGCCCAACTCCGGTACGCCGCAGTGGGTCGCGCCCGACGGCAGCGCCGTCACCGGCGCCCTCCTGTCCAAGACCCCGAACGGCGACGGCAACATCCCGGAGCTCGACCTGAAGGCCACGCAGTCCGGCAAGCACCACGGCCTGCTCGCCGGCACCGCCGAGATCCTGCGCCTGAACACCGTCGGCGGAGTCGCACCTTCCGGCTCCTGCTCGCCGGGCACCATCGTCGGCGTGCCCTACCAGGCGGACTACGTCTTCGTGCAGGGCTGAGACAGGAGTTGACACTCGCTCCACCGGGCGGCGCCTTCCCGCACACGACCCCTACGGGTCGGGGGAGGCGCCGCCCTCTCACGTCATACCCCAGGAGTACACGGAGTTGCCTCCGGGGTCTGACGCTTCATCCCGGCCGATTTGGTCAACTGGAAACCACGGAAAACACCACTCCTCACCGATTCGGGTGAGAATGGCGGCTGGGGTGGAAGACGAGTGCAGTCAGACGAAGTTGGAAGCCGCCGCCGACGACGGAGGTAGCGCACACATGGCACCGTACGAATCCGACGACAGCACGAGTGCCGGGGAGGCCGACGACCTGCACCCCGGTCGACGCAAGGCCGCGCGGTACGTCGTCCCGGTCGCGGTGGTGGGGGTGGCGGCCGCGACCATCGGGCTCGTCCCGGCACTCGCCGACTCGGGCGACCCCGACCTGCCGAAGATCAGCGCGCAGCAACTCCTCGAGAAGATCGCCAAGTCGGACGTGCAGCAGATGTCCGGCACGGTGAAGGTGACCACGGACCTGGGCCTGCCCGACCTCGGCGGTCTGGAGAGCAGCCTGACGTCCGGGGCCACCAGCGGCTCCGGTGACGGATCCTCCGCCGACCCCTCCACCAAGCTCACCGAACTGGCCACCGGCACGCACACCCTGCGCGTCGCCGCCGACGGCCCGGACAAGCAGAAGCTGTCCCTCCTGGAGAACGCGGCGGAGTACAGCCTCATCCACAACGGCAAGGACGTCTGGGGCTACGACAGCCAGTCGAACGAGGTCTACCACTCGACGGTCGCCGACAGCGCCGACGCCAAGCAGAAGCAGGACGAGACCCCGGCCACGCCGGACCAGCTCGCCAAGGACGCCCTGAAGGCGGTCGACGACACCACCTCGGTCACCGTCCAGGGCACCGCCCAGGTCGCCGGCCGGGACGCGTACCGCCTGGTCATCAAGCCGAAGGACAGCGGCTCGACGGTCGGCCAGATCACCGTCGCGGTCGACTCCAAGACCGGTCTGCCGCTGAAGTTCACGCTGACCCCGGCGAGCGGCGGCGCGGCCGTGATCGACGCGGGCTTCACCCAGATCAGCTTCTCGAAGCCGTCCGCCTCGACCTTCGACTTCAAGACGCCCAAGGGCGCGAAGGTCACCGAGGACAACAAGGCCGACGACACGAACGGCCACTTCGCGGGCAGCCTGAAGGGCGCCGACAAGGGCGCCAAGTCCGACGAGGACCTCGGCAAGGGCCTCGACGGCCTGAACGTCATCGGCGAGGGCTGGGACTCCATCGCCACCTTCGACACCGGCGGCCAGGGCATCCCGTCCGGCTCCGATGCCGGCGGCGGCGCCTTCGGCGGCTTCCTGGACTCGCTGGGCGACAAGGTCTCGGGCAAGTTCGGCTCGGGCACGATCTTCAAGACCCGCCTGATCAACGCCCTGATCACCGACGACGGCAAGGTCTACGTCGGCGCGGTGGACAAGGCCGCACTGGTGAAGGCGGCGAACGCGGGCTAGGCCTCTCCGGCCCGGGGCGGCTCCGGCGGGCGACACGCCGGACGGCACCGGGCCGGGAACCTTGCGTGACGGCCGTTCGTAGTCACTGTGAGTAGTCGTCATGTGGGGTCGTACGAGCACGAATCGAGGGGGTCGATGGACGAGCCGTCCGCCAAGGAGCCGGACCGGGAGCAGGAGGACGCGGGGGAGACCGTGATCGCCACCCGCGCCCTCACCAAGCGCTACCGCGGCGGACAGCTCGCCGTCGACGGCCTCGACCTGAGCGTCCCGGCGGGCAGCGTCTTCGGCTTCCTCGGCCCGAACGGCTCGGGCAAGACCACCACCATCCGCATGCTGATGGGCCTGATCGAACCCACATCGGGCACGGCCCGCGTCCTCGGCCACCCCATGCCCCGCGCCTCCCGCGCGGTCCTCCCACACGTAGGCGCCCTGATCGAGGGCCCCGCCCTCTACGGCTTCCTCTCCGGCCGCGACAACCTCCTCCGTTACGACGCCGCGGACCCGACCGCCGACCCCCGCACCCGGCGCGCCCGCGTCGCCGAGGCACTGGACCGGGTGGGTCTGACGGCGGCGGCCGCCAAGAAGGCCAAGGCCTACTCCCTGGGCATGAAACAACGCCTGGGCCTGGCCGCCGCCCTCCTGCAGCCCCGCAAACTCCTGGTCCTGGACGAGCCGACCAACGGCCTCGACCCGCAGGGCATGCGCGAAATCCGCTCCCTGGTCCGCGAGTTGGCCTCCGACGGCACGACGGTGTTCCTCTCCTCCCACCTCCTGGACGAGATCGAACAGGTCTGCACCCACGCAGCGGTCATGGCCCAGGGCCGCCTGATCACCCAGGGCCCGGTGGCGGACCTGGCAGCGGGCACGCGCGGCCGCCTGGTGGTCACGACCCCGGACCCGGGAGAGGCGGCCCGGGTCCTGAAGGAACAGGGCGCGAGCGATGTGGCGACCGAGGACGACAAGGTGACGGCAGAGCCCCCGGACCGCGACCTGGCGGACGTCAACGCCGCGTTGGTGTCGGCGGGTGTCCGGGTCCGAGGCTTCGGTCTGCAACGTGCCTCACTGGAAGACGCGTTCGTGGCGCTGACGGGGGAGGGCTTCGATGTCGCAGGTTGAGGCAGACGCCGCCAAGGGGCGCGGGGAACTGCGCGACAAGCCCCCACTACCCGTCACCCGCCGAACAACCCTCCGTGGCACCCTCTTCGGCAACGAACTACTCACAACGTTCCGCCGCTGGCGCACCCTCGCCCTACTCGCAGTCCTCGCTGCCGTCCCCATCCTGGTCGGCATCGCGGTAAAGATCGAAACCAGCGACGGCTCTCAGACCGGCCCCGGCGGACGCGGCGGCGACGGTGGCCCGGCCTTCATCTCCCAGATCACCAACAACGGCCTGTTCCTGGTCTTCACCGCCCTCGCCGCCACCCTCCCCTTCTTCCTCCCAATGGCGATCGGCGTCATCGCCGGCGACGCGATAGCCGGCGAGGCGAACGCCGGCACACTCCGCTACCTCCTGGTCGCCCCCGCAGGCCGCACCCGCCTCCTGCTCACCAAGTACGCGACGGTGCTGACGTTCTGCCTGGTGGCAACGCTGGTCGTGGCGATCTCGGCCCTGACGGTAGGAGCCATCCTCTTCCCACTCGGCGACCTGACGACGATCTCCGGCACACAGATCAGCTTCACCGACGGCCTGGGCCGAGCGTTCCTCATCGCCTTGGTGGTCGCCGCGTCGCTGACAGGCATAGCGGCTCTCGGCCTGTTCATCTCGACGCTCACCAATAGCGGCATCGCGGCGATGGCGACGACCGTGGGCCTGCTGATCACCGTCCAGATCCTCGACCAGATACCCCAACTGCACGCGATACAGCCGTACTTCTTCTCCCACTACTGGCTGTCGTTCGCCGACCTGATGCGCGACCCGGTTTACTGGGACGACCTGACCAAGAACCTAGGCCTACAGGCCCTGTACGCCGCGGTGTTCGGCTCGGCGGCCTGGGCACGGTTCACGGCGAAGGACATCACGGCGTAGAAGTCAGGCGGCCTGGTACGGGAAGCGGGCGAGAGGCGCGTCCTGGGCGAAGAAGGTCTTGGCGCGGGCCAACGCGTCCGTGTCGGCAAGCACGTCCCCACGCCGACTGCCGTTGCCGAGCAGCACCCCGCCGAACCGCATCCCCATGTACGCGGCCGAGTTGTTGAGGGTGCCGACCAGCGGGTCGGCGACGCTCGGCTCCGCGTCGGCGAGGGCGGCGACGCCCCAGAGGGTGCGGCCGGCGAGTGTCGCCTTGAAGTCGATGCCGGGTGTGCGCAGCCAGCCCGACCAGTAGTCGAGGTAGCGCTTGGTGAGGCCGGAGACGGAGTACCAGTACACGGGGGAGGCGATCACGATGTCGGTGGCCGCGAGCGTCGCGTCGAGGAACAGCGCCGGGGTGCTCCCGGTCGGCGGATGCACATGGTCGCTGTCGCGCCGCAGGTCCACGAAGTCCGGCAGTGGATGCTCGGCCAGGCTGAGCCACTGCTGCTCGACGTCCGCGGGCAACTGCTCGGCGGCCCGGCGGGCCAGCAGCTCGGTGTTGCCCTCGGTACGGCTGCTGCCCAGGACGAACAGGAAGCGGCGGGTCATGACATCTCCCCAGGATGTTGGGCACAGGATGTTAGGCGTACGACGATTACTCGCATCTGCATTATATGCGTGCGCATCTATATGTCCAGGGGCGGCCGTGGCGGCGGCAGCGGGCTGCCCAACCCGCCCCGCTCGCTCAGCCGCGCCGCTCGCTCACCCGCGCCGCTCGGTGGCCCCCGTGAGGCGGGCCAAGGTCTCCGTCCCGCGGGGGACGCGGCCGCCGAGGTCGCCGAGGCGCCAGTCGGGGACCCAGGGCACGCGGTACACGTCGATGACGGACGCGAGCTGCCGGACGTGGCGGTCCAGCGGCTTCGGCAGTCGGCCCGGTGCGTCCGCGACCAGCACCAGTGCGTCGAGGTCGAGCCCGGCCGGGGCCTCCCCGAGCCGGAACGCGTCGAGGGCGCGGGCGGCGGCGGCCAGGCCGGAGGCGTGGGTGCGGGCGACGAGCAGGACCGAGCGCGGGGCGTCGGGGCCGGGCCAGTCGCGTCCGCTGTCGTGGCCGCCGTAGACGGTGGCGAGGGTGGAGACGCCGGCGCCGCCGTGGGTGCCGACCCAGGAGTAGCGCCGGGCGGTGGCGGCCGCCGGGTACGCAGGGTCTCGCGGCCCGGGTTCCGGCACGGCGACCGGACCGCGGAGCCAGATCTCCGGTCCCTGCTGCACGTCCCTGCGCATGCCCGCTCTCCTCCCTCCCCACGCCCGCCGAACTGGGGCGGCGCCCGCTCCTGGGACGAGTCTGTGACGCCACGGTGACGTGAGAACCGGGAGCGACCGGAGAGACTCAACAGTACGTGTACGACCGGATCTTGATGTCGGGGGAGCGGAAACCCGGCGGCGGGAGGGAGCACCATGGAACCCGAAGGCGCCGTCCGCCGCACTGCCGACGCATCCGAGTGAGGGAAGCGATGTCTCGACTCAGCCGCGAGAAGAAGCGGGAAGAGAAGCTCGCCGCACAGCCGGCGGCGCTCGTGGCCGCGCCGATCGACGTCCGCGTCCTCGCCGACGGGCCGCGCGCGGGCGACGCGACGGTGGGCGGCGTACCGGTCCCCGCGGTCGCCGGCGAGGAGATCCAGCAGACGGTCCTGAACCACCTCCACCGCATCGCCCTCGCGACGGGCCACCCCGTCCGGGCGATGATCCACGACGAACGGATCGGCTACGTCGTACCACTGGAGGTGGGAGCGGACGGCGGGAGCTCGTTCGCGGGGGAGCCGGTGGCCATGGCTGAGCCGGTGGCCATGGCCGGGGACGATTCCGAGCGTGCCGTCGCATCGGCGTCACCGCCCGCACCCGCGCCGTCGGCGGGGCAGGTGCCGCCCTCGGCGCCCGCAGCCGAGTCGTCGCCGCAGCCTCAGCCCGAGGGCGCGCCGCAGTGGCCCGGGACCGCGTCGTCCTCCCCGCCCGAGCGGCCTGAGGAGCCCGAGGACGCGCCGCGGTTCGACAAGCCGACGCATGTCATGCGGACGGTTTCGGAGCCGGTGCGGGACAGTGCGCCCACCTTCCCGTTGCGGGCGGTGACCGAGCCGCAGCCGCTCGGGGAGAACGTGCCGACGTTCCGGTTCCGGGCGCTGCCGGCACCGCCCCAGGACCGGGCTCCCGGCACCGTCGCGCCGCCCCAGGGCGAGTTCGGACCACCGCCGGTGATGGACGCCGTACCGCAGCGTCCGGCACTGGAGGCCGGCCCAGCGCCGGAGGCCAGCCCGGCGCTCGAACCCGGCCCCGACCGCACCGCCGCACCCGAACAGTCGACCGCACCCGAGCCGCTCAGCGCCCCCACCCCCGAATCCACCCTCCGCCCGCAGATCACCACCGGCCCCTCCACCTCCTCCACGTCCTCCCTCTCCTCCACCGGCTCCCTCTCCTCCACCGGCTCCCTCTCCTCCACCGGCTCCCTCTCCTCCCCTCCGGCCCCTCTCGCCTTCCCCATCGAGCCCGAACCCGACCCGAAGCACACTCCCGCCCGCGGGTTCGACGCCGTCGCCGAGGCCGTGCTCGGGGACGAGCCGCCGACCGGACCCGGGTTCCTCGCGGAGCCCATGGGGCGGATCAACGAGGCCGTGAAGGCGGGGCGGGTGGACGAGGCGGCCGGGGTGGCCGAACGTACCGTCGGGGAAGCGATGGCCGTCCTCGGGACCGAGCACCCCGAGGTGCTGCGGTTGCGTGAACTCAGCGCCTACATCGCCTACTTGGCCGGCGAACCCGTCCGCGCCTTCCGGCTCTCGCTCGACCTCGCCCGGATCCACCGCCGCACCGGCGACCCGGAGGCGGCGTACGGGAACATCCAGAGCGCGGCCTCCGCGTGGCGCGCCGTACGCGACCCCCGCCAGGGCCTGGACCTCGGCCGCGACCTGATCGCCCTGTGGACCGAACTCACCACCGAGGACGGCCCGGCAGCCGAGGACATCGAACGCCTGGAGTCGGCCCGCTCCCGCATGGACCGACTCACGGAACGAGCCCGCAAGTCGGCCCAGTAGCAGTCCCTTTTACGACGACAGCTCCCACACCGCATACGCGATCGCGTCGCCGTTGCGGTCCGGGGCCGTGCCGTCGATGTTCGACGTCGTGTCGCACGCCGAGTGGTAGCAGCCGTCGAACGCCTTGCCCGACGTACCGCTTCTCGATGGCCGGGTCGTCGTCGTGGACGAACTAGCCCGGGCTGGGGGAGCCGACGCGTCCAGCTTCGCCTACACAAAGTCGAGCGAGGCCTTGTAGCCGGTGCGGCCGTGCGCGCGGTTGCGGAGCAAGCCGCCGGAACAAGCCGCCGGAACAAGCCGCCGGAACAAGCCGCCGGACCAAGCCGCCGGAACAAGCCGCCGAAGCGAGCCGCCCCGGAAACTGCCGCGGCCTACTGCACGCAGAACTCGTTCCCCTCCGGATCGGCCATGACCACCCACTCCCCGCCCTGCTCCCGCACCCGCCGCAGCACGCTCGCGCCGAGCCCCTCCAGCCGCTCGACCTCCTCGTCCCGCCGCTCGGCGCCGGGATGCAGATCGAGATGCAGCCGGTTCTTGACGGTCTTCGCCTCGGGCACCCGCTGGAACAGCAACCGCCGCCCCAGCCCGGTCCCACTGCCCGGGTCGTACGGATCGTCCGGATGCCGTACGGCGATGAGGTCCCGGAAGGCCGGGCGGCCGTGGAAGTCGACGGTGCCCTCGGCGGGCACGGCCCCGGCGTCCAGCAGTCGCCGTACAAGCGCGCTGTTGTCCTCGACGGCGTAGTGCAGCGCGGCGGCCCAGAAGTCGGCCTGGGCGTGCGGGTCGGCGGAGTCGACGACGAGCTTCCAGTGGAGCGGCGTGGGCGTGACTGCGGGCGTCTCGGTCATGCCCCCACTATTCACCCCCCCACCGGCCCGCTCAGACGTCCACGGCTGCCGATGTCGATGTCGATGTCGACGTGGATGTCGACGCCGACGCCGGTGCCGAGAGCTCCGGCACACTCACCTCGGCCCGCACCCGCCGCGCCGCCCGCCACGCGTCGAAGGTCAGCAGACACAGCGCGGCCCACACCAGCGCGAACCCGGCCCACCGCTCGGCCGGCATCGCCTCATGGAAGTACAGAATGCCCAGCACGAACTGGAACACCGGCGCCAGATACTGCAGCAGCCCCAGCGTCGACAACGGCACCCGGATCGCCGCGGCCCCGAAGCACACGAGCGGCAGCGCGGTCACCACCCCGGTCGCCGCGAGCAGCAGCGCGTGTCCCGCCCCCTCGGTCGCGAAGGTCAGGTCACCCCGCGAACTCAGCCACACCAGATACCCGAGGGCCGGCAGGAACTGGATAGCCGTCTCCGCGGCCAGCGACTCGATCCCGCCGAGGTTGACCTTCTTCTTCACCAGTCCGTACGTGGCGAAGGAGAAGGCGAGCACGAGGGAGATCCACGGCGGCTGCCCGTACCCGACGGTCAGTACGAGCACCGCGGCGAAGCCGATCCCGACGGCCGCCCACTGCACGGGCCGCAGCCGTTCCTTCAGCAGCAGGACGCCCATGGCGATGGTGACCAGCGGATTGATGAAGTATCCGAGCGAGGCCTCCACCACGTGCCCGTGGTTCACGGACCAGATGTACACGCCCCAGTTGACGGAGATGACGGCCGCGGCCACCGTGACCAGCGCCAGCCGCCGGGGCTGCCGCAGCAGCTCGCCGGCCCAGGCCCAGCGCCGTACGAAGAGAAGCGCGACGCCCACGAAGGCGAGCGACCAGACCATGCGATGGGCGAGGATCTCGACCGCCCCGGCGGGCTTGAGCAACGGCCAGAAGAGCGGCACGAGCCCCCACATGCCGTATGCCGCGAAGCCGTTCAGCAGACCTATTCGCCGCTCACCCTTCGACTCCCCGGTCACGGGCACCTCCGTCTCGCCTCTTCGCGCCTCATCGCACACGCGTGCAGGCAAGAAGGTAACGCCGAGCACCCCCGCCTGTCATGCCCGTATCGCTATACGGTCATGACAGGCGGGGGTGGCGGTGAGGAACTTGACGGCCGGAGCTCAGCGCACCGGCGTTTGCGCTGGTCAGGCCTTGACGGCCGCGGTGATCGCGTCGGCGAGCGGCGTGGTCGGCCGGCCGATCAGACGGGACAGGTCGCCGCTGGAGACGACCAGCTCGCCCTTCTCGATGGAGGCGTCGACGCCGGCGAAGACGTCGGCGAGCGGCGCGGGCAGCCCGGCGCCGGTCAGGATGCCGGTGTAGGCCTCGACGGAGACGGGGCTGTAGACGATCTCCTTGCCGGTCTGCTTGCTCAGCTCGGCCGCGTACTCGGCGAAGCTCCACGCCTCGTCACCGCCGAGCTCGTACGTCTGGTTCTCGTGCCCCTCGCCGGTCAGTACGGCGACCGCGGCGGCCGCGTAGTCGGCGCGCGAGGCGGAGGAGACGCGGCCGTCGCCGGCGGCCTGGACGACGGCGCCGTGCTCCAGGGCGGGGGCGAGGTTCTCGGTGTAGTTCTCGTGGTACCAGCCGTTGCGCAGCAGGGCGTAGGGCACGCCGGAGGCGAGGAGGGCCTCCTCGGTGCCGCGGTGGTCGTCGGCGAGGGCGGCGGTCAGGGTGCCCGGGGCGCTGGTGTAGGCGAGCAGCGCGACGCCGGCCGCCTTGGCGGCCTCGATGACGACCTTGTGCTGGCCGACGCGGCCCTTGTCGAACTCGTTGCCCGAGATGAGCAGCACCTTGTCGCCGGCGGAGAAGAGGCTGCCGAAGGTCTCGGGGGCGTTGTAGTCGGCGACGGCGAGCTTGACGCCGCGCGCGGCGAAGTCGGCGGCCTTCGACTCGTCCCGTACGACGGCCGTTATCTGCTCCGCCGGAACCTTCTCCAGCAGCTGCTCGACGACGTGACGGCCGAGGTGTCCGGTGGCTCCGGTGACGACGATGCTCATGATCTGCGATCTCCTTGTGGGGTGCGGATGTCACTAACCCTAGGGGAGGCGCTAACTCTGCGAAAGTACCCACTTTGAAGTAAGGTACTGGCATGGCCGTAAGCAGGGAGCCGACAGTCGTCGGCAAATACGACATGGGCGACGGCGAGGCGATGTGCCCGTACCGCCTGGTCCTGGAACACGTCACCAGCCGCTGGGGCGTCCTGGTGCTGATCGAGCTCCTGGACCGCCCGTACCGCTTCAGCGAACTGCGCCGGGCGATCGGCAGGGTCAGCGAGAAGATGCTCACGCAGACCCTCCAGACCCTGGAACGAGACGGCCTGGTCCACCGCGACGCGAAGCCGGTGATCCCGCCGCGCGTCGACTACTCCCTCACCGACCTGGGCCGCGAGGCGGCGGAACAGGTGCGGGGCCTGGCGGAGTGGACCCAGAAGCGGATGGCGGCGGTGCAGGAGGCGCGGGAGGGGTATGACGCGCGGAAAGCGGGGGCTGAGCAGGGGTGACGCGGAGGAACCGGTCCCACTGAAGGAATGTGGACGGCGCCAGGGGGCACACATATGTCAGGGCGTTGGTTGACATGAGCGGAACGTCCATCCATGCGCCCCCTCTCCGCCTCCCGCGCCGACTTGAGCCACCGGGCACGCTGGATGCGGAGCACTTGCCCACCGTGCGTCGCCCCGCGATGCCACCGCATGGCGCATGGTCACCGGATCCAGGGGGATGCCTTGACATGGCCACACAGACTCCGGCCGCCCGTAGTAGGAGTATCGGTTCTGCTGTTACGGCGGGACTCGGCCTGATGCGAGCCCTGTTCACCCGGCGCTCCCGTCGGCGGCGCCAGGAGGACATCCTGCTGGAGTTACTCGGTCAGCTCAGGGTCATGACCGAGGAGATCCACCGCGCGAACCTGATCCAGCAGTACCGCCTCACCCTGGACCAGATGGACCGCGCGATCGACGACCCGACACTGGCGGACGCGGGCAGCACACTCACCGGCCTGTCCGAGGCGAAGCGCCGTCAGATGATTTTCGCCAACCGGGAGTTCGGAAGTCTTTTGATGGCCCACCGGGTGGGGGTCTACACCTGGGACGAGCTCGTGGGCCATCTGCGTGTGCTGTGCCGCAACAAGCTGTTCGCCGAGTACTGGGATCGGACGATCGAGCACCGTAGGTCCATTCCGGGGGACTCGACGGAGGCGAAGGTCGGCGCGATCGTCGACGTGATGATCGAGGAGCTCGCGGACGATCCGCAGGAGTGGTGGATCGTGGGCCGACCGGGCTCGGACGCGGCGGAATCCGGATCCCGTGCCGATTGACTCGCGCGATAAGGCCGAACGGCTGTCGACTTGCCGACATGATTACAGCCAGTTACATGTTTTGGTTTGACGTGTGGCAGGGTGTAATCGTCGGCCTGGGGTCTGACGCCGCCGCAACGCGGAAGGCTTTCCCGCGTGTCGGCAATTCGTCACATTCAGTGGTCCTTCTCCGCTGCGTGCTGATCCTGCTCTGTCGCGTCGGCGGACACTCGTGTGCCGCCGCGCCGACACGTCCGGACGGCCTGGGCGAGAAGAGGGTGCGCAGAGGGAGCCCAGGTGTCCTTGAGTGTCGTCCGCCGTCTCGGAGATCCACCCAAGCTGCGAGGCAGCGGAACGATGGAGACGTGTCCGGATATTTTCGAGCTGAGTGACGGTACGTTCGCCGTCATCGGCACCGAAGCCACAGCCGACCTGGACCCCCTCCTCCCGCCGGACGCCGCTCGCGCCGACTACGAGCGCATCGTCATCATCGATCGCGAGACCCTCCTCCGCGCCAAGCGCGACATCCCGGACGCCTGACAGGGCTCCGCGACGCCTGCCTGGTTCCCGCAACCCGCGGCTCGGCGTGAACGGGCGAGACAGGGTGGACGAGTTGTCACGCTCGGCCACCCGTGCGCCCCCTTTCCGCCTCCAGCGCTGCCTTGTACATCCGGGCATGCTGAGAGTGAGGTGGCGTCGATCGGGGCGGTGTCCGCTCCGACAGCTCGGCCGTCGGACGGCCACCGGAGGCGGGGGTGTTCCGACATGGCCGTACCGGATCAAGAGGATCTCCTGCTGGGCCTCGCCAAGGCGCTCGCCGGTGTCGGGGAGGGCATGGCCGCGGTGGCGAAGGAGCTGCACCGCACGAACCAGATCCATGTCCAGCGTCTCGTCGCGGAGTCGCTGGACCGGTCGATCGACGACCCGGTGCTGGCCGAAGCCCTGCTTCCCCTGGACGGCACCTCCGCGGACAAGCGTCGGCAGATGCTCTTCGCGAACCGGCACTACGGCCTGGTCCTACTGGCCTACCAGGTCGGGGTACTGGACCGGGGCGAGCTCCTCGGCGCGTTGAAGATCATGATCAGGAGCCCGGTCTTCGTGGAGTACTGGGCGCGGACGGCCGAGGCCCGAACGGACCTGCCCGTGGAGTCGATCGAGGCTCGCATCGGCCGTGCGATCGATGCCATCGTGGATGAGCGGCTGGGAGATCTCGAGGAGTGGTGGGTCGTCGGATCAGAAGAATCGGATCAGAAGAAAGGGCATCCGCCGAGTGATGGGGGCGACTAGGCTCCCGGCGCCGCAGCCGCTTTCTGCGGGCCGCGGCACGCCCTCTCCTTGGGCGTCCTCCTCTTTTTGGGTGTCCTCCCAGGAAGGAGACAGGATCCGCATGGAATCCTCATCCCCCTGCATCGTCCGCCGTCTTGGCGCCCCGCCGCGCCAACGGGGCAGTGTGACCGGCAGTTCGTGCCCCGACATCTTCGAGCTCAGCGACGGCAATTTCGCCGTGATCGGCACCGAGGCCACGGCCGCTCTGGACCGTGAGCTGCCCACCCACGGCCGGGCCGACTACGAGCGCATCGTGGTGATCACGCGCGAAACCCTGCTCCGAGCCAAGCCAGACATCCCCGACGCCTGACGAGCCAAGGGAAAGGGCCCGGATGCCGTACGCATCCGGGCCCTCCGTGTGTTCCGTGAGGTCAGCCCACAACCGTCCAGGTGTCCCCACCCGCCAGCAACGCCGCCAGGTCGCCCTTCCCGTTCTGTTCGATCGCCGCGTCCAGCTGGTCCGACATCTGCGTGTCGTACACCGGGCGGTCCACCGACCGCAGCACCCCGATCGGGGTGTGGTGGAGGGTGTCCGGGTCGGCCAGGCGGGACAGGGCGAAGGCGGTGGTCGGGGAGGCCGCGTGGGCGTCGTGGACCAGGATCTGAGACTCGTTGTCCGGCGTCACGTCGACCACCTTCAGGTCGCCCGTGACCGCATCCCGGACCACACCCCGCGAACCGTCCGCGCCGAAGCGGATCGGCTGCCCGTGTTCCAGGCGGATCACCGCCTCCTCCGCCTGCTGCTTGTCCTTCAGAGCCTCGAAGGCGCCGTCGTTGAAGATGTTGCAGTTCTGGTAGATCTCGATCAGCGCCGTGCCCGGATGGGCGGCCGCCTCTCGCAGGACCGAGGTCAGGTGCTTGCGGTCCGAGTCGATCGTGCGGGCGACGAAGGAGGCCTCCGCGCCGATCGCGAGGGACACCGGGTTGAAGGGGGCGTCCAGGGAGCCCATCGGCGTCGACTTGGTGATCTTGCCGACCTCCGACGTCGGGCTGTACTGGCCCTTCGTCAGGCCGTAGATCCGGTTGTTGAAGAGCAGGATCTTGAGGTTGACGTTCCGGCGCAGGGCGTGGATCAGGTGGTTGCCGCCGATCGACAGCGCGTCGCCGTCGCCCGTCACCACCCACACCGACAGGTCCCTGCGCGACGACGCCAGGCCCGTCGCGATCGCCGGTGCGCGGCCGTGGATGGAGTGCATGCCGTACGTGTTCATGTAGTACGGGAAGCGGGACGAGCAGCCGATGCCCGAGACGAAGACGATGTTCTCCTTGGCCAGGCCGAGCTCGGGCATGAAGCCCTGGACGGCCGCCAGGATCGCGTAGTCACCGCAGCCGGGGCACCAGCGCACTTCCTGATCGGACTTGAAGTCCTTCATGGACTGGCGGGCCTCGGCCTTGGGGACGAGCGAGAGCGCCTCGATCGTGCCCGTGCCTTCCGTGGACGTCTCAGCCATCGATGGCCTCCTTGAGAGCCGTGGCGAGCTGCTCAGCCTTGAACGGCATGCCGTTCACCTGGTTGTACGAGTGGGCGTCGACCAGGTACTTCGCCCGGATCAGCGTGGCGAGCTGCCCGAGGTTCATCTCGGGGATGACGACCTTGTCGTACGCCTTCAGCACCGCGCCCAGGTTGCGCGGGAAGGGGTTGAGGTGGCGCAGATGCGCCTGCGCGATCGACTCGCCGGCCGTGCGCAGCCGGCGGACCGCCGCGGTGATCGGGCCGTACGTGGAGCCCCAGCCCAGCACCAGCGTGCGCGCCTCGTGCGGGTCGTCGACCTCCAGATCCGGTACGTCGATGCCGTCGATCTTGGCCTGCCGGGTGCGGACCATGAAGTCGTGGTTGGCGGGGGCGTACGAGATGTTCCCGGTCCCGTCCTCCTTCTCGATGCCGCCGATGCGGTGTTCGAGACCGGGCGTGCCGGGGATGGCCCAAGGCCGGGCGAGGGTCTGCGGGTCGCGCTTGTACGGCCAGAAGACCTCGGTGCCGTCGTCCAGCGTGTGGTTCGGCCCCTGTGCGAACTGCACGGTCAGGTCCGGGAGTTCGTCCAGTTCCGGGATGCGCCAGGGCTCGGAGCCGTTGGCCAGGTAGCCGTCCGAGAGCAGCATCACCGGGGTGCGGTACGTCAGCGCGATGCGGACGGCTTCGACCGCCGCGTCGAAGCAGTCGGCCGGGGTGCGCGGGGCGACGATCGGGATGGGGGCCTCGCCGTTGCGCCCGAACATGGCCTGCAGCAGATCGGCCTGCTCGGTCTTGGTCGGCAGCCCCGTCGACGGGCCGCCCCGCTGGATGTCGATCACGAGCAGCGGCAGCTCCAACGACACCGCGAGCCCGATCGTCTCCGATTTCAGCGCGACACCCGGACCGGAGGTCGTCGTCACGGCCAGCGAACCGCCGAAGGCCGCGCCCAGGGCCGCGCCGATGCCCGCGATCTCGTCCTCGGCCTGGAAGGTCCGTACCCCGAAGTTCTTGTGCCTGCTGAGCTCGTGCAGGATGTCGGACGCCGGCGTGATCGGGTACGAGCCCAGGAACAGCGGCAGGTCCGCCTGGCGGGAGGCGGCGATCAGGCCGTACGCCAACGCCAGGTTCCCGGAGATGTTGCGGTAGAGGCCGGGTGGGAACGCGGTCGTCGCCGGGGCGATCTCGTACGAGACCGCGAAGTCCTCGGTCGTCTCGCCGAAGTTCCAGCCCGCTCGGTAGGCGGTCAGGTTGGCCTCGGCGATCTCGGGTTTCTTCGCGAACTTGGCCCGCAGGAACTTCTCGGTGCCCTCGGTCGGCCGGTGGTACATCCAGCTCAGCAGCCCGAGCGCGAACATGTTCTTGCTGCGCTCGGCCTCCTTGCGGGACAGGTCGAAGTCCTTGAGCGCCTCGACCGTGAGGGTCGTCAGCGGCACCGGATGGAGGCTGTAGCCGTCGAGCGAGCCGTCCTCCAGGGGCGAGGCGGCGTAGCCGACCTTCTGCATCGCCCGTTTGGTGAACTCGTCCGTGTTGACGATGATCTCCGCGCCGCGCGGCAGATCGCCGATGTTGGCCTTGAGGGCCGCCGGGTTCATGGCGACCAGGACGTTCGGCGCGTCGCCCGGGGTGAGGATGTCGTGGTCGGCGAAGTGGAGCTGGAAGGAGGAGACGCCCGGCAGGGTGCCGGCGGGGGCGCGGATCTCGGCGGGGAAGTTCGGAAGGGTCGACAGGTCGTTCCCGAACGACGCCGTCTCGGAGGTGAAGCGGTCGCCGGTGAGCTGCATACCGTCACCGGAGTCTCCCGCGAACCGGATGATCACCCGGTCCAGCCTGCGGACGTCCTTGGTCCCGGCCGGCCTGCGCTGCTCTCCCACGACGGCTCCGTCGTCCGGATCCGTGTCTGCCTGCTCCGCTGTCCTGCTGACCTGGCTGGTCACTGAACTGGACCTCCCTCGAGGCGGCTGTCTGGGACCGGCCTTCCCGCAGACCGTCCCAAAATCAACCCTACGTCCGTTAGGGTCGCCTTCCCTCGGCCATTCGCATGATGGACACGCTTTTGAGACGGTCGGACGCCCTGACTTGTCATGATTTCTCGCCCCCCGGCGCTTCCCTTGAAGACGCTCCCCGCGATTGGTTCGGTTCTAGGGCTGACGGACGTTGGACTGTCGCTTGGCTGGCGCTTGACTGGCGTTGGGCTGGCTCGGCTGGACGCTGGTCTGACGGCTGAAACGCGCGGCTACTGACCCAGTGTCAGCCCGTCAGGAGTTCAGATAGGTGAGGACCGCGAGAACACGCCGGTGATCCCCGTCACTCTGCGACAGCCCGAGCTTCAGGAAGATGTTGCTGACGTGCTTCTCCACGGCACCGTCGCTGACCACGAGCTGCCGGGCTATGGCCGAATTGGTCCGCCCCTCGGCCATCAGCCCCAGAACTTCCCGCTCCCGAGGCGTCAGCCCGGCCAGCACATCCTGCTTACGGCTGCGCCCGAGCAACTGCGCGACGACCTCCGGATCCAGCGCGGTACCCCCCTGGGCCACCCGCACCACGGCATCCACGAACTCCCGGACCTCGGCGACCCGGTCCTTCAGCAGGTATCCGACCCCATGACTGGAACCGGCCAGCAGTTCGGTGGCGTACCGCTCCTCCACGTACTGTGACAGGACAAGCACCCCGAGCCCCGGATGCGCTTTCCGCAGTTGTACGGCGGCCCGCACGCCCTCGTCCGTGTGTGTCGGCGGCATCCGCACATCCGCGACGACGACGTCCGGCAGCTCGCCCTGCCCGTCCAGTTCGGTGATGGTCTTGATCAGCGCCTCGCCGTCCCCGACCCCGGCGACGACGTCGTGCCCTCGGTCGGTCAGCAGCCGCGTCAGCCCCTCCCGCAGCAGCACCGAATCCTCGGCGATGACCACCCGCACCCTGTCCTCCACGATCTCCGGCCCCCCAGCCCGACTCCGTCTGCCAGTAGTCCAGCATTCCAGCATTCGGATCGCCCTGCGCCGACGAGACGCGAATCAACGGGAAAACGCGCAGGGCGTGACGGCTTTCGGCCGGGAGGGGAGGGAGGGGGCCGTTCCAGGGGAGGGGCGGTCGCGGGACGGGGCGGTGCCTTCTCAATACCGGCCGGCGAAACTTCAGCCCGTCTGGGGGTGCCCCCTCTGGGGGAGTTTGAGGACGAGGCCGTTCAGGCCGACGGGGGTCCAGGGGGCGGAGCCCCCTGGTGGGGTCGAAGGGGCGAAGCCCCTGGGGATGGGACGGGCAAGGGCGGCGGGGGCGAGAAAGAACCGCAGGTCAGCCCAGCGCCCGCTCTCCCCGCCAAGGCAACTCCGCAGTCACCCGCGTAGGCCCCCCCACCGGCGAATCCACGACCAGGATCCCGTCAACCGCATCCAACCGCTCCGCCAGCCCCGCAAGCCCCGACCCCCCGCCGGAGGCATCCGCACCCCCCACCCCGTTGTCCAGGACCTGCACCATCAGCCGACTCTCCACCCGCCAGACATCCACCGCCGCCCAAGTGGCCCGAGAGTGCTTGCTGATGTTCTGCAGCAGCTCAGACACCGTGAAGTACGCGATCCCCTCGATCGCCGGCGCCGGCCGCTCCTCCAGATCCACCTCCACCTGCACCGGCACGGTGCACCGCGAGGCAACAGCCGACAGCGCCGCATCCAGCCCCCGGTCCGTCAGCACCGCCGGATGAATCCCCCGCGCCAGATCCCGCAACTCCTGCAGCGCCGTCTTCACCTCACCGTGCGCCTCGTCCACCATCCGCGCCGCCGCCTGCGGATCCTCCGCGAGCTTCTCCTTCGCCAACCCCAGATCCATGGCCAACGCCACCAGCCGAGCCTGCGCACCGTCATGCAGGTCGCGCTCGATACGCCGCAGGTCCGCAGCCGCCGTATCCACCACGACTCCCCGGTCCGACTCCAGCTCCACCACCCGCGCCGACAGCCGCGACGGCCCGAGCAGCCCGTGCACCAGCAACCGGTCCACCATCGTCAGCGCCCGCACGATCCACGGCGTGGCCAGCGTGAACAACAGCCCCACCAGCGCCGTGACGGTGATCTCGAAGGGGTTGTCCAGGTAGATCGAGTGCTGCCCGTCGCCGTACAACTGGATCCCGCCCTGACCGGCGTACACCGGAAAGATCCAGAACCACAGCGGATACGTCAGCAACGCCCAGCCGTACGCCCAGAAGTTCAGCGCGACCACGAACGAGAACACCGACCACGGGAACTGCAGCACCGCGTACAGCAGCGTCCGCCAGGACGTGCCGCTCTTGAGGACCGCGCCCATCCAGGCCATCACGCCGGACTTCCGCATCCGCAGCGGCTCGGGGTCGGCGACGTCCAGGTCCAGCAGGCCGCGCGCCCGCGTCCGCTCCAGCGCCGCGAAGCCCCGGCAGCCGGCCAGCCCCGCCGCCAGCACCGGAATCCCGAGGAACGTCACCAGCAGACCCGCGCCGAGCGCGACCATCGTGACGGCGTACGTGAAGAGCATGATGCCGATGGGCAGGCTGAGCAGCACGTACCCGAACTCGCGCCAGCTGCGGGCTTCGAACGGCGCCCGCAGCCCGGCCGGCAGCCGGTGCCGCCGCGCCCCCTCGGGGGCCCCGAAGCCGCTGTCGTACCCGTATCCAGGCCCGTAGCCCTGTCCGTACTCCGTGGCCATCGGCGTCGTCCGTTTCTACTCGTTCGTCCGCTTCTCCCGCGTGCTGCGGCCGGCTGTCCCGCCGTACCTCCACACTCCTGCGCCGCAGGTCCGCGGACCATGGAGTCCGTCGGCGTCTTGGAAGGGGGGTTTTCCCTACCTCGGCGCCGCTACCTCTCCGTCGGCCCCCGGTCCCGCCAGGGCAGCTCCGCCGTCACGGTCGTCGGACCGCCCTGCGGGGAGTCGAGGACGAACAGCCCGTCGACCGCGTCCAGCCGCTCCGCCAGCCCCTGCATCCCCGTACCGCCGTCGAGGCGCGCGCCGCCGCGGCCGTCGTCCTCGACCTGGATGAGCAACCGCTCGTCGGCCCGCCACACCTCGACGGACGCCGTCTTCGCGCCGCTGTGCTTGCTGATGTTCTGCAGCAGCTCGGAGACGGTGAAGTAGGCGATCCCCTCGATGGCCGCTGCGGGCCGCTCGACGAGGTCGACCGTCACCTTCACGGGCACGGTGCAGCGCGAGGCGACCGAGGACAGCGCGGCGTCCAGACCGCGATCGGTGAGTACGGCGGGATGGATGCCGCGGGCCAGGTCGCGCAGCTCCTGCAGTGCGAGCTTCACCTCGCCGTGCGCCTCGGCGACCATCTCCGCCGCCGAGTCTGGGTCCTCCAGCAGCTTCTCCTTCGCGAGCCCGAGCCCCATGGCCAGGTTGACCAGGCGGGCCTGCGCGCCGTCGTGCAGATCGCGCTCGATGCGCCGCAGGTCGGCGTTGGCCGTGTCGACAACGACCCCGCGGTCCGACTCCAGCTCCGCGATCCGCCGCTCCAGCTCGTCGCTCGGCGACAGCAGCCCGCGCACCATCGCCCGGTCGGCGTTGGCCAGACCCCGCGCGATGAACGGCAGCACCGGCCACAGCACGAACAGCGAGGTCAGCGTGATGACGAAGGTGAGGATGCCCCAGGGCAGCCGGATGAAGTCGTACAAAACCGTCCGCCAGCCCACCGAGTCCTTCAGCGCCATCCACAGCCACGGCAGGAAGCCGCCCGCGCTGCGCCTGCTGGGCAGCGGGCTCGGCTCGTCGACCCGCACCCCGAGCAGCGCCCGGGCCCTGGCCCGCTCCATCCGCCCCAGCAGCCGCGCGCCGATCAGGCCTGCCGCGAGCAACGGGAACCCGATCACCGTCACGGCCAGCCAGAAGCCGGTGGTCAGCACGGTCACGCTGTAGACGAACCCGACCAGCGCCACCGGAAGGTTCACCAGGAGGTGCGCGATCTCCTTCCAGGTGTGGCGGTCGTACGCGAAACGGGCGGGCGGCAGGCGGTCGCCGTCCCCCGCCGGGGCTCTGGTCGCGAGCGAGAGTCGTTCGGTCATATGGGCTAGCGTGCCGCGCGCCGGACGCCCGCGCCATGAGGCCGACCGCCCCCACGTGCGGGGGAAAACCCCACCCCCACATATCGGCGACGTCTCAAGCAGACATCTCAAGCAGTCATCTCAAGCGGCGACGGGCTGCTTACCGTCTCTTTATCAGGGCCTAGACTCCCGTGCGTACAGATCGTCTGCGTACAGGTCATCTGCGCGCAGGTCATCGAAACAGCTGCGAGTGAGGGGACGGACGTGCGGGAACCGACCGTCGTCGGCGCGGCGGGCTACTTCCAGTCGTACTCGGTCGTCGGACTGCTCGCCGTCGTCGGCGTGCTCTTCGTCGCCGTCGCCTTCGGCGCGGGCCGACTGCTGCGGCCGGTGGTACCCACGCCCGAGAAGCTCCTGACGTACGAGTGCGGGGTCGACCCCGTCGGCGAGGGCTGGGCCCACACCCAGGTCCGCTACTACGTCTACGCCTTCCTGTACGTCGTCTTCGCCGTCGACTCGATCTTCCTGTTCCCCTGGGCGACGGTCTTCGCCGACCCGGGCTACGGCGCGACGACCCTCATCGAGATGTTCATCTTCCTCGGCTTCCTGGCCGTGGGCCTGCTGTACGCGTACAAGAAGGGCGTTCTGGCATGGATGTGACGACGCCAGACACCAATGGGCAGCCGAACACCGACGGGCAGTCGGCGGAACCGGTGTTCCTGCCGGAACCGAAACGCCTGGGCGCCCTGGCCCGACTGGCCCCCGAACCGATGAAGGTCATCCTGAACTGGGGCCGCAGGTATTCCCTCTGGGTCTTCAACTTCGGCCTGGCCTGCTGCGCGATCGAGTTCATCGCCGCGTCCATGGCCCGCCACGACTTCATCCGCCTCGGCGTCATCCCCTTCGCACCGGGCCCGCGCCAGGCCGACCTGATGGTCGTCTCGGGCACGGTCACGGACAAGATGGCCCCGGCGGTCAAGCGCCTGTACGAGCAGATGCCGGAACCGAAGTACGTCATCAGCTTCGGCGCCTGCTCCAACTGCGGCGGCCCGTACTGGGACTCGTACTCCGTCACCAAGGGCGTCGACCAGATCATCCCGGTCGACGTGTACGTCCCCGGCTGCCCGCCACGCCCCGAGGCCCTCCTCCAGGGAATCCTGAAACTCCAGGAGAAGATCGCCCGGGAGTCACTGGGGGAGCGGTACGGGGTGACGGCGGGCCGGCCTTCGGCGGGGGCACTGCAGAGCGACCTGGTGAAGGGCCCGGCACCGACACCGGCCAACGGCACGCCCGCGTCTCCTCCCGCGTCTCCTTCCGAGGAGGGGCGATGAGCGGCACGGCGGCGGGTGGCACGGTGGGCTGGCTTCCCGCCCCCGTCGAGGAGTTGTTCGGTACGGAGGCCACGGCCGAGGAGTCGTACGAGGTCCTCACGGTCGACGTCCCGCCCGCCTCCTGGATCACGTCCCTGGAGACGGCACGCACCACCCTCTCCTGCACGTACTTCGACTGGCTGAGCGCGGTGGACGAGCCCGGCACGGGCTTCCGCGTCTCGGCGCACGTCGTCGCCCTCTCCCCGGTCCGCCGCCTCCTGCTCCGCACGACGGTCCCGCACGAGGCGCCGGCCCTGCCGTCCGCCGTCGACGTCTACGCCGGTGCGGCCTGGCACGAACGCGAGACCCACGAAATGTTCGGCGTGACCTTCGAGGGCCACCCGTCCCTGGACCACCTCCTCCTCCCGGAGAACTTCGAAGGCCACCCCCTCCGCAAGGACTTCGTCCTCGCGGCCCGCGTGGCCAAGGCCTGGCCCGGCGCCAAGGAACCGGGCGAGTCGGAACACGGCACCCCCAAACGCCGCCAAATGCTCCCCCCAGGCGTCCCCGACCCCAACGAATGGGGCCCCCTGAAGGGCCAACTCCCCGCGGCCCCGGCCCGCCCGGCACGAGGCGCGGGCCGCGCGACAGGCGAGCGCCCTGCCCGCGCGGCGGGGGAGCGCCCGGTACGGAGGGCTCGATCGGCGACGGAGGGATCGGCAAGCCAGCCGGCCGAGCAGGCAGGCACGGCTGGGACTGGAGCTGCGGCGACTCCGGGTGGGGCTCGGCGTGCTCGGTCGGCTGCGGAAGGGTCGGCGACCCAGACCGGGGCTGCGGGGTCCGGGGATGCTCCGGTGACGGCTCGGCGGTCCCGATCCGCAGCGGAGGGCTCGGTGAGCCAGACGGCGGCGGAGGGCTCGGCGAGCCAGGCGGCGGCGGAGGGCTCGGCCAGTCAGCCGGCGGCGGAAGGTTCGGCCGGCCAGCCGGGTGCCGAGGGTGCTTCGGGGGCTGGGCCGCTGCGTGCTCGGTCCGCTGCGGAGGGGTCGGCAAGCCAGGCGGGTGCCTCGGGGGCTGTGCCCCGGCGTGCTCGGTCGGCGGCCGAGGGGTCCGCGAGCCAGCAGGCAGAGGGGGCTTCTCCGACGGCTGGACCCCGACGGGCGCGTACGGCGTCGCAAGGCTCCGCGAGCCAGCGGGCGGCGTCCGCTGCGGAGCCGTCTGCCGACGACAAGGGCGAGAACATCGCGTCCCCAGGCATGGAAAGCACGCCCCCGCCGAAGGCGCCCACTGCCCCGCGCAGCTCGGACGCCCCGTGGCACCACGCCCGCCCGGCCTTCGACGAACCCGAACGTCGGCCCAGCGCTGCCGCCCACCCCACCGAGGAACCGCACCAGCCGGAAACCGAACAGCCGACGCCGACTTCGGCCCCCGGGCAGCCTGCGCCTGAGCAACTCGCGCCCGACCAAGGCACATCGGACAGGTCCGAGCCCGACCAGCCGGCGGCCGAGCAGCCGTTGACTGAACAGCAGCAGCCGGTGGCTGAACAGCCTGCCGCCGAGGAGCGCGCGTCGGAGAGCCCCGCGACCGAGTCGTCCGCTCCTGCCGAGCAGACCGGGTCAGAGCCCCCGGCGCCCGAGCGCCCCGCTCCTGAAAAGGCCCCCGCGCCCGAGCAGGAGACGGAGTCCGAGCGGCAGCCGGAGTCTGGGCAGAGGTCGGAGCCGGAGTCTGAGCGGCAGTCGGAGTCTGGGCAGAGGTCGGAGCCGGAGTCTGAGCGGCAGTCGGAGTCTGCGCAGGCTGCCGACTCCGAGGCCGCCGCGGATTCCGACGGCCCCACCTCTGACGCCCCACCCACCCGACCCAACCCCGACAACCCCGCAGGAGGCCCGCAGTGAACGACGCGCTCGACGTCACCCTGCGACTCCTGATCGTCTTCGTCGTCTTCCTCACCTTCCCCCTGATCGTCGGCCAGACCGAACACAAGGTCATGGCTCACATGCAGGGCCGCCTCGGCCCGATGTACGCCGGCGGGTTCCACGGCTGGGCCCAACTCGTCGCCGACGGCGTCAAGTTCGCCCAGAAGGAAGACGTCGTACCGGCCGGCGCCGACCGCCGCATCTTCCAGCTCGCCCCCGCGGTCGCCCTCCTCCCGTACTTGATCGTCCTGCTCGCCATCCCCATCGGCCCAGGCGAGGGCGCCGTCGGCCAGGTCCTGGACGCCGGCATCTTCTTCGTCCTCGCGGTGATGGGCGTAGGCGTCCTCGGCTCCCTCATGGCCGGCTGGGCCAGCGCCAACAAGTTCTCCCTCCTCGGCGGCCTCCGCACCGCCGCCCAGCTCCTCGCCTACGAACTCCCCATGCTCCTCACCGCCGCGTCCGTCGCCATGGCGGCCGGCACGGTCTCCCTCCCCGGCATCCTCGATGCCTTCGAGTGGTGGTGGCTGCCCTGGCAGATCGTCGGCGCGATCGTCTTCTTCGTCGCCGGCCTCGCCGAACTCCAACGCCCACCCTTCGACATGCCCGTCGCCGACTCGGAGATCATCTTCGGCGCCTACACCGAGTACACCGGCCTGCGCTTCGCCCTGTTCCTCCTCGCCGAGTACGCCGGAATCGTCGTCCTGTGCGGCCTCACCACCGTCCTCTTCCTGGGCGGATGGCACGGCCCCTGGGGAGCCGACGGCCTCGGCTGGATCTGGACCCTGCTGAAGACCGCCGTCCTGGCCTTCGTCGTGATCTGGCTCCGCGTCACCTACCCCCGCCTGCGCGAGGACCAGCTGCAGAAGCTCTCCTGGACCCTCCTCGTCCCCCTCTCCCTCGCTCAGATCGCCCTCACCGGCATCGTCAAGGTGGTGATCCAGTAACCGTGGCCCCCATCCCCGGCGCCGGCCTGGCCAAGGGTCTGGCCGTCACCCTCCGCACGATGACCAAGAAGACGGTCACCGATCAGTACCCCGAGGTCCAGCCCGACCTCCCGCCCCGCACCCGCGGTGTCATCGGCCTGTTCGAGGAGAACTGCACGGTCTGCATGCTCTGCGCCCGGGAGTGCCCGGACTGGTGCATCTACATCGATTCCCACAAGGAGACGATCCCGGCCGTGACGCCCGGCGGCCGCGAGCGCAGCCGCAACGTCCTCGACCGCTTCGCCATCGACTTCTCCTTGTGCATGTACTGCGGTATCTGCATCGAGGTCTGTCCTTTCGACGCCCTGTTCTGGTCCCCGGAGTTCGAGTACGCCGAGACCGACATCCGTGATCTCACCCACGAACGCGACAAGCTCCGCGAGTGGATGTGGACCGTCCCGGCCCCGCCCGCCCTCGACCCCGGCGCGGAGGAACCCAAGGAGATCGCGACCGCCCGCAAGACCGCCGAGAAGCTGGCGGCAGCGCAGGCGGAGCCGGGTCAGGCACGGCCCGGGTCCCCGACGGCAGCAGGTGAGGCACCGTCCGGGTCTCCGGCGGCAGCGGGCGATGCACCGTCCGCGTCCCCGACGGGACCGGCCGAGCCGCAGCCCGGCCCCTCGACCGGACAGGCCAACCCGCGCTCCGGACCGACCGACCCGCAGTCCGGGCCGCCGTCCGATCCGCCGTCCGGGCCGGCCACACCCGAGGGAGGCGCGTCGTGACCCTCGCCGCAGCCACTGCTGCCGGAGCCACCGCCGCAGCGCCCGCCCACGCCGCCCTCACCGGCGCTGCCGCCGAGACCCACGGGTTCCTCTCCCCGACCGGTGTCGAGATCGCCTTCCTCCTCGTCGGCCTGGTCACCTTCGGCGCCGCCCTCGTCACCGTCACCACCCGGCAGCTGGTGCACGCCGCCCTGTGGCTGGTGGTCGCCCTCGGTGGTCTCGCCGTCGAATACCTCCTGCTCACCGCCGAGTTCATCGCCTGGGTGCAGGTCCTCATCTATGTCGGTTCCGTAGTCGTCCTCCTTCTGTTCGGTCTGATGCTCACCAAGGCCCCCATCGGCCGCTCCCCGGACGCTGACTCCGGCAACCGCTGGGCCGCGCTCACCGTGGCCGTCGCCGCCGCGGCGGCCCTGGTCTGGGTCGTCGTCGACGCCTTCCGCGCCACCTGGATCGACCTGGACGGCCCGGCCGCCGGCTCCACCGCCGTCACCGGAGCGAGCCTGTTCCAGAACTGGGTGCTCCCCTTCGAGGCCCTCTCCGTCCTTCTCCTCGCGGCCCTGGTCGGGGCGATCGTCCTGTCCCGCAAGGCGAAGGCGGAGTCGAGCTCTCCCCCTGTGAACTCCCGGGCCACGCCCGGTGGTTCCCCATCCATCCCGAATTCCCGCAATCACCCGATCGGGCGAAAAGGTTCGGTTTCGGGAACTGTTCCGACCGAGGCCGCCAGCCCCGGCGAGGCCACCGGCCCGGCTGAGACCACCTCTGACCCGGCCAAGCAGGAAGGCGGTGCCCGCTGATGCACCTCGCCTATCCCGCAGTCCTCGCCGCCCTCCTCTTCTGCACGGGCCTGTACGGAGTCCTCGCCCGCCGCAACGCGATCCTCGTCCTCATGTCGGTCGAGCTGATGCTCAACGCCGTCAACCTGAACCTGGTCGCCTTCGACGTCTGGCTCAGCAAGGCCGCCCAGGACACGCTGCACTCCGGCCAGGCCCTGACCCTGTTCACCATCGCCATCGCCGCCGCCGAGATCGGCATCGGGCTGGCGATCGTCCTCGCCGTCCACCGCAACCGCGGCACCTCGGACATCGACAAGCTCCGCGACACCGCCGAGGGACCCGAGACCGACGGCCCCGACAGCGACAGCCCCGCGGCCGCGCAGGCCGACCGGGCCGGGAAGGCTGAGGCCACCGCGTGACCACGACCACCCTCGCCGTCCTCGTCCCCCTCCTGCCGTTCCTGGGGGCGGCCGCCGGCCTGCTGCTCGGCCGTACGGCCCCCGGTTTCGTCCGCCCGCTCGCCGTCCTGCCGACCCTCACCGCCCTCGTGCTGGCCGTGCTGGTCGCCGTACGACAGGGCGGTGACCAGGTCGTCGACGCCCACACCGAGCTCACGCCCACCGGTTCGGTCCCGATCGAACTCGCCCTGAACATCGACGGCTTCGCCGCCCTCGTCGCCGTCCTGGTCGGCGTCGTCGCCACCTGCGTGCAGATCTACTCCACGGGCTATCTGCGCGACGACCCGCGCTACCCCTCGTACGCCGCTCTCGTCTCCCTCTTCACCTCCGCGATGCTGCTCGTCGTCTACTCCGGCGACCTCATCGTGCTGCTGGTCGGCTGGGAGATCATGGGCATCTGCTCGTACTTCCTGGTTGGCCACTACTGGGAGACCCCGGAGGCGCGCGCCGCCTCCATCAAGGCCTTCCTGGTGACCAAGCTCGGTGACGTCCCCTTCCTCATCGGCCTGTTCGCCCTCGCCACCGACGTCGGCTCCTTCCGCATCACGACGATCCTGGGCTCCGTCGCCCACGGCGGGCTCGACCACCCGACCCTCATCGCCCTGCTGCTCCTGGCCGGCGTGGCGGGCAAGTCGGCGCAGTTCCCGCTGCACACCTGGCTGCCCGACGCGATGGCGGGCCCGACCCCCGTCTCCGCGCTCATCCACGCGGCGACCATGGTCGCCGCCGGTGTCTACTTCATCGCCCGTCTCCTCCCGGTCTTCGAGGCCTCCCAGGCCGCGATGGTGGTCCTCGCCGTGATGGCCGCCGTCACGATGCTCGGCTCCGGTCTCGCCGCACTCGCCCAGGACGACATCAAGCGCGTCCTCGCCTACTCGACGATCGGCCAGCTCGGCTACATGACCGGCGCCCTCGCCGTCGGCGACCGCTCAGCCGCCGTCTTCCACCTCCTGTCCCACGGCGCCTTCAAGGCGCTGCTCTTCCTCGCGGCCGGCGTGGTCATCCACGCCGCCGGCACCAACTCGCTGGCCGCCATGTCCCGCATGCGGGGCCTGCGCGACCGCATCCCGGACGCGTACTGGACGATGACCGTGGCACTTCTCGCGCTCGCCGCGATCCCGCCCTTCAGCGGCTTCTTCTCCAAGGAGTCCGTCCTCGGCGCCGCCGAACACGTGGCCACCGGTCACACCGAGAACGCCCCCGGCGCCGCGGGCTGGATCACCCTCGTCGCCGGCCTGCTCACCGCCGTGCTCACCGCCGCGTACGCGACGCGCCTGTGGCTGCTGGCCTTCCAGGGCCGGGGCGCCGAGGCCCCCGACCACGGTCGCCAGCCGCTGACCATGACCGTGGTGCTGTGGGTGCTCGCCCTGCCGTCGCTCGCGCTCGGCGGGTTCGCCTACCGCTCGCTGCCCGACTGGTTCGACGGCCACGACCTCACCCCGACGCTCACGACCTCCGTGCTCGGCACGGGCGTCGCGCTGGTCGGCGGCCTCGTCACCTACGCGGCCTGGCGGCACACCTCGGCCCTCGCGGCCCGCGCCCCGCTGGGTGCGGTCGCCGCCCACCCCGAAGGCGACGCCGGACTGGTCGAGGCCGAGGCGATCGCCAGCCACGCGCCCGTGTACGGCGACGTGGCCTACGCGCCCGACCCGGCCGATCCCGGGCGGCTGCTGCTCGGCCCGCTGCACCGGCACGCGGCCGTCGGCTTCCACCTCGACGCCGTGTACGCGGCCCTGTTCGTCCGCCCGGTCCAGGCCGGAGCGAGCCTCGTCCGCTTCCTCGACCGCGAGGTCGTCGAGACCTACGTGCGCGGCGCGGGCGCCTTGCCCCGCCTGCTCGGGGCCGCCGTACGGCGCGCCCAGACCGGCAATGTGCAGACCTATGTGAGCGCGCTGCTCGCCGGCACCGTCGTCCTGGCGGTCGCCGCCCTCCTCGTCGCCACGGGAGCGTGAGCAGGCGTGATCGATATCAGCGAGTCCGTGATGCAGTTCCTTCTTGCGTTCGTCGTCGTCGGCCCGCTCCTCGGCGCCGCCGCCGCTCTCCTGCCCGCCCCGCCCGGGCTGAAGGGGAAGTCGCCCGAGCAGGCCGTGCTGCGGCACGGTGTGACCGTGACCGGCGCGGTTCTCATCGCCGCGATCGTCCTGGCGCTCGGCTTCGACCACGACCATCCGTCGAGGATGCAGGCCACGACCGACATCAGCTGGATCCCCGCACTCGACGTGCGCATCCACCTCGGCATCGACGGCATTTCCCTCCCCCTCGTCGTCCTGACCGCGCTGCTGACCTTCCTCTGCGCGCTCTACACGTACTTCAAGATGCCTGCGGGCCCGACCCCGAAGGCCTTCGTCGCACTGCTGCTGGTCCTCGAGTCCGGCACGCTCGCGAGCTTCGCCGTCCTCGATCTGCTGCTGTTCTTCCTCGCGTTCGAGATGGTCCTCATCCCGATGTACTTCCTCATCGCCCGCTGGGGCGGCGAGGGCAGGACCCAGGCCGCCTGGCGGTTCATCCTCTACACGCTGCTCGGTTCGGTCGTCATGCTGCTCGGCCTGCTCCTGATCGGAATCAAGGCGGGCACATTCGACATGGTGGCACTCGCCACTGACAACGGCCGGTCGCTCACCACATCCGTGCAGGTCATCGCCGTTCTGGCGATCGGGATCGGGCTCGCGGTCAAGACGCCGATGTGGCCCCTGCACAGCTGGCTGCCGGACGCCCACACCGCCGCGCCGACGGTCGGCTCGGTCCTGCTGGCCGGCGTCCTGCTCAAGATGGGTACGTACGGATTCGTCCGGATCCTCCTGCCCATCGCACCGGACGGCTTCCACACCTTCGCGCCGTACCTCGCCGCCTTCGCCGTCGTCGGGATCATCTACGGATCCCTCGCCTGCCTGGCCCTCGCCAAGCAGGGCGCGAAGGGCGACCTCAAGCGCCTCATCGCGTACTCCTCCGTCGGCCACATGGGCTTCGTCCTGCTCGGCATCGCCACGATGACCCCGACCGGCGTGAACGGCGCCCTGTTCGCCAACATCGCCCACGGCCTCATCACCGGCCTCCTGTTCTTCCTGGTCGGCGCGCTCAAGGACCGCACGGGCACGACCGACCTGGATACCCTGGCCGAGGAGACCGGCGCCGCCCTCTACGGCAAGGCCCCCCGCCTCGGCGGCCTCCTCGCCTTCGGCGCGGTCGCCTCGCTGGGCCTGCCGGGCCTGGCCGGGTTCTGGGGCGAGATGCTTGCGCTGTTCGGCGCGTTCAAACCGGCCGCCGACCTCAGCCGCCCAGCCTTCCTCACCTTCATGGCGATCGCGGCCTTCGGCACCCTCCTCACCGCCGCGTACATGCTCGTCGTGGTCCGCCGCGTCTGCATGGGCGCCGTACCGCAGGAGGCGCCGCAGCTCGCCGACGTGCACACGTACGAGTTCGCGGCCTGGACACCGCTCGTCGCCCTCACCGTCGTCGCCGGGCTGTGGCCCAAGGCCCTCCTCGGCCTGACCGACCCGGCCGTGCAGCAGCTCCTCGCAGGAGGCACCCGATGAGCTCCCTCGCCCAGGCGCCGGCCCTGTACCTCGTCCAGTCCGTCGACTGGCTCGCCATCGCGCCGCCCACCCTCGCCGCGGTCGTGGGGCTCGTCGTCCTCGTCGCCGACCTGTTCGTACCGGAGCCGCGCAAGCCCCTCCTCGGCTGGTTCTCCGTGGCCGGCCTGGCCGCCGCGGCGTTGCTGCTCCTGCCATTGCTGGACGGCGACCGCAGCACCTTCTGCGTGAGCACGCACGCGTGCAGCTACACCGCGGACCGCTTCACCCTGGTCATCCAGTTCCTGGTCCTCGGCGGCGCCCTCCTCGCCGCCCTCTTGTCGGTGACGGCCCTCAAGGACGAGAGCAGACAACTCCCCGAGGGGGAGTACTGGTTCCTCCTGCTCTCCTCCGCGGCCGGCGCGGCCCTCCTGCCCGCCTCCCGCGACCTCGCGACCCTGATCGTCGCCCTGGAGGTCGCCTCCCTGCCCGCCTTCGCCCTCGTCGGCCTCCGGTACGGCGACAGGAAGTCCTCCGAAGCCGCCCTGAAGTTCTTCCTGTCGTCGGTCACCGCGACCGCCGTCAGCCTCATGGGCATCAGCTTCGTGTACGCCTCCACCGGCACGCTCTACCTCACCCAGGTCGCCGACCGCATCCAGCACGTCGACGGACAACTGCACACCCTCGCCCAGACCGGTGTCGTCCTCACCCTCGTCGGCTTCGCCTTCAAGACGGCCGCTGTGCCCTTCCACTTCTGGGTGCCCGACACCTACGTGGGCGCGCCCCTCCCGATCGCCGCCTACTTGTCGGTCGTCGGCAAGGCGGTCGGATTCTCCGGCCTGATCCTCGTCACGGTCGTCGCCTTCCCCTCGTACGCCGACGTCTGGGGCCCCGCACTGGCGGCGCTGGCCGCGCTCACCATGACGGTCGGCAACGTCGGCGCCCTGCGCCAGCAGGCCACGCGCGCGTACAGCGCGGTCCGCCTGCTCGCCTGGTCCTCCGTGGGCCAGGCAGGCTACCTCCTCGTACCGATCGCCGCGGCCGCCTACTCCGACGACGCCGAGCACTCCGTCGGCTCCACGGTCGCTTACGCCCTCATGTACGGCGCCGTGAACCTCGGCGCGTTCGCGGTGGTCGCACTGGTGGGCCGTACGAAGGCCGCGAACCGCATCACCGACTACCGAGGCCTGTACGCGACGAACCCGCTCGCAGCTCTCCTGATGGCCTTCTTCCTGCTCTGCCTGGCCGGACTGCCACCGGGCATCATCGGCCTGTTCGCCAAGGTCACCGTCTTCTCGGCGGCCGTCGACGCGGGCCTCGGCTGGCTGGCCGTGGTCATGGCCGTCAATGTCGTGATCGCGCTCTTCTACTACCTCCAGTGGACCGCTCTGCTCTTCCGCGCCCCCGAGGGCGACGCCGTCCGGCACCGCCACCCGGCGCCTCTCACGGCGGCGATCACCCTCACCGGTGTCCTCGGCATCGCTCTCTCCGGAGCACCCCAGCTCGTCCTGCGCTTCGCCGACACCGGCCTCTTCTGAGCGTTCGCGCCGGTCTGTCACCCGGCCGGCCCATCCCTGTGGCCGTACGCACAAGGGAACTAGTGACCCTCGCCTGGCGTTGACCAGTACGGGAGGGTCCACTGGACGTGACACCACGGCACCGGTGGCACCGGAGAAAGCAAGCAAGATCGCAAGCAAAGGGTTCCCCTGCTGCACGATTTGGAGGGCGTACCGTGCACCGCCGGCACAACGGGCTAAGGACCGCAGTACTCCTCGGAGGACTGTCCGCCCTCATCATCGTCATCGGCAGCTTCTTCGGCCGCATGGGGCTCGTCGTAGCGGTTCTCGTCGCACTGGGCACGAACGCGTACGCGTACTGGAACAGCGACAAACTGGCGCTACGCGCGATGCGCGCGCGCCCGGTGAGCGAATTCGAGGCCCCGGCCCTCTATCGCATGGTCCGCGAGCTCTCCACCGAAGCCCGCCAGCCCATGCCCCGCCTCTACATCTCCCCGACGGAGGCCCCCAATGCCTTCGCCACGGGCCGCAATCCGCGCAACGCCGCCGTGTGCTGCACGGAAGGCATCCTGCGCATCCTGGACGAGCGCGAACTGCGCGGTGTCATCGGCCACGAGCTCAGTCACGTCTACAACCGTGACATCCTCATCTCGTCGGTGGCCGGCGCGCTCGCCTCCGTGATCATGTTCCTGGTCAACTTCGCCTGGCTGATCCCGATCGGCCGCTCCGACGACGATGACGGCCCCGGAATTCTGGGCATGCTGCTCATCATGATCCTGGGCCCGCTCGCGGCGACTCTCATCCAACTGGCCATCAGCCGCTCCAGAGAGTACGAGGCCGACGCGTCCGGCGCCCAGCTCACGGGCGACCCGCTCGCACTCGCCAGCGCGTTGCGCAAGCTCGAAGCGGGCACCAAGCAGCTTCCGTTGCCGCCCGAGCCGCGCATCGAGACGGCGAGCCACATGATGATCGCGAACCCCTTCCGTCCCGGCCAGGGACTCTCCAAGATGTTCTCGACGCACCCGCCGATGGCGGAACGCATCGCCCGGCTCGAGAAGATGGCAGGTCGCCCGCAGTGAAAACCATCCTGAACGTCATCTGGCTGATCCTGAGCGGCTTCTGGCTGTTCCTCGGGTACCTCGCCGCAGGCGTCATCCTCTGCATCACGATCATCGGTATCCCGTTCGGCATCGCGGCGTTCCGCATCGGCATCTACGCCCTGTGGCCCTTCGGATACACGACGGTCGAGCGCCGCGACGCCGGCGCCCCCTCCTGCATCGGCAACGTCCTGTGGCTTGTCCTCGCCGGCTGGTGGCTGGCCCTCGCGCACATCGTCACCGGCATCGTGCTGTGCATCACGATCATCGGTATCCCGTTCGGCATCGCCAACTTCAAGCTGATCCCGGTCTCGCTGCTGCCGCTCGGCCGCGAAATCGTGCCGACGGACCAGCCGTTCGCAACGCGCTGACCACCCCAGCGAGGGTTATCCACAGGTGGTTGTCCACAGGCTGCCCCGATTGTCAGTGGCGGCTTGCATCATGAACCCATGACCGAGAACGAGCAGTTGCTGGCACGGGTGGCCGCCAAGGCACGCAACACCCGCCCATGGGGCTGGACTTCCCTCCCCGAGCCCGTCGACGCGGCCACCCTGGCCCGCGCCGAGGCCGCCCTGGGATTCCCCCTGTCCCCGCTGCTCGCCGAGCTGTACCTGCGGATAGGCGACGGCGGATTCGGCCCGGAGTACGGCCTGTTGCCCCTGCTGGACAGCCCGCCCGCCGGCGAGCCCGCCGCAGTCGTCCAGTACCTCACCAACCGCGCCGACGCCCTCCAGGACCCCGACTGGCCCTGGCCCGAGGGAGTCCTGCCGATATCCCACTGGGGCTGCGCGATGTACGCGTGCGTGGACTGCCACGCCCCGGAAGCCCCCGTCCTGCTCTTCGAACCGAACGCGGGCGAGCCCGACCACGCCTGGTACATCGACGCCCCGAGCCTGACCGACTGGCTGAACACCTGGGTCGACGGCACGGGCTGGTACGAGGAGACGAACGAGGGCATGGACCTGCCGCCCTGGGACGACTTCCGCATACGCACGGCACGGGCCCAGGCGTCCTGACGGACACGGTCCATCTCGTACGGCTCGTACGGCTCGTACGGCTTGTACAGCGGTGCGGGCGGCGGCAGTTGTACGGCGTGGTGGCCGACCGCCCGTGCAGCCGGGCACGGCCGGACCGGCCCAGCAACTGCCAGGTCGGCCCGTGACCTACGGCGCCCCACGCCCGGGCGCCCTAAGCCCGCCGCCTTCCAGCCACCCACCGCCGCAAGCCGTACGCCGCCACACCCACCGCCAGCACCCCCGCACCCACGACAACCGAGACCCCCGGCAGCGAGAACGCCAGCACCAGGCACCCGACCAGCCCCAGCGCCGGCAGTGCTCGCGCCACCAGAGCCGAACTCAGCGTCCAGGCCGAGGCGTTGGCCACCGCGTAGTACGCCAGCACACCGAAGGAGGAGAATCCGATCGCGCCCCGGACGTCCACCGTGGCGGCCAGGGCGGCGACCACCGCACCCACGGCCAGTTCGGCCCGGTGCGGTACCTGGAAACGCGGATGCACGGCCGACAGCGCGCCGGGCAGATGCCGGTCGCGGGCCATGGCCAGCGTCGTGCGCGAGACGCCCAGGATCAGGGCGAGCAGCGAGCCCAGCGCGGCCACGGCAGCACCCACCCGCACCACCGGCACCAGCCCCGGCACCCCGGCCGCCCGCACCGCATCGGCCAGCGGAGCGCCCGCGCGCCCGAGACCGTCGGCCCCCAGCACGGAAAGGACGGCCACCGCCACACACACGTACACGGCCAACGCGATGCCCAGAGCCAGGGGGATCGCGCGAGGGATGGTGCGCGCCGGATCCCGTACCTCCTCGCCCAGGGTCGCGATACGGGCGTACCCGGCGAAGGCGAAGAACAGCAGGCCGGCCGCCTGAAGCACCCCGCCCACACCGCCCGAGGTCCCGACGTCCAGGCGCCCGGCGTCGGACGACCCGGACCCCAGACACACGACCACCACGGAAGCGAGGACAGCCAGGACCACCGCCACGATCGCCCGCGTCAGCCAGGCGGACTTCTGGATTCCGCCGTAGTTCACCGCGGTCAGCGCCACCACGGCCGCGACCGCCACGGCGTGCGCCTGCCCCGGCCAGACGTACGCGCCCACGGTGAGCGCCATCGCCGCACAGGAGGCCGTCTTCCCGACCACGAACGACCAGCCCGCGAGATACCCCCAGAACGCCCCGAGCCGTTCGCGCCCGTACACATACGTGCCGCCGGAGGCCGGATACAGCGCGGCCAGCCGGGCCGACGACGTGGCGTTGCAGTACGCGACCACGGCGGCGACCGCGAGGCCGAGCAGCAGCCCGGAGCCGGCCGCGCGCGCCGCGGGCCCCAGGGCGGCGAAGATCCCGGCCCCGATCATCGAGCCGAGCCCGATGACCACGGCGTCCCCGATCCCCAGGGTGCGGCGCAGTTCGGAGGCGGAACCGGGCTGTGTCATGGCCCGCACCCTACTGATCGCTGCAACCGAGGAGTGCCATCGTGACGTCCTGTCCATCAACAGAGCACGACAAGCGCGCGACGCACCGGCCGTACGAGCAACACAGGCACTGCGGGCCGGACGGCACGCGCTGCGCAACACGGGCGAACGTCGCGCGACGCACAGCCTGTCCGCACCGAAATCTCACCGTTCGGACAGTGCAAGCACAGCGTAGGAGGGCAGGTTCACGGCATGACGATCATCAGCTGGATCATCCTGGGGCTGTTGGCCGGGGCCATCGCCAAGTTCCTGCTGCCCGGGCGCGACCCGGGCGGTTTCATCGGCACGACGCTCATCGGTATCGCGGGCGCGTTCATCGGCGGCTGGATCTCGGCCCGCTGGCTGGACCATCCGATCACCAACAACTTCTACGACGGAGCGACGTGGGCCGCGGCGATCGGCGGCTCGCTCGTCCTCCTGGTCGCCTACCGCATCCTGTTCGGCAACTCGCGCAACTGAGCACGGCAGAGCACACCCCCGGACCGCAGCCAGCAGGCGAGAAGGGTGGGCACCGACGGGTGCCCACCCTTTCTCGTACGACCGTGCTGCCCGTCGGCAGGCGTCCTACCGGTAGTTCACGAACTGCAGCGCGAAGTCGAAGTCCTTGCCCTTCAGGAGGGCGATCACGGCCTGCAGGTCGTCCCGGCTCTTCGAGCTGACTCGCAGCTCGTCACCCTGCACCTGAGCCTTGATCCCCTTCGGCCCCTCGTCACGGATGATCTTCGCCACCTTCTTCGCGTTCTCCTGGGAGATGCCCTCCTCGATCGAAGCGAAGATCTTGTACTCCTTGCCGGACAGCTGCGGCTCACCGGCGTCGAGCGCCTTCAGCGAGATCCCACGCTTGATCAGCTTGGACTGGAAGACGTCGAGGACGGCCTTGACGCGGTCCTCGGAGTTCGCCTCCATCAGGATCTTGTCACCGGACCACGAGATCGAGGCACCCACGCCCTTGAAGTCGTAGCGCTGCGAGATCTCCTTGGCGGCCTGGTTGAGGGCGTTGTCGACCTCCTGCCGCTCGACCTTCGAGACGATGTCGAAACTGGAGTCGGCCATGTCCTGTGGCTCCTTGTATCGGGGTGCGTGTGGGGTGCGTATCGGCGGGCGTGGGGGTGGCCGCCGAGCCCGGCGTGGAACCCGGGCCGCATCCGGACAAGCCTAGCCACCCGTGGTCCCCCGAGCGCAGATCAATCGGGTGGCGAAGCACCCCTCGGCATCGGGTATTGTTTACGTCGTTGCCACGGAGCACCGCCGGAAAGCGGTTCGAACGGCAGCAAACCCCGGCGGTGTGCCCGAGCGGCCAAAGGGAGCAGACTGTAAATCTGCCGGCTCAGCCTTCCCAGGTTCGAATCCTGGCGCCGCCACACGGAAAACAAAGGCCCCCCGACCTGCTGTTTAAGCAGGTCGGGGGGCCTTTGTCGTGCGCCTTGACGGTCAAGGCACTGTCTCGTGCTGTCTCGCGTTCGAACGCCTCATCTCGAACTGTGTGGACCAGACGTGGACCAGATCTTGGCCCGTCAGCTCTGCTGTCCGAGACGAGCCGAGATTTTGGCGTTCGCGGCCTCGTCTCCGTCGCTGAGGAACTTGGCGTAGACCCGGAACAGGACGGCCACGCTGTGGCCGGCGCGCTCAGCCACGAGCTGAGGTTCGACTCCCGAACTGAGCCAGGTGGACACCGCCGCGTGGCGAAGGTCATACGGCCGCTTGGCCAACACCGACTCGAACTCCGCCGGGGTGAGAGCCCGCGAGCGAGCTTCAGCCCAGACTTCGCCGTACCCGGTGTCTTGGATCAGCCCGCCGCGCATCGTCTGGAAGACCCGCCCGTCGGTCGCCGCACCGTACGCGGTGAGGTGCCATCGGAGCAGCGCGACCAGCTCTGGGGGGATCGGCACGCGGCGCACTGCCTTGCGTGGGCGATGCTTCAGCCCTCTCTTCTCGTGTGCCTCCCCGCTGTCCGTCCAGGCAGTGCCGGAGCGTGGGCGGGTCTCACGGAGCCGGAGCAGGCCCCACCCGCGGCGGGGCAGGTCGCAGTCCCCGACTCGCAACCCGATAACTTCAGCCGGCCGTGCAGCCGCGTAGTACATGCAGCCGAAGAACGCCACGAGTCGGCGGCCACGCTTGCTCTGATCGTGCACAGCGGCCAAGAGCCTGGCCGCTTGGGCGGGGTTCGGCACGCACTCCGGGTCCACTTCCTCTACGACTTGCTCGGGTGCCGTCCATTTGATCCGGTCCAACGGGTTGTCGCTGATCAGTTCGGCGTCGACCGCGAATTCAAGGGAGTTGTAGAAGATCGCACGCTTTCGGCTGATCGTCCCCGCTGCTGCGGTCGTGCCGTCCAGCTTCTTCGAGAGGGCGCTCAGAGCAGCGCGTACGACAAGGCGGTCGGAGAGCGCGGACATGGGGAGCGACTTGCGCTTGAACCAATCCAGCGTCTTGACCACGTCGGCGGGGATCTCCTCATCCCACCGGTTCTTGTTGAACGCCCAGCTGTAGAGAGCGCGTCGGACGGCTCTCGTGTCCGGCATCCCGTTGGTGTCTTTCACGAACGCGGGCGTCACCGTTGCCATGGCCTCAGCCAGCGTTCGCCGCGTATTGCCGGGCGAGTCACCCCACTTCATCTCGATGTAGTTCCGGGCGTGCTCGTACCACGAGATGTCCCGGTCCTTGTCAACCATGGACTTCGGTAGACCGCTGTCCACGTCGAACGGCTCGCCCGCGCGCTGGGCTGTGATCAGCTGGGCTCGGCGGCTGTCTGCCAGGCCCGATGTCTGGTACGACTCCGAATGCGGACGGAAGCCCACCTTCCAACGGAGTTGATAGGGCTTCCGCCGGCCTTCACGCTTGCGGATGGTCCAGATCTTGACGTCGTAGGTCCACTCGGTCACGCGGCTTCCAATTCGTCCTTGAAGGCGTCCAGGGCACTTCGGCGCACACAGATGCGGCCGGACGGCGTGCGCTGCGCCTCCGGCCCGAAGCCACGGTTGCGCCACCGGTACCAGGTGGCGCGGGTGATGCCGATCTCTTCCAGTACGTCACTCAGCGGCAGGAGTTCGTCCTTGGGCGCGCGCCGGCGACGGGAAGGGCTGGCCATGTCGAGATCTCCTAAGACAGAAGGAGGAGCAGACAGCGGAGGGGCCGCGCCGCCCCTCCAGGGGCCGTCTGCGGCCCCTTCTGTGGATCCGCCACGTCCGCCACACCGCCACACCGCACGTCAGCGGCTTGTAATCGTGGCGGTGGGCGGTGATGTGGCGGATGGGTGCCGCCGCACGGTCGCGCGGCGGCACTGGACATCTGTGCTGGTCAGCCCACGCTCTTCAATCGGCGCGTGTCGGCTTCCGAGAGCGTGTGGCGGATGTCGGAAGGCGGATCCGCCACGCTCTCACCGCCGTTGACCTGCGGTGTGGCGGCCGTGGCGGATGTGGCGGACTCTCCGGGGGGAGGCGGGCAGTACCGCTCCCATGCGTCGTGCAGGTCTTCGGCGTAGTAGCCCTTGGGGAAGGTGCCGGACGTCGTACGGATGCCACGGGGCTTGATCGGTTTGTTCGCCGAAGTGACGTACTGGCCCAACAGCTTGGCCAGCGTGCGCGAGCTGATGGGCTTGTCGTCCAGATCGCCCCAGGGCGCGTCGTCCATGTTCAGCAGGCATTCCAGGATGACCGCGGTCGGCATGCGGTCCGCACCGCAGAACACCTTGTCGCGCAGGTCGGTCAGGAGCCGGATCCCGAGTGAGGCTTCTTCGCCTCCTCGCGTGGCGTGGACCAGTTCGAGGCAGGCGGCGCGGGCCCGTTCGGGCCAGTGCCCGCCTGCCGCATCGGCGACGGCCAGGAGAGGTTCCCATACGTCCGCCGGGCGGTCGGAGACTCCATCCGGCATCTCCGGCCACGCCTCGGCGACGGATTCGCGGACAGTGTCGGCCCACTCGGCGAGCCGGTCTCGTAGCGCGTGGCCCTGCTTCTCGTGGGTGCGGCGCCGGTATCCCTCGACCTTCTCGTTGGGGGCACGCTTGCGCATGCGGATGATGACCGAGCGGGTCAGGATCGTGTCGGGCAGGGAACCGAGTCCGGCCATGGCCACGGCGCAGAAGGACGAGAACCATCCCGCGGTCTGGTTGGCGCCGTCGCCGACGCAGCGGAGTGCCTGCCCGCCGCGCCGGTAGCCAGAGTTCAGGAATCCGCGTACCGGTTCGTTGTCGCCGGCCTTGGGGCCGAAGACGGTGTCGATCTCGTCGAAGAGCAGGGTGGGCGTGCCCTCTGTGGCGTCCACCAGCCGGAACAGCGCGTTGGCGGAGGCGTTGACCGTCATTGCGGCGTTCGGGGTGAGCGTCTCCACGATCTCCAGCGCTCGGGATTTGCCGGATCCGGGTTCGGGGGAGAGGAACGCGAGGCGGGCGGTGCCGTCAAACGCGTCGATCAGGTGCGCGTGGGCATCCCAGAGGGCTACGGCGACGTACGCGGCTTCGGTGGGGAAGACGTTGAAGCGGCGGTGGAACGCTTCGACCTCATCGAGCAGAGCCGCGCCGTCGATGGGCGGCGGAGGCGTGGTGGTGCTGGTCATGCGGCGTTCCTCCTTTCCTGGGTGGTGCGGAGCGGGCATTCACCGCGGTGGGCTTGGTGGTCAGCGATCAGGGCCAACACCTTGCGGTGGCCGACGGCGCTGCGGTCGCGGCCGCAAAGGCACGTCGACGTGGCCGTCGGGGTGGCGCCGTAGGGTGCGCAGATGTGCAGCCAGGCCACGAAGTAGCGGCCGTCACTGGCAGGCGGGCCGCTGGAGTTCTGGCCGGGGGGAAGGGCTGAAAGGACGGCCTGTCGGCCGTCGCTCTTCGTGCCACGGCCGCCGTCCGGGGCAGCCGGAGACAGGCGCGGACGCCCCGACTTGGGGTAGGGAGGCTTTTCAGGCCCCCGCTGGGGGCTCATACGGCCTCCCGTGGGCGGGCGGTGCGCAGGGACCAGTCCAGGGCGCTGCGGATGGTGGCCCGGCACTCGGCCGATGGCAGTCCGGCCGTCTCGCCGGCCGCCTGAAAAGCCTCCTCGACCGCGTCCCGGGTGATCTCGCCCCAAGCGACGAACCGTCCCAACGAGCGGGCGCCCGCCAAGAGCCGGTTGTTCCGGCCGCCCTCCGAAGTGCCGCGGACGGCGGCCGTCTCGCGTTCCAGGGCCGCCGTGGCGCGGCGGGTGGCCTGGCCCGGGATGAGGAGCGGGGCGGCTGTCGCGGTGGGTGCGGTCGGGGTCAGGAGGTGGTGCAGCAGCCAGGCGGGCACAACGGCCGCCGGTACGTCGCCGGTCACCGTGTAGGCGCCCTGCGGAGTGCTGCTGCCCGCGGCGACGACGTTGCCGCCCCACGCGCGGGTGTCCACGTTGGTGGCCACGGTGCGGGCAGTGCTGTGCAGGCGGACGTCGGACGGGGTGGCGAAGTACAGGTGCATGCCGCCGGAGGGCGTCCGCACCGTGTAGGTCGTCGGCCACGGCACTCCGGCGCGCTCACAGAGCGCCGCAAAGGACGTCGCGCCGTCAGGCGCGTCCGAACTGCCCTTTCCCTTCTCTGCTTTGGGCACGTCCAGGTCGATGACGACCAGGCCGGAGGGGCCCGGGGCGATGCCGACGTTGAACGCGCCCGCCATCCACGCGGCGCGGATGCGGTCAGGGTCGGTGGTGGCGCGCTGTTCCCACTTCACGTGGCCGGCGGCGCACTCGCCGGTGCGGGGGCAGGCGCGTTCCCCATGGAGGGCTGAGCCTTTGCCGCCGGGGCGGAGCGGGTGGATGCGCCAGCCGCGTGCGGCGGCTTCCAGGGCGGCGGCGAGCATGTGTGCTCGCCGCATGCCGGGGTGATGGGTCATGCTGGATGCCTCCAACAGGTCTGTTGTGGACTGGTTGGCCGGGGCGACCGCGTGTCTTTGGCGAGATCGGGCGGTCGCCCCGGGCGTTTTCAGGCGATGTCCAGGGCGAGTTGAGCCGGGACCGGGTCCGCGACGTGGGGCGCGTCGGCGGCGAGCAGGGCGCGGTAAGCGTGGATGGCCTGGTGGATGACGACGCCGTTGCCGAGGATCTTGAGCTGATCGGAGCGGGACAGGCCCAGCTCCGGCGAGGTGACCCAGCCGGGATCGGCGCCCATCATCCATTCCACGAATGCCGGGGATAGCCGCCGGTTGCCCCTGGTGCCCGCCTCGGTCGGTTCCGGCGCCTGGCGCCCGAGGACGGTCTCCCAACGCCGGATGGCGGGTCCGTAGTCGGTGCCGTTGGTGGCCACCCACCGCCCATCCAGGCGCACGGCCTGGCCGGGCAGGTAGTAGTTGCCGGCGCTGTCGCGCTGGTTGGGTCCGCCGTGCGGCCCGTCCGAGGCCTTGGGGGTGGGCAGGAGGTTGACGACCACCTCGTTCAGCGGGCGGGAGTTGGTGCCGATGAGGTTGGAGGCGCCGGACTTCCAGTCGCGGGCGGCGGGGGTGGGCAGCAGGGTGACGGCGGTGCGCAGGTTCATGCCGCCCTGGCGTTTGGGGGAGGTGCCGGGGCCTCCAGTGCCGTCGGCGGCGGCCGGGGTCGGCAGCAGCCTCAACGCTCGGTCGGGGGCAGCAAGAAGACCACTTCGTCCTCCAGCGTGGGCCCGTGCCCGCCCGCCTTGCGCTTGTCCGGGTGCTGGGGTCCGCCGTTGCGGCCGAGCTGTGAGGTGGGGGTCTTCAGCAGCGGGATACGCGACGGCGAACCAGCGGTCGCGGCGGTGGCAGGCTCCGACCTCGGGATCTCCAGCGCGTAGGCACATCCACCGCGCGTCGTACCCGATCGCGGCCAGGTCGGCGGCGACGACATCGAGTCCCCGGCTTCGGAGGGCGGCGACGTTTTCCAGGAAGACGAGTCGGGGTCGAAGTACGCGAATGGCTTGGGCGATGGTTTTCCAGAGTCCGGAGCGGTCACCGGCGATTCCTCCCCGAGGTCCGGCGTTGGAGATGTCCTGGCAAGGGAAGCCGGCGGTCAGCGACGTCGGACGTGGCGAGGCGGACAACAGGTCCACCCAGTCGACGGCGGTGATGTCCCCGATGTTGCGGGCGAGCGGCAGACGGGCGGCCAGGAGCCGGGAGGCGGCCGGGTCCTTCTCGCCGACCAGGACCGTGGGCAGGCCGGTAACGGCTTCCACGGCCAGATCCAGCGCGGCGGAGCCGGTGCACAGGCTGATGTTGCCGCCCTCCGACGGCACGGCGGGATGTGAGGGCATGCGGGATGTGCCTCCAACGGGTCTGTTGTGGACTGGTTGGCCGGGGCGACCGCGTGTCTTTGGCGAGATCGGGCGGTCGCCCCGGGCGGGTCTAGAAGGGCGGCTTGGGTGCGTTGCTGTCGGTCGACCACGGGTCATCCGAGGAAGCACCGCCGTTGTCGCGCTTGCCGTTGATCGTGACCGTGGTGAAGCGCAGGGAGGCGCCGATCTCGTCGACCTCGACGGCGAGCATCGAGCGGTTGTCGCCCTCCGGGGTCTTCCAGTCGTGCTGCCGGATCCGTCCGGACAGCACCACGCGCGAGCCCTTCGTCAGCGAGTCGGCGACGTGCTCGGCGAGCGCGCGCCAGGCGGCGCAGCGGAAGAACGTGGATGAGCCGTCCTTCCACTGGTTCGACTCGCGGTCGAACATGCGCGGGGTGGACGCGACGGTGAAGCGGGCCAGGGCCTGGCCGGACTCGGTCACCTTGACCTCGGGGTCGGCGGTGAGGTTGCCGATGATGGTGATCGGGGTCTCTCCGAACGACATGGTGATCACTCGCTTTCGGGGTTGGTGGATCGGTGAGCGGCGGTGAAGTACAGGCGGATGCGCCTGTCGTCGCGGGTGGGGTACTGGCGGGCCGGGCCGGTATCGAACGCGGCGGCCACGGTCTGGCCGATGCGGTCGACGTCGTCCGGCTCGCAGATCACGCGGATCTCGAACACAGGTCTCCTTGGGGCTACTTGGAGCGGGCGAGCTTGAGGGTGATCCCGCCGGCGCCGACGGGTCCGGCGGCGCCGGCGATGACGGTCGCGGTGTGTGAGGCCACGTCCATGAGCCAGCAGAGCGCGGCCACCACGCCCCACGCGCCGAGCGCGGCGGCGCCTGCGATGGCGAACGGGACAAGGAGTCGCACCCACGGGACGGCCGTGCGCTCCGTGCTGTGGACGACGATGACGACCGGCGTTCCGGTGGCTTCGGCGCGGCGGTAGGCGTCGGCGGGTATGTGCGGGGCGAGGATCCCGGGCGGGTCCGTCGGATGCATGACGCACTCCCATCTGGCTTGGCGGGAAAGGGCTGTTGGGGCTGCCTGCCGCTGGTCAGCGGTGGTTTAGTGGATGACTGGTCGGAAGGGGGAACCGGTGGCGCACCTGCACTTCGACTGCTGGCACTGCGGCGAAGAGAACGTCGTCCACGGCGACGGCTGCGACTGCTGCGATCTCGTTGAAGTGCCGGCGGAGTGGGACTGCTGGAACTGCGGTGCGACGAACGCGACCCCCGATTAGTCGGCGAGCGTGTGCATGCCGCCGACGGAGGTGATCCGGCCGTCTGCCTTCAGGTCTCCGAGCGCGTTGCGGACGGATCCGGGCTTGACGGCCTTACCGCCGTCGGTCTTTACGGCTTCCAGCACGCCGTATGTGTCCAGCGGGCCGTTTCGCAGCGCGCTGACGATCCGGTCGGGCAGGCGCAGCGCGTGGCCCGGTGCGGTGGCCCCGGAGGGCGTCGGTGTCGACGTCCCGTCGCCGTTCTCGTCGTCGTAGAGCGGCAGGATGACGCCCGTGCCGCGTACGGCGTACTGCTCGCCGGCCGGATCCACGGAAGCCGCTTCCAGGGCGGGTACGGGGCCGTCGCCGTACAGCTCCACGATCTCCGGGTCCAGGCCCGGGGTGGGGGCGATGGAGCCGACGCGGGAGAAACGCAGCATGGCCGTGGGGTGTTCGCCCGTGAGGTGGTAGGCCATGCCCTGCGTGCCGGGGCGGTCGTCATCGGCGTCCGCGTCCAGCCGCGAGCGCAGGGTGCGCACTCCGAGGTACTTCGGGATCGGCTGAAGCTGTTCGCCGGTCGGCAGCAGGCCGTCGGAGACGAGTTGCCGCATCATGCCCGACGACCAGCGCAGCAGGATCACTTCGCCTTCCTTGAGCATGCCGCGCAGGGTGTCGCTGCCGCCCATCTCTTCCAGGTGGGAGGCTTGCGCGGCCAGGCCGACGCCGACGCCGACCGAGCGGCCCGTACGCCCCAACTCCTTGACCAGGGCGGTGGCTTCTTCGCGGTACGGGGCGCCCTTCTCCAGCAAGCGGTTCGCTTCGTCGATCCAGACGAACAGCAGCGGGTCGGGGTCGTCCTTGAGGAACGCAGTGCGTCCCAGGGCGGCATAGCGGCGCATCCGCTCTTCGGCGACCGCGACGGCCGCCCGGAGCATGTGGATGGCCTCGTCCTGCGTGGTGGCGTGCCAGTCGACTTGCCCCTTGGCCTCCGGCACGGACTGACCGGACTTGAGGTCGGCGAGCCACGTGACGGCGCCGTTGCGCTTCAGCGCCGCGAGGATGAGCTGAAGGCTTCGGCTCTTGCCGGCGCCGGTCGTGCCGAACAGGGCGATGCGCTGGGCGCTGCCTGTGAGGATGTCGTACAGCCGCAGGTGGACCGGGCGGCCGTTGTGGTACCGGCCGATGATGATCCGGCCCTTGCGGTCCATCGTGAGGTCGTGGTCGGTCGGCGCGGGCGTGGCGGCGAGCGGGTTGGAGGGGTAGACGGTGACCAGGGCGCGACTCATGCCGTCCTGCTCGACGACGACCCGCGCGGGGTCGTCCACCCGTAGGGCCGCGCACAATGCCATGTGGTCGTAGCGGCCCAACCCGCCGTAGGGAGTGGCGATTTCGATCTCGTACAACTGGCCCATCAGGTCAGTTCCTTGTCCACGTCTATCGCGGTGACCTTGAGCAACTCCGTGCCGGGCAGCACCTGAGCGGCGATGTGTTCGGCCCATGCCGCATGCGGGTCGCTGGATGTCGGCGCCTGGCCGACGGTGAGCCGCTTGAGACCCGCCCCGCGGCCCGGCACGGTCGTGATGGAGATCAGCTCTTCGGGGACGTCCATGAGAGCGGACAGGTGCGCGAGCGAGATCGGCGGTACCGGCTGACCCTCCGGAGCGGCGATGACCGCTTGCAGCGAGTCGGGGCCGGTCTGCTTGGGGTCGATCAGGCGAGTTCCGGGGGCGATGCCGCCCTCGACGCCGACGCGCTCGGCCCACCACCGCGACAACGGGTGCGCCTCGACGACCACGGCGGGCGCCGTCGCCGCGACGGCCGGGGCGGGTTCCCTGCCGAGCAGGGAGCGGGCCAGGCGCGCGGGCCGGGTGAACCACACGCCGGCCGTCCACGCGGCCACCGCCAGGGCCTCGGCCCAATGGGTGCCGGGAACGATGCGTTCGGCCGCGAGGATGGCCAGCAGACCGGCGCCGGGAGTCACGTACAGGGTTCGCGCCGTGATCGTCACGAACCGGTGGGCGAGGCTGAAGGCGGTGGCGAAGAGCAGACCGGCGCCGGTCGCCGCGATGGTGGCGAGCGCGGTCGGTGCGGCAAAGTCGTCGGTGAACAGGCCGCAGGTCAGGGCCGCCGATCCGGCCAGGGTGGCGGCGCGGCCCGTGTAGTTGCGGGCGACGGCGATGTACGTGCGCAGGGGCAGCATGGCGGTCCTTCCGCGGGAGGGAAACAAGCGGAGGACGGCCCGATTGCTTCCGGGCCGTCCTCGTGCGCGCTGGTTGATCTAGCGGTTGCTGTAGTACTCGCGGTCGGCCACCTGGCCGTCCTTGGAGTTCATGGCGTCGGCCACCGGGCCGTAGTCGGCGCGGTGCGCGTCGGCCGTCTGCTGGAACATCACCGACAGGTCGGAGGCGGCTTCCGCCATCGCGTCGGCCTCTTCCAGAACCGAGCGCATGACGCTGGCCGCGTCGTAGTGAGCGGCCACCACGTCACCGTCCACATGCAGGGAGGCGGCTTTGTCGGCGAGCCGGTCGACGGAGGCGGCGCATCCCTCCACGTATCGGTAGGCCGATCGGACGGCCTCCGAGAGGAGACCCAACGCGGCGCCTGCGGCGGCGAGTTGGGTCAGTAGGACGGTGTAACGCACGGCCTCGCCGATGTATTCCGTGGTCGTGGCCAGGACGCCCCGTGGGCGGGGGACGAGTTCGGACATGGGCCCTACTCCTCGTGGTATTCGCGCTCGGCGGGGGCGACGTGCCCGGCGTCCTTCACGGCGTCGGCCACGTGCTTGTCCTCGGCCGCCGCCTTCTGCCCCGCGGCGGCGATGGCTTCGGAGGCGCGCGGCAGGGTCTCGGCGACGGCCTCGGCGCGGTTCTTGACCGTCTCGGCCTTCTCTATGAGCCGTACGACCATGCCCGCCAGGAGGCCGGGAACCTTCAGGTCCAGGATCTTGGAGTAGAGGGCTTCCAGGCGGTCCGACATCGCTTCGCACTTCTCGGCGGCGAGACGCGCGTGGTCGGCGCCGGCCAGGATCTCCTGTGCCATGTCGGCGTCGGATTCGATGACGTCATAGACCGTCAGGTCACTGTCGGTGTACTGCGTGCGCTTGACCGGTGCGGTCATGAGACCTCCCGTCGGTGCTGGACGCGGTGCCGGCGCCGTGGTGCCGGGCCGCCGGGTGTAGGGGGTGGGCGCCGCTGGAAGTGCCCGCTGGCCGGTCGTCACTGCGGCCGGAGTGCGCCCCGGCGTCGGCCGGTCGGCCCGCTCGACAGTGACCGTGTAGTCCACGACCCACCCCGGCGGCGGCTTCAGCCACTCGCCACCCGAGCGGGGTGCGCCGGAAGGGCCCGCGGTCGGCTGCTGCCGCGGGCGCCGGGTCCTCGTGCGCCGCGTCCTGGTCCGGGTTCCGGGCCGCTTGCGGCCTCCCCTGCGCTTGCGCCGGCGCTTGGAGCCGGTGGCCGTCGGGCCGGTCGTGGGGGCGCCGCGGCCCCGCCAGGGACGCGAGCCAGGAGCTCCGCCCGGCGTACGGACAGACGACGCGCCGCCCGCTCCCGGCTTGCCGGGCCGCTTGGCCGAACTGACCGCCGCAGGCCCCCGTTTGGCCGGTACCGCCGCGCCCGCTCCGGTCTTCGCCGTGGGCGTCTTGGCGGTGCTGATGACCGGCGGATCCAGGTTCCGGCGCCGTTTCCTGAGCCTGCGCCGGGCCTCCTTCGCGATGGCCTGTGGCAGCGTGCGACGGCCGGAGCCGGGCCGGGAGCCGCCCGAACCCGCAGGAGTCCGGCCCGCTGAATCGGCCCGGTGTGCGAGGCCGTTGCGGATCCGGTCGGCCGCGCGGTCGCGGACGGCTGCACGGATGCCGGGCCCCCGACGGTGCGCCGGGGCGAGCGCGTCCGGGCGGTGCCCTGCGCTGCGGAGGGCGTCCCTGCGGGCGTCCCGGGCCCGGCGGTGGTCCGCAGGGCTCGCGACGCCCTTACGGCTGCCAGCGGGAGCGTCCGCGGGCCGCCGGGCCGGTGTGCTGGACGACCGCAGGGCCGCCGGCACGCCCCGGGATGCGGGCGCCGCTCCCCTCGGAGCGGCAGCGGCCCGCGGCAACGCAGGCGGACGCCCGCTGTTCCCTCTCACCGACCGGCCGAATTCGGGGCCGGACAGTATCCGGGCCCGCCGGTTTTCCTTTCGGTCGTCCGGTCGCGCCTGTGCGGCGATTGCCTTGTGGTGGTCCGCGCGAGCCTTCAGGTATTCGGCGATGTGGAAGGCGCCCCGCAGAGCGGCCACAGCAATACCGGCGGCCATCACCATCGTCATGGCAGCCACATTCCGTACCGGACGATCCGACGGATCGACGACGGAATGCACCATCGCGGCGTGATCCACTTCCGAATCGTCCCCGTCGCCGTCCTCCCCGCCCGGAACTACCGGATCGGGCAGGGAGAGATGCGACGGCGGTACGGCGTCCGGTGTGGACGGAAGGACCGGGAAGGATCCCGCGCCCTGCGGGGTGCTGTGGCCGGGGTCCGGCGGGGTCGGCGACGGGGGATCGGCCAGGCGCACCAGTGGGAGGTCAATGACCCTCCCAGGGCCGTCTTCGTCGGCCATGTCCCCTCCTCTCTACGACTACTTGACGTGATGGGAGGTGATGCCTTACGCGCGCGTGACGCGCGCCTGTGGCCCCCGGACGGACCCGGAGGGCGGTGAGGATGATGAGCGCGGAGCGTTACCCCAGGACCGACGACAGCCGCTCGTGCAGCAGGCGGACCAAGTCGGCCCACAGCGGGTCATCGTCGCCGGCGTAGGCGCGGGCCATGTCCACCAGGACGATGGCCCGCTGACGGTTCGTCGTCGCCGCTTCCTGCCGCTGCTTCCAGCGCTCCGCCTTCAGTTGGCGACTGCGCAGCGAGCCCTCTGCCACCGCTCAGGCCTCCCTCGACAGGTAGTCCATGAACGACGGTCCGTCGGCTCCATCGCGGAGCGCCGGAGCCGAATTCGGCGCCATTCCCGGAGCCAAGTGGCGGACGTTGTCAGCCGAATTCACGGCCGCCTTACCACCCTGCGCCTTCAACTCCTTCGCACGCTTCTTCTCCAGGGCCTTTGCCTCGCGCTTCGCGGGCAGGGCCTCGTAGTTCTTCTCGTACCGCTTGTTGACGGTCACCAGGGACGTCAGCGCACTTTCCAGGCTGTCAACCGCCTGGAAAATGGGCCGAACCGTCGACCACGCCCGGATTCGGTCCTGATACGGCATGTCACCGAACAGGCGCCCGTCCTCCGCTAGGTCCGCCTGAAGCTCGCGGGCCAGGCGACGCAGGTCGTCGACGACCGGCTGAATCTGCTGCCGTCGCTGCTGAAGGTGGATCCGGCGCCCCTCGGAAGTACGGAGCATCTCCGGCGTCCACGCGTTGTTGTTGGTCCCCACGGGGGAGCCTCCTTGATTCTTGCCAGGCCAGGGCACCAGGGCCAGCTCACCGGGTCTGCACGCCGGGTCTGCGAGGGGGCCGCTCACCGGGGCTCACCGGGTCTGCTTCACTGGTGCGGTCGACTGCTTCCGGCAGTCGCGACGAAGGCCAGCCCAATTGCCCTGGGCTGGCCTTCATTGCGTCGTGCCGGACGACGGTCAGGCTTCGGATTCCTCGTGGGACATCAGCGAGCCCCACGCCTTGCGCACGCGCTGTTCCCCGCCCACGAACCCCGCCTCGCGGAACGCGGCGACGGCCTGGCGGTAGGAGAGCGGCGGGTCGTCGGTGTAGCGCAGGTGTCGGAGCACGACCACGAGTTGGACGTCGTCCAGCGGCTCCCCAGGCTGCGGGGTGGGCACGCCGGCCACGCCCGCGATCTCGGCCAGCGTCACGGGCGGCTTGGCCGGAGGCGTCACGGGCGTGACGGCCTGCGGCGGAACGGTTTCGAATTCGGCCGTGACCTGCGTTTCTTCGTCCGTCACGGGGGGTGTGACGCCCTCCTCGCCGGAGGCCTCGACGGCGGGTCGTTCGGGAGCGGCCGTCACGCTCGGAGCGGGGGCCGTGACGGGCAGGGCGAACATGCCCGCGAGCGCCGCGTCGGCGCCGTCGCTCATGCGCTCGCGCTGGACGTCGACCAGGCGCGCCCCGAGCAGGGCATCGCCGGTACCGACCTTCTTGGCCAACTTCCACGACGCGCGCTCGGAGTCCTCGCGGGCGCCCTGGTCGGGATGGTTGGCGGCGCGGGCCCGGTGGTAGGCGAGGCGCTGCACGACCGCGGCGTTGCGGCGCTGGGCCTCGACGTCCACGCCGGTGCGGTAGACCACGATGCGCCGTGCGAGCAGGCCCATGCCCTCCGCAGACACGCACATGGCCAGCGGGGTGACGGCGAACACCACGGCCTCCGTCACGGTGTTGGCGATGGCGGCGCCGGTCAGGGAGGCCACCGCGGGCAGCGTCCACAGCCCGAGCCGGACGGCCGCCGGGGCGGACTGCCCGAGCATGGTCAGGCCCACCAGGACCAGCGCGAGCACCAGGGTGGCGCCCTCCCCGGCGGCGACCACCCCGAGCGCGGTGGCGGAGCGGTGGAAGACGGAGGTGATGTTGCTGTAGGTACCGACCGCGCCCAAGCCGCCGAAGGCGACCATGGGCACCGCGGCGGCTCCCAACACGATGATCTGGCCCCAGCTCAGGGCCCGTTCTCGGGTGTCGTACATCGGAACTTCCTGTCGTCGAAGGGGAGTTCAGGCGGTGCGCTGTTCCTCGGCGGTGATGCACATGCCGCAGATGCCGTGCGAGCGCGGGATGCAGTAGCCGACATCGAGCAGGCAGCGGGGGCAGGTGCGCCGGGCGAGCATGGCCAGCGCGAGCGCACCCCACTTGCGCGACGTCATCGGGCGGACCGGCTTGGCGCGGTCGATGCGGTAGAGGTAGCCCACCCGCACCCCGCCGGCGCGCCGGTTGACCCGCATCACCTGTGCGGCGATCGGCTGCCCGCCGGGCCGTAAGCCCCGGGTGCGGAGCTGTCGGCGGGTGGCCAGGCCGTCGGGGGCCAGGCGCCAGGGGTAGGTAGGGATGCCGTGGCGGGCGCCGGTCGGGTCGAAGCACTTGCCGAACGCGCCCGACATCAGGCAGCCGCTCCGGCCACCGCCGGGGCGGGGATGTGGCCGTAGCCGACCAGTTCCAGCGTGGCGCCCGCGTACTCCGTCACCGTGCGCAGCACGCGCGTGCGGCCTCCGCTCTGGGTGCCGTAGGTCACCGCGTTCGGGGCGATGCCCAACGCGCCACGCCAGGCCTCGAAGCCGGCCAAGTCGTCGTGGAAGTCCAACTCCAGCCGGTCGGGCCAGATGGTGGTCACCCGCACCGCGGGGGCCGGCAAGTGCCCGAAGTCGACGGCGAGCAGGCGCAGCGCCCGCAGCGGCACGGACAAGTCGTCCAGCGTCAGACCGTCGCTCATGCCGCAACTCCCTTGCGCGCCGCGCGGCGGCGGGCGGGACGGGCCAGCGGAACCACGTCGAAAAGGTCCGGGCGATCGTCGACGACGCGCGTGGCCAGACGAATCAGCTCGTCGGGCAGGTTGCGGTACTCGGGATGAGCGAGGATGTCGCGCGCCGCGTCCAGCCGCGCCGCCCGTTCATCATCGGTCTCGCCCTCCACCCCGAGCCACAACTCAACAGGGGTGCCGAGCGCGAGTTCCGCGAACTCCGTCGCGGTGACGGCCTGATGACCGGCAACGATGCACTTCATGGAGGTCACTCCTCACAGTGAACGGCCCGTCAACGCCCCGGAGTTGCCTCGACGGAGCGCGTGCCTTGGGGAAGATCCGCACCGGATGCGGTGCGGGTAGGACCCTCGAAGTCCTCATCAAACGGGCAGGCCACCGACGTGACGCCAGCGCCCTGCCCGCATGACGAGCGGCAGCCCGGGTCATCACTCCCGTCTGCACTCGCAGGTGCGGCATTCCGACGAACCCCCTCCAGGTGTCCGTGTGCCGCCCTTGTTGCCACGTGGCGAGTTCGCCTCGGTCGTCGCGCCCGTCTGCCCTTACGGGTACGGGGATGAACCGCTCGCTTGGCCAGCCGCTCCGGTGTCACCCAGAAGCGGCCACCAGCCACGTTTTCGGGGATGTTCTGGCCTCCCCGAGCGCCGTTCCGATCTGCCCTGCTCGCCCCGGACCCGACCTAGCGGGTCCGCCGGCTCAGCCGCTGTCACCTTCCGCATCGTCTGCGGAGTCGTCACCAGCGGGACACAGCAGATCTTCGGTTGTCAAAGATCGAATTGCGCCTTGCACACACCACGCCCCGATGTGACTCGGAAATCTGGTGCGCACCAGTAGAGTGCAACTGGTGCGCACCAGAGTCAAGGGCTCTCGCCGATTCGAGAGGGCGATCACCCCTCGCGGTGCACTTCAAGGAGACCGTTCGAGACGGGGGATTCGGTAGCCAACAGGACTTAACTCCCGTCCTGTTAACCCCTGTTGACCTGCGGCAATGTGAGGCATCCTGAGGGAGTCAGTGGGTGGACCTATCGCCGGACGGTGGTCTGTGAGCACAGGACTTCGGAGTGCGCGAACGGCGCGCGGCTGGTCTCAGGAGCGACTGGTTCGCGAGATCGAGCAGTACGCCCGACGACATGTCACTGACGTGGCCTCAACGGCGAGTTTGCGGGTGTACGTGTCCGAGTGGGAGAACGGCAAGCGCACCATCTCGGATCGCTACGCGGAGATCCTGCGCCGACTCCTTGGCGTCACCGATGCCGAGTTGAGGGGCAGCGCGGACGCTGTCGCCCTGCCCGTGGCGGACGGGTACGACGAACTCTTGAGCAGGATCGATTCAGCCAGCAGCGTAGGCGAGTCCATGGTGCAGGCGTTCAACGCCCAGACCGAGCTACTGCGCACCATGGACCGGCAGTTGGGCGCGGCGGGCCTGGTAGACCAGATGACGGGCCACCTGGCCGCACTTGAGGACGCGCTGAACTTCGCGGTGCTGCCGAGCACACGTCGCCCCGTGGCCCTGGCGCTCGCGGGAGCGTCGACCCTGGCCGCGTGGCAGGCGATCGACTCGGGAGCCGTCGAACGAGCGTGGCGACACTACGAGTTGGCGAAGCGTGCGGCGCACGACGCTGAGGCTCCGATGTACCTGGCGCACGCCATGGCAGAGCAGGCGTACGTACTCTGCGAGGCTGGTCGGCCGGCACTCGGTGTGGAGCTGGTTCGCGATGCCCAACGCTCCCTTGGCCAGGACGGATCGCCCCGCCTCCGGGCATGGCTGTACGCCGCTGAAGCTGAGCTGTGCGCTCACGTCCCGGGAATGGCAGACGACTGCCGACGAGCGCTCGACATGGCCATGGCCACCATCCCGCCTGGTTCCGAGGACCGAGACCCGGACATGTTGAGCATCTTCCTGAACGGCGCTCACTTGACGCGGTGGCAGGGCAACGTCCTGGCCCTATTGGGGGACGACGACGCGGTGACCAGCCTCTACAGCGCTCTGGAAGTCGCCGATCCGACGTTCGTACGGGCAAAAGCCGGTCTGCACACCGATCTCGCACAAGCCCACGTGGCAAGAGCTGAGTACGACGACGCGCACACCCACTTGAGGCAGGCTCGCCTCTTGGCGAGCCGCACGGGTTCGGTACGGCAGCGCCGTCGCGTCGACTTGCTCAGCGCTCGGCTGTGACGCCTGGTTTGCCGCGGCTCGCCAAGAGGTGAAGCAGGCCAACCAGGGTCCCAGAGCCCATCAGTTCACCGCGCGCCATGAGCCCCGGAACGTCGGCCAACGGAACCCACTCGATGTGCGCGGCCTCTTCGAGATCCGTCGGTGACCCCACCTGCTCAGCCCCGTGGCCCACGAAGATTTCGTGAGGCGAGTCGACCATCCCGACCATGGGCTGATAGGTGACGACGTGCTCAAGCGACTTCGGCCGCCAGCCGGTCTCTTCCACGACTTCCCGCAGCGCCGTGTCCGCGGCATCCTCTCCCTCATCCACGATGCCGCCGGGGAGCTCCCAACCGAACTGCTGCGGGACGAAGCGGTATCGCCACATCATGAGCACGCGGTCTTGGTCATCCAACACCGCCGTGACGGCGACGTGATGCAGCTTCACGACATGGTGCTCGAAGCGCTCGACACCGGGCGGTTCCACGTCCCAGAGCTGGAGCTTGACCCACTGGTTGTCGTAGAGGTCGCGTTCGCCGTGGATCTGCCACGGCTCAAGACCCTCGGGAGCCTTCACACTGACGGCGCCCGGCACCCGATACGAGCTTCGCCCGCGAACCTCCAAGGCACCTTCAGCCACGAGCCGCGTCAGCACTTGCCGGAGAGCCGTCCGACCGATGCCGAGTTCGTCGACCAGCGTGCGTTCCGAGGGGAACTTGTCGCCGGGGGCATACTCGCCGGCGGCGAGCCGTGCACGTAGTGCCTCGTAGACCTTGGTCGTCTTCGGTCCCATTCGCGGAGCACTCTCCGTTCCTGCCGTGGTGCGTACCAGCCTAGCCGCCATGAGTCACGCTGCTGCCGGACGATCTTGGGTGAAGCGCGCGGCTTTTTCGAGTCAGGACGAGACGCGACTCCACTCGATGGGTACACAAAAACCCAGGTCAAGCCAATGTGACCGAGTGGTGTCTTCAAGTCGGGGCCCCACTAGATGCCATCCCACCCAGCGGGTGCACGGTGAGCTTGTGAGCCCCTATGAACGAGAGGGCTGTTACGGCTCTCCCTCATCCGGGAGGAGAAAGCACATTGGCGGTGTTGACGCGATCTAGCCAGTGGTTGCCATCTCTCGGTAACCTCCGAGTGATGGCGCAGGCGGAGGGGGCTCTCGACTGCGGTCGAACGCGCGCAGAGGGGGCTGTGCACGCCAATGAGATATGAAATCGTCAGCGAAGTAACAGTGAACGGTCACACGTATGAGTGCTACGACGTTCACGCTGATGACGATCTAGTAGACGAGGTCGCACGCTTAGTCTGTGAGTTGTATGTGGATCCAGAGGACCTTATTGAGTCCCTTCGTAGGGCATCCGCAGACCTAGGTTTGGTTGCATCGGAAAATGAGCTGACAACTCTGATTGACGAGGTCGCCGCATCTGTAATTCCTCAGATGAATATGGAGGCCAAGGCGATACATTTGCAGACGCCTCGAAATGAAGTCGCGGAAATTCTCGCCTACGATGCGCTGCAGACATTGCACAAGGTAGTTATCCCTGCCTCTCGAATACGTGAAAAAGAAGTGCCAGGGCAACCAACGCGCGGTATTGATATATTTGCGCTTATCATGCACCCAAAAGTGCGTGCGGTAGTCTCTGAGGTCAAAGCGTCCTCAGATTTGGCTAGCCCTCCCGGCGTTGTGGGAGTCGGGGATGATAGTATGCATGCACAAACAAAAAAGCGCCTAAAGGATCGCAATACGCTGCTCGCGGAACTAACGTGGGCCCATAAACACACAAGCGACGAAATGAAAAGTAACGTCGCAAGAGCATTGCTTTCGTTGACGCGCAATGACGCGGAACCACCCGTAGCAGCGCCTGTTCTAGTGAGACCCATGGAGAGGTACAGAGACACAGACTTCGGATGCTTCAAAGAAGCGCCCGAAGAGTACGCTCCTGCCCAAGTGCGTTTCTTGGTACTACGTATCCCTGGCTCGCTAGAAGACTTCGCTAACCGCGTTTACGCCCGCGCTAGGGAAGTCGCATGAATGAATCCGAGATCAATGATCTTTTGCAGGACACGGGAGCTAAAGAAGCATCTCGTGCCTCACAGGTCGCCTATTTGCTGGAGGCCCTCACAACCTCCGTTTCGACAGGACATGTTACCGAGGATTCTTCTTTCGATCCTGGAACGCTTGCCACGACTCTAGAGACCATCGCTGTATCTACAGAAGATAGTCGCGGGCAAGAGATACTGTTTGAGCACGCCTTTTTGTGTCGTCGCCCGTTGGCACCGGAAGAGCCCAGAGAAAAGCTGAGGCACCTCGTTCTGCTTTCGGCAGATGGGATTCTAGCAAACAGGCGACCTGAGGTTATGTTGGCACTTCAGAAGTCTGGTATTCCGGAGCGTGGCGAGTTGGTTGATGATCAAACTCCGTTCGACCGTGTTGTGGAGTTTGATGTCTTTCGCGCGTTCGTTCTGCTCGCTAGGCGCGGCCAGGGATGGCAAGATCTTGATGCTTCTCGCTCAGCGATCCTGCAACTTCGAGAGCATCACCAAAGGAACCAAGAGGAGTTCCTTCGGAGCGCAGAGGATACGGCGTCTGCAGGCGTAAGGCTCATCGCTAGGTTCAATCTAGCTAAAATTGTTGAGATCGCGTCGAGCTACGCAATGGCCGGACAACCTGTTGACGCTGAAGTGCAGATCGACCGCCATGAGCGAAATCTCGACGACCTTTTTAAAATCCACCCCGATTTCTCATTTGAAGAAACAGCCTATTTGACTATCAAGGCATGTAGAGAAATCATCGCCTCTAGCATCTGGAAGAACACCAGGCTGTTGGGTCAAGATTTTCGGAATTTTGTATCCGCGCTGGCCTCGCGAGACAGAACACCAACTCTTGAACTCTGGCCTAGTCAGAGAAGCGCAATCGAGCAACACCTCTTGGACCCTGCGCGGCGTGCAATCGTTGTAGAGATGCCGACCTCCGCTGGAAAAACGCTGGTAGCAGAATTTAGTATTGTGCAGGCGCACGCTCTCAATCGTGAGTCAACGGTGGCTTACATTGTTCCCACCCGGGCCCTTGTCAATCAAATAACGCAACGGTTGCGGCGCGACTTTCGCCCCCTCGGATTTGTGGTCGAGGCTGCGGCTCCAGTTTTTGAGCTGGATCCCACTGAAGACCAGCTTCTCCAGCAGAAGATTGACATCCTTGTCTGCACTCCAGAGAAGCTTGATTTGCTTGTTAAGTCGAACCATGAGGCCGTGCGAAACCTATCCCTAGTCGTAGTTGATGAGGCTCATAACCTTGCTGATGGGGATCGTGGCGTAAGAATGGAGTTGCTCCTCGGTACTCTAAAAAGGGAACGGCCTGAGACGCGCTTTCTGCTGCTAACTCCGTTTGTTCCTAACGCTGACGACTTGGGTAGCTGGCTCGGTGACAGTCCTGATTCGACCATCGCAGTGAACTGGCGTCCAAGCGAAAGGGTAGTTACTACTGCTCATTGGCATAAAATTCGACGTGGCCCACATGTCCTAACTCTTACGACGATGGACAGTGCAGATAACGTCGACGTGCCGGCTGGTCACAGCGTGGAGCTTCTTCAGACAGACGACGAGGTAAGCCACCAATCCAAGGCCGTGACCACCTCCTATGCTGCAGCTGAGCTAGCCACCAGAGGCTCTGTCCTGGTGCTTGCGCGCGGTCGCGGGACGTCGGAAACCAGGGCGGCTGGTATCGCTGCACTCCGAGAGCCCCGTCCGCTATCTGAGTTCGCTCAAGCCGTTGTCAACTATGTTGATCTGGAATATGGCACTGGAAATGCGCTTTCACGGCAGATTGAGCGGGGAGTCGCGTACCATCATGCTGGAGTCTCTCATGATCTTAGATTCCTGCTAGAGGTCCTGATCGATCGTGGAGACGTTGATGTAGTGTGTGGCACCACAACGCTGGCTCAAGGACTTAACTTCCCTATAAGTAGTGTCATCCTCGAAACGATTAACCGGTCTCAAGGTTTCGGTCAACCCACGCGACCACTTAGTTATTCCGAGTTTTGGAATATTGCGGGTCGAGCAGGCAGGGCGCTACAAGACGCGCTTGGACTGGTCGTCTTTCCTGCACAGTCTAATGACGAGAGGGAAGAAGTCCGGAGCTTCCTGCAGAATCAAGCGGTCGATATTTGTAGCCATCTTATGGAAGCGACTGCTGACCTCTCTAGCATTGTGGACCGTTTTGACTTGAGTTTCGTGAGGCAGAACTCGGCTTTGGCGGTGTTCCTACAGTATCTGGCTCATGCCGCCCGTGTGGCCGGAGCGGAGGAGTCCAGCCGAGACATCGAAGAATTGTTGAGATCGTCTCTGGTTTACCACCAGACGAGGGAGACTGACCGCGCACTAGCCGATCAGCTTATCTCTATCGCTCGAAATTTCATGGCGAGCCTTGAGGGCGTGGACCGCGGGTTCCTGGCCTTGGCTGACGGGACTGGATTTAGTCTTCCGTCGGCCAGGTTCGCCTTTGCTCAGTCGATTGATCACCCAGAGTTTAGGTCGGATAGCTTCTGGGATGCCGATAATCTCTTTGGTCCCAATATCGCTCCCCTGAGAGGGGTGATTGAGGTGATCTCGGAAATCCCGGAATTGTCCCTGGGGCTGACTGATGAGTCCGCAGCTCCATTCAATGCGGGAACTGTCGCCAATATTACGAGGGACTGGGTTACCGGAAAGTCGATTTCTGAGATCGCGGAAAGCTGGTTTCGATCACCACAGAATGACACGCAGCTTAAACGCCTTCGGGCTGCCAGCGTTTATGTACACAGTAAACTCGTTTCGCAAGTGCCCTGGGGTATGAGTGCTTTGCAAAAGCTTTCCTCCAGGGGTGGGAATGAGCGCGAAGCGGTGACTACCCACGCTGGGCCCATGGTCTTTTATGGCGTCCCAACCACTGACGCTGTAGTAATGCGAATGGGTGGCGTTCCTCGTACCGCAGCAACTACATTGGGTTCGCGATGGAGGGCAGAGGGAGGTACTCGGGAGAGCTTCTCCGAACTCAGGGAATGGATTTCTTCCCAGTCGACGAGCGACTGGGCTCAAGCTCTGCCTTCGAACTCACGTCTCAGTGGCGGCGAATGCAGGTTGCTTTGGAGTGCTTTGGCAGGCGTAGAAGATTGAGCTCTATTCAAGAAGCAGTTTCTGTTACATGTAACCGTCTTGCCCTCGGCTCCGCTTTTCTTGACGGGCCTCATTCTTCGACCTCACAAAGCTAATCAATGGGGTTCGGAAGGCGAAGAGTGCCGCTAATGCCATCGCGACGCCGCCCCACGCAATGAGTCCATTCCTCATTGAACTCACCCTGTGGCTGAATGTGTTGTGCACTGAGAGGTGAATTGTAATGGGCGGTGTTAGCGTAGCGAGCGCCCGCTCAGAGTCCCCCTGATAGGTGGTAAGTTCCAGCACTAGGTCATAGTTACCTGGCTCATTCGCGGCCACAGTCCACTGCCATCGAATGATATCTCCTGGCTGAGCAATAACTTGCTTTGTCTTTGTATCGGCGAGCGGCTTGACTTCGACGCCGCTACTATCCGGCGTGAGGCTAGCCCCTTCGATGCCGCCGACTTGAAACTTACGGGTCTCGGTTCCTACTGGGTGGGCTTGTGACGATCGACTATCTTGCTCTCCTAATGCTAGGAGGGTGATCGCATACGTGACCGTGTCGTCCACGTCGGTTGAGGCGTGTGAACGAAAAGTAAGGATGCCTGCGAAGAGCTGTTTTCGATCGTCCACGATACGAGCTTGAAAAAATGCTTGATCGGCAGGAACAGGAGTCGATGACGCCGTGGATCCTGGTGGATTCGGATCCGATGGTTCCTCCGAAAAACCGAAGAGGAAGGGGATCGTGGCGGCGATTGCTACGCCGAGGGTCCCAATAAGAAAGATGATGAGGTAGTAGCGGCGATAACTCACAGATGCTCCCCCGAACGCACGCGCGACCTAGATGGTCGGTCCGCTACGCAGCCAGCCGTATGGAAGTCTCCTCTCCGGAAGCTTCGTGCGACAGCTGTTTCCGCAAGCCGGCTGTGCTGAAGTTGGGATCCCCATCACGCAACTGAGCAGGTGTGCTGCCCTCGCTGATGTTGCCGAAGACGTGTCCATCGCCGGTCGCAACCTCACGCGAGAGTGCTCGTCGCTCGTCGGTGCGCAGGATCGCTGAACACGGGCTTGCGCGTTCAAGATCAGGACGATACGTGGACGAGAACTGAGTCACCCGCCCCTGCGAGATATAAAGTGCCTGGTCAGGCTAGGTAAGACTGCGGAGTCTTGAGGGGACTGTAAATCTGCCGGCTCAGCCTTCCCAGGTTCGAATCCTGGCGCCGCCACTTCGGGGAAGACCCCCTCCACCTCGCGGAGACGCGGAATGGAGGGGGTCTCTTCGTATGTCCGCCCCGATGACCACAGGCATGGGCCCGCACGGGCACCCTCCGCTCAGGGTGTCCGTGCGGGCCCGGTCTCGGATGGCGCAGGCCCTTTGCCTGGTGCCGCGAACCGCATCGCGCCGCGAACTACTCCCCGCTGTGCGCCAGTTCGATGTCGTGCTCGTCCACGTCGCCGCCCGATACCGACACCGTCGCCGCCTGCGGCGGGTAGCCCGTCGCTATGACCGTGTACGCGCCGCTGTCCAGGTCGGAGAAGGCGTACGCGCCGTCCAGGCCGGTGCGGGTCGTGGCGACCACGTTGCCCGCCGCGTCCACCAGGGTCACCCGGGCGTCGGAGAGCGGGGTGCCCGAGCCGCGTACCGTGCCTCGGACATGGGCGCCGGGGCGCAGCTCGACCTCGATACGCGTCGTGCCGGTGCCGCCGATCTCGACGGGCAGGGCCAGCGGGCGGTGCTTGGGGGAGTTGACGGCCAGCGTCACGGTTCCCGGCACCAGGTCGGTGACATGGAACTCGCCCAGGACGTCGGTCCGCGCCGTGGCCAGCACCTCGCCCCGCACATCGGTCACGATGACCACCGCGTCGGCGACCGGCGCCCCGCTGTCCGCGCCCCGCACCAGCCCCGCGAGCCCGCTCGTGCCGCTCAGCAGGACGTCGTACGACATCGGCGTGTCCGCGACGACGAGTGTGGAGGCCTGCGGCTGGTAGCCGTCGGCGGAGGCGATCAGGACGTACGAACCCGGGCCGGGCGCGTCCACGCCGTACGTACCGTCGGGCCGCGAGACCGACCGGCTCAGCTGGCTTCCGCCGAGCGAGATCAGGGTGATCGCGGAGCCGGCCACCGGGACGCGTTCCGCCCCGAAGACCCGCCCGCTCACCGGGATTCCGGCGCCCGCGCCGGTCCCATCGGAGGACGCGCCCGACGCGATGCCCGCGAGGTTCGACGCCTGCGCCGGGCCGTCGGACGCCTCGGCAGCCCCGTCGGCACCGGTCCCAGTGCCAGCGTCGGCAGCCGACTGCGCCGTAGCCCCGTCAAGTCCCTTCGTGCCGGCCGTCGCCTCCGCCGTAACCCCGACAAGGCCCTTCGCGCCGCCCGCCGCAGCAACCCCCTCCGAGGCCGGTCCCTCCGCGACCGACCCCTCATCGCGACCATCCCCGGCGGTCGCCCGCGCCGCCCCCCGATGCCGCGGAATGAACGACGCCACAGCGAACGCCAACAGGGCCGCGCCGCCGCCCACCGCCAGGACCGTGCGGAAGCCGTTCTCCGAGGGGAGGGCGACCGAGCCGAGGTTCGTCGTCATCTGGGAGAGGATCACGCCGGCCACGGCGCTCGCCGTCGACGTGCCGATGGAACGCATCAGCGTGTTCAGGCTGTTCGCCGCGCCCGACTGCGACGGCGGTACCGCGCCCATGATCAGCGCGGGCATGGCGCCGTACGTGAAGCCGATGCCCGAGCCGATGACGCAGGAGACGAGGACGAACTGCCAGACCTCCGACATGAACAGGATCTGCAGGGCGTAGCCCGCGGCCACGATCAGGGAGCCCAGCATCAGGCTGGTCTTCGGGCCCTTCGCCCTGGACAGGGCCGCGGAGACCGGCGCGATCGCCATCATCACCAGGCCGGACGGGGCCATGACCAGACCGGCGGTGAGGAGTGACTTGCCCAGACCGTAGCCGGTCGCCTCAGGCAACTGCAGGAGCTGCGGAAGCACCAGGGACATCGCGAACATGCCGAAGCCGAGCGCGATCGAGGCGAGGTTGGTGACCAGGACCTGCCGGCGCGCGGTGGTGCGCAGGTCGACCAGCGGCTGCGTAGTGCGCAGTTCGTACCAGCCCCACAGCAGCAGGACCACCACCGACGCCCCGAACAGACCGAGCGTCGTCCCGCTGCCCCAGCCCCAGTCGGCGCCCTTGGAGATGGCGAGGAGCAGGCAGACCAGGCCCGCCGCCATCCCGATCGCGCCGACGACGTCGAACCGGCCGCCCGTCCGCACCTTGGACTCGGGCACCGCGAACAGAACGAGCAGCAGCGCTACGACGCCCATCCCGGCCGAGCTCCAGAACAGCACGTGCCAGTCGAAGTTGTCCGCGATCAGCGCGGCCGCGGGCAGACCGAGCGCCGCGCCGACGCCGAGCGAGGCGCTCATCATGGCGGTGGCCGAACCGAGCCGTTCGGCGGGCAGTTCGTCCCGCATGATGCTGATGCCGAGCGGGATCACGCCACCGGCCATGCCCTGCAGCACCCGGCCGACGATCATCGGGGCGAGCGAGTCGCTGAGCGCGGCCGTCACCGAACCGGCGATCAGCAGGACCAGGCTGGTCAGAAGCATGCGGCGCTTGCCGTACATGTCGCCGAGCCGCCCCATCATCGGGACGGCCACGGCCGCGGCGAGCAGCGTGGCGGTGACGGCCCAGGCGGTGTCGGACGCCGGAGCGTTCAGGAGCTTCGGCAGCTCCGGGACGATCGGGATCACCAGGGTCTGCATCAGCGAGACCACGATCCCGCCGAAGGCCAGGACCGCTACGACGGCATTGGCCCGCGGCGCCGCGGACACCACCCCGTCGTCGGCGGGTCGGGGGAGTGCGTGGGACATGGTCGGCCCTCCGTAGGCGTGGGGCATCGGGTGTGCACGACAGACTTACGCTAAGTCAGTTGATTGACTTAAGCAAGGAGGGTCGGATTCGATGGGCGATCGGTGAAGACTTCGGGGTGGGTGACCGGCCGGGTGAGCCGGGCCGCCGCCGCGGGTCCTCGCGGGCGCCCCGGGGTACGTACGACGGCATGGGACGCATCGACTACCTGCACGACCCCGACGCCCCGCCCGCCAACTCGGTCGTGCCCTCGGTCGTGGCCCTCGTGCGCGACGACACGGGGCGCGTCCTGATGATCCGCCGCTCCGACAACGGCCGCTGGGCCCTGCCCGGCGGCGGGCACGACGTGGGGGAGTCCATCAGCGACACCGTGGTGCGCGAGGTGGGGGAGGAGACCGGCATCGAGGTCGAGGTCACCGGCCTGTCCGGGATCTACACCGACCCCGGCCATGTCATGCGTTACGACGACGGTGAGGTCCGCCAGCAGTTCAGTCTCTGCTTCCGGGCGCGCCCCACGGGCGGCGAACTCCGCACGAGTGCCGAAACGCCACAGGTCGCCTGGACCGCCCCGGCCGACCTGCCCGCCCTGGACATCCATCCGACGATGCGCCTGCGGATCGACCATGCCCTGGACCCGGCCCGGACGACGCCCTACATCGGCTGACCACCGCGGAGACCACCCGCCCGCCCGCGCGAAACCCCGCCCTCCACTCCGCTCAACACACCTCCTCCCGGGGCACACTGACCCCATGTCCACTCGTCGCATAAGCTGCCCCGAATGCCGTCGCGAGATCGCCGTCGTCGCCGGCCGCTTCGCCCGGCACGACCCGCCGGGCGCGCGCGAGAACGGCGAACTCGTCTCCTGCCCGGGCTCCCGCCGCCAAGCCCAACTCGGCGCGGCCCAGCCCTCCTTGGACGGCTACGTCGTCCCCGAAATCCCCGGCCAGATGCCCCTGTTCTGACCCACTGCTCTAACGAACGATCCGCACCGGCAGCTCAGTTCCCGGCAGCTCGGTTCCCAGCAACTCAGTTCCCGGCCACCGACTTCACCGCCACCGACACCGGCGTCGACCCACCGATCAGCTCCAGGGTCAGGCCGGCCGTCGCGGGAGTCTCAAGAAGCTCCGCCAGTACGGCGGCCACGTCGTCGCGCGTGACCGGGCCGCGGCCCGTGTGCGCCTCCAGCCGGACGAGCCCGGTGCCGGGGTCGTTCGTCAGCATTCCGGGGCGCAGGATCGTCCAGTCCAGTGCGTCCAGATTCTGGACGTACGCGTCGGCCGCGCCCTTCGCCCGCTGGTACACGTCGAACACGTCGTCCCCCTGGTGCGCGGGATCCGCGCCCATCGACGAAACGACCACGTGTCGTCGTACCCCCGCCCGGACCGCCGCGTCCGCGAACAGGATCGCCGCCCCCTTGTCGACCGTGTCCTTGCGGGCCGCCCCGCTGCCCGGGCCCGCGCCCGCCGCGAAGACGGCCGCGTCCGCGCCCTGCAGGTGCGCCGCGACCTCCTCGGGCGAGGCTGACTCCAGATCCAGCAGGATCGGTTCGGCACCGGCCTCCCGCAGGTCGTCGCCCTGTTCGGCGTGGCGGATGATGCCCGCTACCTCTTCCCCGCGCGCGGCGAGCAGCCGCTCCAGCCGCAGCGCGATCTGACCATGACCACCAGCGATGACAATGCGCATGTCTTCGACCGTACGCCCGGACGGCCGCATCCGCCGCACGACTTGAGCGGTGCCTCAGGGGTGTGCCTCGGGGGCGGGTCTCGGGGCGTGTGCAGGGCGCGCGGCATGGGCGCACGCGCCGAGCGCGCAAGCGGGGGTCGTGCGTGCCCAGCGCGCAGGCTGACGTCACGCGCTCCCGGCGCGCGAGCTGGTAGTGCGCGCCCTCGTAGTGCGAGCCGGGCGCGCATGTCCAAGGCGCGCGCAACCTGCGCGAGCGCCCCTCGGCGCACCGCTTCCGGCGCACATCCCTGGGCGCATCCCTGGCACCCACCGCCAGCGTGAAGGCTCTCGTCCGCTCCCAGCGCGCAAGCCCCGGACCGCTCCCAGCGCGCACCGCCGCGCAGGTCCTCAGCCCTCCCGGCGTGCACCAAACCACCAGCGCACGCGGCCCTCAGCTCACTCCCGGCGCGCACAACCACCGCTCAACCCCCGCCCGCGCGCTCACTACCGGCGCACGCCCGGCCCTCCCGCCCCCACCAGCAAGCGGCGTGCGCCACCAGCGTGCGCGCCCAGCGCGCGCTCCCCCTCAATGCGCCCCCACTGCAAGCGCACGCGCCGGCTCACGCCAACACGCGCCCACCTACCCGCAACCCCAGCCCAGCCCGGCTCAACCCAGCCCCACCGAGCCCCACCCACCACCCAACCCAGCCCAACCCAGCCCAACCCAGCCCAACCCAGCTCAACCCAGCCCCCCACCAGCCTTCAGCTCAACGCCCCCCGCCCCTGCCGAGGCAGCCCCAACTCCGCTGCTGCCGCCGAGTTGCAGTACTCCCGTACCGCGCTCGTCCGCGCCACCACGCGCCCCCGGTGGATCACGATCCGGCTGTACGCCAACGACAGCGCGCCCGCCAGCCGATCCCCGCGTACCGCGAGCAATTCGGCGGGGAAGCCTGCCTCGACGCGTACCTCGGGGAGGCCGAGGGCCGCGCGGGCCGAGGTGCTCACGGCGTCGTAGGCGTCCTCCGGGCGCAAGCCGTAACGGGACGCCAATAGATAGGCGGCCTCCAGAGGATCTCCGCGGCCCACGGGGTTGGACACGTCCCGGAGTGCGCCGCTGCCCGCTGCCACCCGTACCCCGGCCGCTCGCAGCAGCCGTACCGGAGCCGTGCCGCGTCGGTCCGTGCCGCCGCAGCCGCCCTGCGGCAGGCACACCACCGTCACGCCGGCCGCGGCCAGTTGGTCGGCGGTGCGGGCGGCGGCCTCGGCGGGCAGCCGGCCCAGGCCGCCGCACGGGCCGAGCGTCACCCCGGGGCGCAGCCCGCCGGCCATCGCGGCGAGGCGGGCCAGGCGGGCCGGATCGGCGGCGTCCGTGTGCAGGTCGACCGGGCAGCCGTGCTCGGAGGCGACCTCCAGGACCGCCTCCACGTACCCCGTCGGATCGGGATCGAGATCAGGACAGCCGCCCACCACCGACGCCCCCATCTTCACCGCGTCCCGCAGCATCGCGAGCCCGTCCGCCCCGGCGACCCCGGTCAGCACGCGCGGCATGGCGACAGCCGTCAGTTCGGTCAGCCCGCGCAGCGAACGCCGTGTCTGCAGTACGGCGGCCAGCGCGCCCAGCCCCTGGACGTCGCCCACGCGCACGTGTGCGCGCAACGCGGTCGCCCCGTGCCCGAGTTGCAGCAACGCCGCTTCCGTCGCCCGCCGTTGTACGTCCTGCGGGTCGTGCGAGGCGGGGCCGTCGCCGTCGGCGGACAGTGCGGTGTCGCCGTGGGCGTGCGGTTCGGCCGGGGCCGGCAACAGCAGATAGCCGCTGAGGTCCACGCGCGCGCCGTACGCGCGCGTGCCGCCCGCCGCCAGGCTGCCCGCCGTACCGACCGCCTCGATACGCCCGCCGCCCAGCCGTACGTCCACGGTCCGCCCGTCGGTCAGCCGAGCCCCGCACAGCAGCAGCGCGGCCGGATCGCCCGCCGAAGAGGAGGCGGAAGCCCCCGAAGCGGTCGGCGACCCCGACGAGGAAGACCCGGACGACGACGAAGAAGAGGACGAGGAAGAGGACGAGGACGAGGATGACGAGTGGGGCGGCTGCGGCTGGCTGTCGGGCATCGCGCTCCAGGAAGGCTCGGGGCTCAGGGACCGGGACTGCGCAGGGGGACGCAAGATCACGCAGAGTGAGTCGAGCCTAGGGTGGCGATACGCGTGCGGCGGGGAGGAGCGCAATAGTCGTACCGGTGTGGTCCGTCGTACTGGAAGAGGCTTCCGTGGCACGTGGGAGAGCCGGGAGAGGGGCCTCGGCAGGGGCCGTGGCGGGGCCCCTGGTCGGGTCGTCACGGTCCGTGGGACAGGCCGGGACGGGGGCCGCGAAACGGATTTGGGTGAACGGCGGCGGACCGTGTAATGTCTTCATCGCTCGCCCCAATAGCTCAGTCGGCAGAGCGTCTCCATGGTAAGGAGAAGGTCTACGGTTCGATTCCGTATTGGGGCTCTGGTGTGTGAGGTTCCCGTCGCGAGGCGGGAACGGATCGCATCACAGCGGTGTAGCTCAGTCGGTAGAGCAAGCGGCTCATAATCGCTGTGTCACCGGTTCAAGTCCGGTCACCGCTACTGACAGTAGCCGATTGTGGGGTCGGTCCTTCGATCGGCTACTCTTCTATGCGTTAAACCATCCTATCCGTTCGTCAAGGAGCACTCACGTGGCTGCCACCGACGTCCGCCCGAAGATCACGCTGGCCTGCGTGGAGTGCAAGGAGCGGAACTACATCACCAAGAAGAACCGGCGTAACAACCCGGACCGTCTTGAGATGAAGAAGCACTGCCCGCGTTGCAACGCGCACACCGCGCACCGCGAGACGCGATAAATCAGGCTCGTACGCGAGGCCGTTCCCGAGAGATCGGGGGCGGCCTCGCGTCGTTTCGCCGACCGGTACCGGTCAGTAGAGCAACCAGGTAGATCCAGCAGAGCCAGCAGAGCCAGGAGGTGCCGAGCCCATGGCGCTCGACCAGTCCTTCGTGGGGCGGACCTACCCGCCCACCGATCCCTACGAGGTCGGCCGGGAGAAGATCCGCGAGTTCGCGGAGGCCGTGGGGGACAGCAACCCGGTGTACACCGACCCGGATGCCGCCAAGGCGCTCGGGTACGCCGATGTGATCGCCCCGCCGACCTTTGTGTTCTCGATCACCTTCAAGGCGGCGGGACAGGTCGTCGAGGACCCCCAGCTGGGCCTGGACTACAGCCGGGTCGTCCACGGCGACCAGAAGTTCTCGTACGTCCGCCCCGTGCGGGCCGGCGACCGCCTCACCGTCACCTCCACCATCGAGGCGATCAAGTCCCTCGCGGGCAACGACATCCTGGACATCCGTGGTGAGGTCCACGACGAGGCGGGCGAGCACGTCGTGACCGCCTGGACGAAGCTCGTCGCGCGCGCGGCAGAGGAGGCGTGAGGAAGAAGATGACGGCGAAGATCGCATACGACGCCATCGAGGTCGGCACCGAACTGCCCGCGCAGACCTTCCCCGTGACGCGCGCCACGCTCGTCAAGTACGCCGGCGCCTCCGGGGACTTCAACCCGATCCACTGGAACGAGAAGTTCGCCAAGGAGGTCGGGCTGCCGGACGTCATCGCGCACGGCATGTTCACCATGGCCGAGGCGATCCGGGTCGTCACCGACTGGATCGGCGACCCGGGCGCGGTCGTCGAGTACGGCGTCCGCTTCACCAAGCCCGTCGTCGTCCCGAACGACGACCAGGGCGCCCTGATCGAGGTCAGCGCCAAGGTCGCGGCCAAGCTCGACGACAACACGGTCCGCGTGGACCTCACCGCGACGAGCGCCGGCCAGAAGGTGCTGGGGATGTCCCGGGCGGTCGTACGACTGGCCTGACGCCAGGACCGTAAGGGGCGCCTGCCATTGCAGGCGCCCCTTACGCGATCTGGTACTCCGGCAGCGGCAGCGGCAGCGGCAGCGGTAGTGGCTGTGGCGCGGGCGGGACGGGCGACGGCCCAGCGGTGTACCTGGCGCTCGTCCAGTCCCGCCAAGTGCCTATCGAGCTCTGGATGGTCTCCTCCCCGCATCCCGTCCGGCGCAGCGTCCCCGGTGTGCTCGGCGATCGTTCAGCAGCTCCTGCACGGCGGGTCTGCCGGCAGCCCCAGGACCGGCTGACCGCCTCAGGCGGCCGCCCGTGTCCCCCGCGTGCCTGATCGGGCGGCAGCGAGCGGGCAAAGCCGGGGTGCCGTCACGGCGACGGAGTCGGCCTCCCGCGCCGGGTGAATCGACGCCCGGCCACCCCGAGGTTGATCAGCAACAGCACCGATCCGGCTATGGGCCAGCCCACCGATCCACCGTCGCGGTATGCCTCGATGCCCACCACCAGCAGCATCGAGCCGACCGCCACGCCCATCAGGTCGACGAGGACGCCCGCCTGCCTCACGATCTTCGAAAAGTTGACCACGGCTTGATGCTGACAGGTGACCCAATGGCCGCCAAGAGCGAGTCTCTGCCGCGACCCGCATGGTCGCCGCGCGGTCGCCGGAGCGACTGTGACCGGCAGCTGCCGACACACCGCCGAACTCTCCTGGCAAACGGCCAAGACCTCAGTCGGAGGCCAAGCGGGATCACGATCCGCGGCTGGAGTGCCAGGCGCTTTGCGAGGCCCAACGGGCGGGGGTTGGAAGGTGTTCCCGTGAACCCCTTGACGTAGTTAGTGATTGAGTACTAACTTACTTACATGGCCAGGATGAGTGCAGAAGAGAGGCGCGAGAGCGTCATTCGGGCGGCGACCGCGGAGTTCGCGCGAGGTGGGTACTACGGCACCTCGACCGAGGCGATCGCCAAGCGGGTGGGTGTCTCGCAGCCGTATCTCTTCCGGCTCTTCCCGGGCAAGAAGGCGATCTTCCTCGCGACCGCGCAGCGGTGCGTGGAGGACACCATCCGCACGTTCGAGGAGGCCGCCAAGGGCCTGGAGGGCGAAGAGGCCCTGAGTGCCATGGCGAACGCGTACACCAGGGTCATCGTGGAGCGGCCCGAGCGGCTGCTGATGCAGATGCAGATGTACGTCACCGTGGCCGCCGCCGAGCAGGCCGGCGACCACGAGCTCGGCGAGGAGGTGCGGGCGGGCTGGATGCGGCTGTGGGACGCGGTGCATCTGCCGCTCGGTGCCGAGATCGAGGAGACGACGACCTTCATGGCGTACGGGATGCTCATCAACTGCCTGGTGGCCATGGGATTTCCGCCCGAGCACAGAGTCTGGGAAGGGCTGTATCCGGAGGCGCGGCTCAAGGGCCGTCTGGGGAAGTAGCCCGCAGGAGGGTCGAGAGAGGTGCCACAACCGCCTTTTCATGCCCTCGAAAGTTAGTAATCAATAACTAATCGCCCTTTGGGGGAGCGATGTCACAGCAGACCGCAACCGCTTCGGAGAACGCATCCGCGATACGCCGCGGGGGAACCGTCTGGGCCCTCGTCATCACCAGCGTCGCCGGTTTCATGGCGGCCCTCGACAACCTCGTCGTCACCACCGCCCTGCCCTCCATCCGCAAGGACCTCGGCGGCGCGCTGGGCGACCTCGAATGGACGGTCAGCGCCTACACGCTCACCTTCGCCGTCCTCCTGATGTTCGGCGCGGCCCTGGGCGACCGCTTCGGCCGCCGCCGTATGTTCCTGGTCGGCCTCACCGTCTTCACCGGGGCGTCCGCCGCCGCGGCCATGGCCACCGGCATCGACACCCTCATCGCGGCCCGCGCCGTCCAGGGCGTGGGCGCGGCGATCATGATGCCCCTGACGCTCACCCTGCTCACCGCGGCCGTCCCCGCCGCCAAGCGCGGCATGGCGTACGGCATCTGGGGAGCCGTCAACGGCCTGGCGGTCGCCTCCGGCCCCCTCATCGGCGGCAGCCTCACCGAACACGTCTCCTGGCACTGGATCTTCTGGCTGAACGTCCCCCTGGGCATCGCCCTGCTGCCCCTGGCCCGCCTGCGCCTCGCGGAGTCGTTCGGCACCGGCGCGCCGCTCGACATCCCCGGCACGCTGCTCGCCAGCGGCGGTCTGTTCGGCATCGTCTACGGCCTGGTCCGCGGCCCCGCCGACGGCTGGACGGCACCCCTGGTCCTCACCGGCCTGTTCGCCGGCGCCGCCCTCCTCGTCGCGTTCGTCCTCTACAGCACGCGGGCCAAGAACCCCATGCTCCCGATGCGTCTGTTCCGCTCCCGGGCCTTCTCCGGCATCAACGCGGCCAGCCTGCTGATGTTCCTGGGCATGTTCGGCTCGATCTTCCTGCTGAGCCAGTTCATGCAGGGTGTCCTCGGCTACTCGCCCACCGAGGCGGGCCTCAGGATGCTCCCCTGGACCGGCATGCCGATGCTCGTCGCGCCCATCGCCGGCATCCTCTCCGACCGCATCGGAGGCCGGCCCGTGGTCGCCACCGGCCTCTTCTTCCAGGCGGCCGGCCTCGCGTGGATGGCCACGGTCGTCGCCCCCGGCGTCTCGTACGCCGCCCAGCTGCCCGGCCTGATCATCAGCGGCATCGGCATGGCCCTCTACTTCGCCCCCGCCGCCAACCTGGTCATGTCCAGCGTCCTCCCCAAGGAACAGGGCATCGCCTCCGGCGCGAACAACGCGCTGCGCGAGGTGGGCGGCGCACTCGGCATCGCGATCATGTCGTCGATCTTCTCCTCGCAGGGCGGCTACGAGTCCGCGCAGCGCTTCGTCGACGGCCTCCAGCCCGCGCTGGTCACCGGCTCGGCAGTGGTCGCGCTGGCCGCGGTGGCGGCACTGGTGATCCCGAGGCGCCGCTCCGCGACGGCGACGACCACGCCGGCCGAGGCGGAAGCGACCCCGGCACTGGAGCCGATCGCCGGCTGACCGACCACGGGAAACGGCTCCGTCCGGGAGGGCGGGGCCGTTTCGCACGTACGAATTCGCGCGTACGAAGCCGAAGCCCACGCCGATACCGGCACCGAAGCCGAGGCTGAAGCCGAAGCCGAAACGCCCCGTACTCTTGAGCCCGTGCAGGAACGACACGACGCCCCCCTCGCCCCCCTGACCACCTTCCGGCTGGGCGGACCCGCCGCCCGCCTGGTCACCGCCACCACCGACGCCGAGGTCATCGCGGCTGTGCAGGAGGCCGACGCCGCCGGTACCCCGCTTCTCCTCATCGGCGGCGGCTCCAACCTGGTCATCGGCGACAAGGGCTTCCCCGGTACCGCACTCGTCATCGCCACCAAGGGCTTCGCCCTCACCGGCACCCGGCTCGAACTCGCCGCCGGCGAGGTGTGGACCGACGCCGTCGCCCGCACCGTGACGGCCGGCCTGGCCGGCATCGAATGCCTCGCCGGCATCCCCGGCTCGGCGGGCGCCACCCCCATCCAGAACGTCGGTGCGTACGGCCAGGAGGTCTCCTCCACCATCACCGAGGTCATCGCCTACGACCGCCGCACCCACGAGACGGTCACCATCCCGAACGCCGACTGCGCCTTCTCGTACCGTCACAGCCGCTTCAAGGCCGACCCCGACCGCTATGTCGTCCTGCGCGTCCGCTTCGAGCTGGAGGACGCCGGCGGCCTCTCGGCGCCCGTCAAGTACGCCGAGACTGCCCGCGCCCTCGGCGTCGAGCCCGGCGACCGCGTGCCCCTGGCCACCGCCCGCGAGACCGTCCTCAAGCTGCGTTCGGGGAAGGGCATGGTCCTGGACCCCGAGGACCACGACACCTGGTCGGCGGGCTCCTTCTTCACCAACCCGATCCTCACGGACGCGGAGTTCGCCGCCTTCCACGCGCGCGTGCGCGAGCGGCTGGGCGACGACATCGAGCCGCCCGCCTACCCGGCGGGGGACGGGCACACGAAGACCTCGGCGGCCTGGCTGATCGACAAGGCGGGGTTCGGCAAGGGGTACGGCACCGGCGCCGCCCGTATCTCCGGCAAGCACACGCTGGCGCTCACCAACCGGGGCGGGGCCACGACCGAGGACCTGCTGGAGCTGGCACGGGAGGTCGTCGCCGGGGTGCGCGAGGCGTTCGGCGTGACGCTCGTGAACGAGCCGGTGACCGTTGGCGTGAGTCTGTAGCTCGCAGGCAGCACTTCGGCTCAATAAGCCACACCCACTCCCTGCTTCACCGTTCCCTCGTCCGGGATCATCGTCAGCATCGCGTGCGCCACGTCCGCCCGGGCGATGAGGCGGCCCTTGGGCGGGAAGCCGCCGACGACCCTGCGGTACGTGCCGGTCAGCGGCTTGTCCTGGAGGCGGGGCGGCCGTACCGACGTCCAGTCGGTGCCGCTGCGCGCCAGCTCCGCCTCCATCTCGCGCAGGTCGTCGTAGACGCTCTTCAGCACCCTCGACACCAGCGCCCGCGCGGCCCGGTCGACCATCCCGTCCACCGGCTCGGGGCCGACCGGACCGGCGCTGACCACCAGGACCCGTCGTACCCCTTCGGCCTCCATGGCCCGCAGGACCGTACGGGTCAACCGCGCCGCCACCCCCGCGTCCTTGCGGGTCCGCGCGCCCAGCCCCGACAGCACCGCGTCCCGTCCCGTCACCGCGGGCCGTACCGCCTCCGGGTCGGTCAGGTCCGCGCGGAACACCTCCAGGCGGTCGCCGGTCACGGTCAGCCGCGCGGGGTCCCGTACCACCGCGGTGACCTCGTGGCCCGCGGACAGGGCCTGGCGGACGAGCTCCCCGCCGATTCCCCCGGTGGCGCCGAAAACGGTGAGTTTCATGGTTACTCCCGTGCTCGCAGTTGGTGGGTGAGTACTCACTCACCCCTCCTCACCACTAGAGTGGGTAAACACTCACCCACCCGTCAAGCCCGATTGGACGCCCCATGGAGACGAAGCCGGCCCGTGTCCGCATCCTCGATGCCGCTCACGAGCTGATGCTCACCCTCGGGCTGGCGAAGACCACCACGAAGGAGATCGCGCGGGCGGCCGGCTGCTCGGAGGCCGCGCTGTACAAGTACTTCGCGAACAAGGAGGAGCTGTTCATCAGCGTCCTGTCGGAACGCCTGCCGAGGCTCACCCCGCTGCTCGGCAGCCTCGCCGCGGAACCCGGCCGGGCCACTCTTGAACAGAACCTCACCGAGATCGCCCGGCAGGCCGCGCTGTTCTACGAGCAGAGCTTCCCGATCGCCGCGTCCCTGTATGCCGAGACCCAGCTCAAGCGACGGCACGACGACGTGATGCGCGAAATGGGCACGGGCCCGCACAAGCCCATCGAGGGCCTGGACGCCTACCTCCGCGCCGAGCAGGCCGCCGGCCGGGTCCGCCCCGACGCCGACACCTTCGCCGCCGCCTCACTCCTCCTCGGCGCCTGCGCCCAGCGGGCGTTCGCGTACGAGGCGCACGAGGAGACCCGCCCGCCGGCCGACGACTTCGCGGCCCGGCTGGCCCGGACGCTGCTCACGGGACTCACCGGCTGACCCCGAGGCTCACCCACCTACGCCAGCCAGTCGTCCACCCCGGCCAGCAGCTTCGCCTTCATGTCCTCCGGTGCCGCCGAGGCCCGTACCGACTGCCGAGCCAGCTCCGCCAACTCCGCGTCCGTGAAGCCGTGATGACGGCGCGCGATCTCGTACTGCGCGGCCAGCCGCGACCCGAACAGCAGCGGGTCGTCGGCGCCGAGCGCCATCGGCACACCGGCCTCGAACAAGGTCCGCAGCGGTACGTCCTCGGCCTTCTCGTACACGCCCAGCGCCACGTTCGACGCCGGACACACCTCGCACGTCACCTGCCGGTCGGCGAGGCGCTTGAGCAGCCTCGGGTCCTCGGCCGCCCGCACGCCGTGCCCGATCCGGTTCGCGTACAGGTCGTCCAGGCAGTCCCGCACCGAGGCCGGGCCGGTGAGCTCGCCGCCATGCGGTGCCGACAGCAGTCCGCCTTCGCGTGCGATGTGGAAGGCGCGGTCGAAGTCCCGTGCCATGCCCCGGCGTTCGTCGTTCGACAGCCCGAAACCGACGACACCCCGGTCCGCGTACCGCACCGCCAGCCGGGCCAGCGTGCGCGCGTCCAGGGGATGCTTCATCCGGTTCGCGGCGACCAGCACCCGCATCCCGAGCCCGGTCTCCCGCGAGGTCGTCTCCACGGCGTCCAGGATGATCTCCAGCGCCGGGATCAGCCCGCCGAGACGGGGCGCGTACGACGTCGGGTCGACCTGGATCTCCAGCCAGCCCGAGCCGTCCCGGACGTCCTCCTCCGCCGCCTCCCGCACCAGCCGCCGGATGTCCTCCGGCTCCCTGAGGCACGAGCGCGCGGCGTCGTACAGCCGCTGGAAGCGGAACCAGCCCCGCTCGTCGGTCGCCCGCAGCTTCGGCGGTTCGCCGCTGGTCAGCGCATCGACCAGCGCCTCGGGCAGTCGTACGCCGTACTTGTCGGCCAGTTCCAGAACCGTCCCCGGGCGCATCGAGCCGGTGAAGTGCAGGTGCAGATGGGCTTTCGGCAGCTCAGAGACATCACGTACACGCTCCATTCCAGGATCCTGCCGTACGTCCATGGCCTCCCGGTAGCGGATTCCCCATTAGTGGTCTTGCTCGCACAAAAAAGCGCCCCCTCAAGTCGAGGGGGCGCTTCCGGTTGCGGCGGCCTCAGTCCCGGGCCTCCGCGAGCAGCTTCTGGATCCGGCTGACGCCCTCGACGAGATCCTCGTCACCCAGGGCGTACGACAGCCGGAGGTAACCCGGCGTACCGAAGGCCTCGCCCGGGACGACCGCGACCTCGGCCTCCTCCAGGATCAGCGCGGCCAGCTCGACCGTGTCCTGCGGGCGCTTGCCGCGGATCTCCTTGCCGAGCAGGGCCTTGACCGACGGGTACGCGTAGAAGGCGCCCTCGGGCTCGGGGCAGAGCACGCCGTCGATCTCGTTCAGCATCCGCACGATCGTCTTGCGGCGCCGGTCGAAGGCCTCACGCATCTCGGCGACGGCCGTCAGGTCGCCGGAGACGGCGGCCAGAGCGGCGACCTGAGCGACGTTCGACACGTTCGACGTGGCGTGCGACTGCAGGTTGGTCGCGGCCTTGACCACGTCCTTCGGGCCGATGACCCAGCCCACGCGCCAGCCGGTCATCGCGTACGTCTTGGCGACACCGTTGACCACGATGCACTTGTCGCGCAGCTCGGGCAGCAGGGCCGGCAGGGAGACGGAGACCGCGTCGCCGTACACCAGGTGCTCGTAGATCTCGTCGGTCAGCACCCACAGGCCGTGCTCGACGGCCCAACGGCCGATCGCCTCGGTGTCGGCCTCGGAGTACACCGCGCCGGTCGGGTTCGAGGGGGAGACGAAGAGGACGACCTTGGTCTTCTCCGTGCGGGCCGCCTCCAGCTGCTCGACCGAGACCCGGTAGCCGGTGGTCTCGTCGGCCACGACCTCCACCGGGACACCGCCGGCCAGCCGGATCGACTCCGGGTACGTCGTCCAGTAGGGCGCCGGGACGATGACCTCGTCGCCCGGGTCGAGGATCGCGGCGAAGGCCTCGTAGATGGCCTGCTTGCCGCCGTTGGTGACCAGGATCTGCGAGACGTCGGGCTCCCAGCCGGAGTCGCGCAGCGTCTTCGCGGCGATCGCGGCCTTCAGCTCGGGCAGACCACCGGCCGGCGTGTAGCGGTGGTACTTCGGGTTCGAGCAGGCCTCGACGGCCGCCTGGACGATGTAGTCCGGGGTCGGGAAGTCCGGCTCACCGGCGCCGAAGCCGATCACCGGACGCCCGGCGGCCTTGAGGGCCTTGGCCTTGGCGTCCACGGCGAGGGTGGCGGACTCGGAGATCGCGCCGACTCGGGCGGAGACCCGGCGCTCGGTGGGAGGGGTTGCAGCGCTCATGGGGCCCATCGTTCCAGACCCGAAACGTGCCGGGCACGCGGGTTTCACAGACTGAACATGCGGGGGCCGGCCACTGAACACCTGTCCGGAATCCGGCCATGGCCTGGGTGATCTTCCTTGGGTTCTCCGGCGATCCTCCTCCGCCAAGCCCCCTACGCGGGCTTTCTGTTCGACGAGGGGCTCCGGACCACGTACACTCTCACCTCGTTGGCCATCAGCTGCCGCGCCGCAAGTGGTGCACACCGAGCACCCGGTCGGATGCGGTACGTTGGGGACACACCAAAGGGTCGTAGCTCAATTGGTAGAGCACCGGTCTCCAAAACCGGCGGTTGGGGGTTCAAGTCCCTCCGGCCCTGCAACACACACACCTTCGCCAGGATGTGTGCGCATGTACGTACTGCAATGCACCGCCGTGCGGCTCAGACCGGGCGCGGCACGGCCACGACCCGGGAACAGGTGAGGACGAATGGCGGACGCCGTGGGCTCCATCGACACGCCTGATGCCCAGGACGAGGCGCAGGAGACGAAGAAGAAGGCCCGGAAGGGCGGCAAGCGGGCCAAGCGGGGTCCGTTCAAGAGGCTTGCCCTTTTCTACCGCCAGGTCATCGCCGAGCTCCGCAAGGTCGTCTGGCCGACGCGCAACCAGCTGACGACGTACACCACCGTCGTGATTGTCTTCGTCATCATCATGATCGGTCTGGTCACCGTGATTGACTATGGACTCAGCCACGCCGCCAAGTACGTCTTCGGCTGAGCCGACTGCGAAGGGCGCCGTGGTTACCGGCGCCCCTTTCGCGTGTTCCACCCCTATGTATCCAGGAAGAAGCAGCCACCGTGTCTGACCCGAACCTGAACGACGCCATCGAGCCCGACGAGTCGCTGGATGACGAGCTCGACATCGTCGAGGGCGCGGACGAGGAGGACGAGTTCGAGGCTGCCGACGCCGAGGCGGGCGAGCCGGCCGAGGAAGCCGCACTGCACATCGAGGACGACTCCGAGGAAGACGGCGCGGACTCCGAGGAAGCCGACGCCGAGGCCGAGGTCGAGGAGGAGGCCGAGCCGGTCGACCCCGTCGAGGCCCTCCGCGAGGAGCTGCGCACCCTGCCCGGCGAGTGGTACGTGATCCACACCTACGCCGGCTACGAGAACCGCGTGAAGACCAACCTGGAGCAGCGCGCCGTCTCGCTGAACGTCGAGGACTACATCTTCCAGGCCGAGGTGCCGCAGGAAGAGGTCGTCCAGATCAAGAACGGCGACCGCAAGACGATCAAGCAGAACAAGCTCCCGGGTTACGTCCTCGTCCGCATGGACCTGACGAACGAGTCCTGGGGCGTCGTCCGCAACACCCCCGGCGTCACCGGCTTCGTGGGCAACGCCTACGACCCGTACCCGCTGACCCTGGACGAGATCGTGAAGATGCTCGCCCCGGAGGCCGAGGAGAAGGCCGCCCGCGAGGCCGCCGAGGCCGAGGGCAAGCCCGCTCCGCAGCGCAAGGTCGAGGTCCAGGTGCTGGACTTCGAGGTGGGCGACTCGGTCACCGTCACCGACGGCCCGTTCGCCACGCTGCAGGCGACGATCAACGAGATCAATCCCGACTCGAAGAAGGTCAAGGGTCTCGTCGAGATCTTCGGCCGCGAGACGCCGGTCGAGCTCTCGTTCGACCAGATCCAGAAGAACTAGCTTCTTCCGGAAAGAGCTTCCGACCAGGTCAGGCGGGCTGTTCGCAGCTTGCCTGACCTGCTCGGTTTTTGGCCGCGCATCTATACCCGCTATCGTTGTGCGGTATGCCTTCTCCCGGGACGCGACCCGGGGCGAGGGCACACTCGAATCGAAAGGACCCGGAGAGTAATGCCTCCCAAGAAGAAGAAGGTCACGGGGCTCATCAAGCTCCAGATCAACGCCGGTGCGGCCAACCCGGCCCCGCCGGTCGGCCCCGCGCTGGGTCAGCACGGCGTCAACATCATGGAGTTCTGCAAGGCCTACAACGCCGCGACCGAGTCGCAGCGTGGCTGGGTCATCCCGGTGGAGATCACGGTCTACGAGGACCGCTCCTTCACCTTCGTGACCAAGACGCCGCCGGCCGCGAAGATGATCCTCAAGGCCGCGGGTGTCGAGAAGGGCTCCGGCGAGCCGCACAAGACCAAGGTCGCCAAGATCACCGAGGCGCAGGTCCGCGAGATCGCCCAGACCAAGCTCCCCGACCTCAACGCCAACGACCTGGACGCCGCGTCGAAGATCATCGCCGGCACCGCCCGCTCCATGGGCATCACGGTCGAGGGCTGAGTCCCACCTTCGTAGAACCACCGTGGTAGGGCCTGCTCGGCCCGTACACCACGACTCCTTTTCTGAACACACAGGAGCAGTAGTGAGCAAGCGCAGCAAGTCTCTCCGCGCTGCGGACGCCAAGGTCGACCGGGAGAAGCTCTACGCCCCGCTCGAGGCCGTCCGTCTCGCCAAGGAGACCTCCACGACCAAGTTCGACGGCACCGTCGAGGTCGCCTTCCGTCTGGGTGTCGACCCGCGCAAGGCCGACCAGATGGTCCGTGGCACCGTGAACCTTCCGCACGGCACCGGTAAGACCGCCCGGGTCCTGGTCTTCGCGACCGGCGACCGTGCCGAGGCCGCGCGTGCCGCGGGCGCCGACATCGTCGGCGCCGACGAGCTCATCGACGAGGTCTCGAAGGGCCGCCTGGACTTCGACGCCGTCGTCGCCACCCCGGACCTCATGGGCAAGGTCGGCCGCCTCGGCCGCGTGCTCGGTCCCCGTGGTCTCATGCCGAACCCCAAGACCGGCACCGTGACCCCGGACGTGGCGAAGGCCGTCAACGACATCAAGGGCGGCAAGATCGAGTTCCGCGTCGACAAGCACTCGAACCTGCACTTCATCATCGGCAAGACGTCCTTCGAGGACGACAAGCTGGTGGAGAACTACGGCGCCGCGCTGGAGGAGATCCTCCGTCTGAAGCCGTCCGCCGCCAAGGGCCGCTACATCAAGAAGGCCGCGGTCTCCACCACCATGGGCCCCGGCATCCCGGTCGACCCGAACCGCACCCGCAACCTCCTCGTCGAGGAGGACCCGGCCGCCGTCTGACACCGACGGCAGTCGCGCGTACGCGTTCATGGCGCGGGCCCCGCAACCTTTCGAGGTGCGGGGCCCGTCCTCTTTCCCGGTACGAGTGTCAGTGCCCTGCGTTAGCGTTCAGGCACAGCAGTCACAAAGGGGTGGGGGACGGATGAAGAGCACGACCGTACGCCGGATCGGTCTCTGCGCGGCAGTGATGACCGCGCTGTCGGGGGTGGCCGCCTGCAGTTCCTCGGACTCCGGGGGCTCCGGCAAGGACGACAAGGCGTCCGGCAAGGGCGTGACGCACGTGAGCCCCATAGCGGCCCTGCGCAGCGCCGAGAAGACCACCGACGGCGCGGACTCCGCCAAGGTCGAGTCGACGACCACCATGGGCAACCTCATGTCCATGACGGCCGACGGCGCGCTCGGCTGGTCCGACGGCCTCACCGGCAACCTCGTCATCGAGTACACCGGCGGCACCATGGCCGACACCATGCGCCAGCTCGGCACCACCTCCATGGAGGCCCGCTACCTCCCCGACGCCTACTACGCGAAGATGGGCGCCAAGTTCGCCGAGCAGGCGGGCGGCAAGCACTGGATCCGGTACGGCTACGAGGACCTCGCCGAGCTCGGCGGCAGCTCCGGCGCCTACCTCAAGGACCAGATGCAGAACACCACCCCGAACCAGTCGGTGAAGCTCCTGCTGGCCTCCGGGGACGTCAAGAAGGTCGGCACCGAGAAGGTCCGCGGGGTGGACACCACGCACTACTCGGGCACGGTGGACGTCGCCGACCTGGCCCGCAAGAACTCCAACCTCACCGCGAGCCAGCTGGCCGGCCTCAAGAAGCAGCTCACCCAGGCCGGGGTGAGCACGGAGACGGTCGACATCTGGGTCGACGGCAAGGACCTCCTGGTCAAGAAGGTCGAGAAGGGCCGGATGACGGCTGGCGAGTACACCCAGACCGCGTACTACAGCGACTACGGCGTGAAGGTCTCCGCGACCAAGCCCCCGGCGAGCGACACCGAGGACTTCCGGGAGCTGCTGAAGCAGCAGGGCAGCAGCTCCTGAGACGGACGGGTCTCCCGGTGCAGGTGGGAAACCAGGAGACCTTTGCTCTCTCTTGGGGTTAGGATCGCTCATCTGTGTATCTGCCATGCGTTCCTTGGGGGGAATCGATGGGCTCTTCTGTACGTGGTTCGGTGCGCCGTGGGGCGACGGGTGCCGGTCTCGCCGCTCTGCTGCTCGCCGCCGGAGCGGTCGGCTGTCAGAAGGGCGACTCCGACTCGTCGCCCGAGATGACGCCCGCGGCCGCCGTCGCCAAGGCCGCCAAGAACAGCGCGGACATCACGTCCCTGCGCTACAAGATGGCCGGCACGGTCCCGGGTGAGGGCAAGGTCACCGGCGAGGCCTCGATGAGCATGAAGCCGCTGGCCATGAGCATGAAGATGACGGCCGCGGAGGCGGGGGCCGACGGCCCGGTGGAGATCCGCCTCATCGACAAGGCCATGTACATCGGCGGCAACGCCGCCATGACCAAGGAGATGGACGGCAAGAGCTGGATCAAGTTCGACATGTCCGCGGCCGGCGCCGACTCGGGGCTGGACACCGACAAGCTGGGCGCCGGCACGGCCGACCAGAACCCGGCCGCCGACTCCGCCTTCCTGACCGGCTCCAAGGACGTCAAGAAGGTCGGCACCGAGACCGTCGACGGGGTCAAGACCACCCACTACCAGGGCACGGTCACCGTCGCCGACCTCAAGGCCTCCCTCAAGGACGAGAAGAAGGCCGTCCGCGAGCAGCGCGAGAAGGCCCTCGACCAGTACACGAAGATGGGCATCGACAAGATGACCATGGACATGTGGGTCGACGGCGACGACCACACCAAGCAGTTCCGGCTCAAGGGCCAGGCCGACAAGGGCCCGCTCGACCTGACCATCACCTTCCTCGACATCAACAAGCCGGTGAAGGTCACCGCGCCGCCGGCCAAGGACACCGCCGACCTCGCCGAGATGATGAAGGAACTCCAGAGCAGCTGAGCCGTACGGGCGGATTTGCCTCACCGCGATCCGGTCCCGTACTCTTCTTCAGAAGCCAAAGACCGCTGGTCGTTGCCGTGTGCTCGCAAGAGGGCACGGTGGCCGAAGGATCCGCTGAACCGCGGACGACCCGCGCAGGTGACTGTGGAAGTGCTCCCGGAATCCGCTGCTTTACAGCATGCGAGTCCCGGTCGAGCTACGCCCCGTGCGCCTGCGCCGGGGCGTTTCGTTTTCCCCAGCCCCTTCCGAGCGGTCGTCATCACCCGGAAGGAGGCCGACGCTCTATGGCAAGGCCCGACAAGGCTGCCGCGGTAGCCGAGCTGACGGAGCAGTTCCGCAGCTCGAACGCCGCCGTGCTGACCGAGTACCGGGGTCTCACCGTGGCGCAGCTCAAGACGCTGCGCCGTTCGCTCGGTGACGACGCCCAGTACGCCGTGGTGAAGAACACGCTGACCAAGATCGCGGCCAACGAGGCCGGGATCTCGACGCTCGACGACCTGTTCAACGGTCCGACGGCGGTCGCCTTCATCACCGGTGACCCGGTGACGTCGGCGAAGGGTCTTCGTGACTTCGCCAAGGACAACCCGAACCTCGTCATCAAGGGCGGTGTCCTTGACGGCAAGGCTCTGTCCGCCGACGAGATCAAGAAGCTTGCGGACCTCGAGTCCCGCGAGGTTCTGCTCTCCAAGCTGGCCGGTGCCTTCAAGGCGAAGCAGTCCCAGGCTGCCTCCGTCTTCCAGGCGCTGCCGTCGAAGCTCGTCCGCACCGTGGACGCCCTTCGCGCCAAGCAGGACGAGCAGGGCGGTGCCGAGTAACTCGGCTCGCATCATGACCGCCGCCTGAGGCTTCCCGCCCCGAGGCAACGGTCGTAGCGGGCCGAACGTACGCCCGCCAGACATGTACATCCGGCACCAGCCGAATTAGTGGAAGGAAAGCCATCGTGGCTCTCACCCAGGACGAGCTCCTCGCCGAGTTCGAGAACATGACCCTGATCCAGCTCTCCGAGTTCGTGAAGGCGTTCGAGGAGAAGTTCGACGTCACCGCCGCCGCGGCCGCCCCGGTCGTCGTCGCCGGTGGTGCCGCCGGTGGCGCTGCCGCCGAGGCCGTCGAGGAGAAGGACGAGTTCGACGTCATCCTCACGGGTGCCGGCGACAAGAAGATCCAGGTCATCAAGGTCGTGCGTGAGCTGACCTCCCTGGGTCTCAAGGAGGCCAAGGACCTCGTGGACGGCGCCCCGAAGCCCGTTCTCGAGAAGGTCGCCAAGGACGCCGCCGAGAAGGCCGCCGAGTCCCTCAAGGGCGCCGGCGCCTCCGTCGAGGTCAAGTAACACCTCTCACAGCCTCTGGCTGTGAATCGCGGCCCCAGGGCTGTAACGCGCAAGCACCGAAGAGCGATCATCCATCCGGGTGGTCGCTCTTCGGCGTTCCTGGAGGCGTGGCCACGGTTGCCTTGCGGCCTCGGACACGAGGGGTATGGTGATCTTCGTCGTGTCTCCCGAAAGCCCTGGTTCGGGCTGGGGGGCCTTGACGAACCGCACGCAGCGCGCAATTCTCAGGACGCGTCGCCAGAACGGTCCGAATCCGAGGCATGGATCGGCGACGAAGAGGGCAGTATCAACGTGCGTTGAATGGGCAGGCATGCCAAGGGCGTTGAGGACAACGAGGGTCACAGAAAATCGGGGCTGGACATCAGTGCGCCAAGTGGCTACACTGACCCTTTGCGCTGCCTGTTAGCTGTCCCCTGCCCGTCACCAGGGGTCTGCCCTCGCCTCAGCACTGTCGATCACATCATCTCTGACCTGGGATTTTGTGGACTGTGTGGTGGGTGAGGGGCCGGGGAGCGCGTAGTGAGTCCGAGCCCTCGGAAGGACCCCCTCTTGGCCGCCTCGCGCACTGCCTCGAACGCGAATATGAACAACGGCGCCAGCACTGCCCCGCTGCGCATCTCTTTTGCAAAGATCAAGGAGCCTCTCGAGGTTCCCAACCTGCTCGCGCTGCAGACCGAGAGCTTTGACTGGCTGCTCGGCAACACCGCTTGGCAGAGTCGGGTCGAGGAGGCTCTGGAGTCCGGTCAGGACGTCCCCACCAAGTCCGGTCTGGAGGAGATCTTCGAGGAGATCTCCCCGATCGAGGACTTCTCCGGGTCGATGTCGCTGACGTTCCGCGACCACCGTTTCGAGCCTCCGAAGAACAGCATCGACGAGTGCAAGGAGCGCGACTTCACGTACGCCGCCCCGCTCTTCGTGACGGCTGAGTTCACCAACAACGAGACCGGCGAGATCAAGTCCCAGACGGTCTTCATGGGCGACTTCCCGCTCATGACCAACAAGGGCACCTTCGTCATCAACGGCACCGAGCGTGTCGTGGTGTCGCAGCTCGTCCGCTCGCCCGGCGTCTACTTCGACTCCTCCATCGACAAGACGTCCGACAAGGACATCTTCTCCGCCAAGATCATCCCGTCCCGGGGTGCCTGGCTGGAGATGGAGATCGACAAGCGCGACATGGTCGGTGTCCGCATCGACCGCAAGCGCAAGCAGTCGGTCACCGTGCTGCTCAAGGCTCTCGGCTGGACGACCGAGCAGATCCTGGAGGAGTTCGGCGAGTACGAGTCGATGCGCGCCACCCTGGAGAAGGACCACACCCAGGGCCAGGACGACGCACTGCTCGACATCTACCGCAAGCTGCGTCCGGGCGAGCCCCCGACCCGCGAGGCCGCGCAGACGCTGCTCGAGAACCTCTACTTCAACCCGAAGCGCTACGACCTCGCCAAGGTCGGCCGCTACAAGGTCAACAAGAAGCTGGCCGCGGATGCTCCGCTGGACGCCGGTGTGCTGACCGTCGAGGACATCATCTCGACGATCAAGTACCTGGTGAAGCTGCACGCGGGCGAGACCGAGACGGTCGGGGACAACGGCACGTCGATCGTCGTCGAGACCGACGACATCGACCACTTCGGCAACCGCCGTCTGCGCAGCGTCGGCGAGCTCATCCAGAACCAGGTCCGCACGGGTCTGGCTCGTATGGAGCGCGTCGTCCGTGAGCGCATGACGACCCAGGACGTCGAGGCGATCACGCCGCAGACCCTGATCAACATCCGGCCGGTCGTCGCCTCCATCAAGGAGTTCTTCGGCACCAGCCAGCTGTCGCAGTTCATGGACCAGAACAACCCGCTGTCGGGTCTCACCCACAAGCGCCGTCTGTCGGCTCTTGGCCCGGGTGGTCTCTCCCGTGAGCGGGCCGGCTTCGAGGTCCGTGACGTGCACCCGTCCCACTACGGCCGTATGTGCCCGATCGAGACGCCCGAAGGCCCGAACATCGGTCTGATCGGTTCGCTCGCCTCCTACGGCCGCGTCAACGCGTTCGGCTTCGTGGAGACGCCGTACCGCAAGGTCGTCGACGGTGTCGTCTCCGACGAGGTCGACTACCTGACGGCCGACGAAGAGGACCGATTCGTCATCGCGCAGGCCAACGCCACCCTCGACGAGGGCATGCGCTTCACCGAGAACCGCGTCCTGGTCCGCCGCCGTGGCGGCGAGGTCGACTACGTCCCCGGTGACGACGTGGACTACATGGACGTCTCGCCGCGCCAGATGGTGTCGGTCGCGACCGCCATGATCCCGTTCCTCGAGCACGACGACGCCAACCGTGCCCTCATGGGCGCGAACATGATGCGTCAGGCCGTGCCGCTGATCAAGAGCGAGTCCCCGCTCGTCGGCACCGGCATGGAGTACCGCTCCGCCGTCGACGCCGGCGACGTGGTCAAGGCCGAGAAGGCGGGTGTCGTCCAGGAGGTCTCCGCGGACTACATCACCACCGCCAACGACGACGGCACGTACATCACGTACCGCCTGGCCAAGTTCGCCCGCTCCAACCAGGGCACCTCGGTCAACCAGAAGGTCATCGTCAACGAGGGCGACCGGATCGTCGAGGGCCAGGTCCTCGCCGACGGCCCGGCCACCCAGAACGGCGAGATGGCGCTGGGCAAGAACCTGCTCGTGGCGTTCATGCCGTGGGAGGGTCACAACTACGAGGACGCGATCATCCTGTCGCAGCGCCTCGTGCAGGACGACGTCCTCTCCTCGATCCACATCGAGGAGCACGAGGTCGACGCCCGTGACACCAAGCTCGGCCCCGAGGAGATCACCCGGGACATCCCGAACGTCTCCGAGGAGGTCCTCGCCGACCTCGACGAGCGCGGCATCATCCGCATCGGTGCCGAGGTCATCGCCGGCGACATCCTGGTCGGCAAGGTCACGCCCAAGGGTGAGACCGAGCTGACCCCGGAGGAGCGCCTGCTCCGCGCGATCTTCGGTGAGAAGGCCCGTGAGGTCCGTGACACCTCGCTGAAGGTGCCGCACGGCGAGACCGGCAAGGTCATCGGCGTCCGCGTCTTCGACCGCGAGGAGGGCGACGAGCTTCCCCCCGGTGTGAACCAGCTGGTGCGCGTCTACGTCGCGCAGAAGCGCAAGATCACCGACGGTGACAAGCTCGCCGGCCGCCACGGCAACAAGGGCGTCATCTCCAAGATCCTGCCGATCGAGGACATGCCGTTCCTGGAGGACGGCACCCCGGTCGACATCATCCTCAACCCGCTGGGTGTGCCGTCCCGAATGAACCCGGGACAGGTCCTGGAGATCCACCTCGGCTGGCTCGCCAGCCGCGGCTGGGACGTCTCCGGCCTCGGCGAGGAGTGGGCGCAGCGCCTGCAGGTGATCGGCGCCGACTCCGTCGCCCCCGGCACCAACGTCGCGACCCCGGTCTTCGACGGTGCCCGCGAGGACGAGCTGGCGGGTCTGCTCCAGCACACCATCCCGAACCGCGACGGCGAGCGCATGGTGCAGCCGACCGGTAAGGCGAGGCTGTTCGACGGCCGCTCCGGTGAGCCGTTCCCGGACCCGATCTCCATCGGGTACATGTACATCCTCAAGCTGCACCACCTGGTCGACGACAAGCTGCACGCCCGTTCGACCGGTCCGTACTCGATGATCACCCAGCAGCCGCTGGGTGGTAAGGCCCAGTTCGGTGGCCAGCGGTTCGGCGAGATGGAGGTGTGGGCGCTGGAGGCTTACGGCGCCGCCTACGCCCTCCAGGAGCTGCTGACCATCAAGTCCGACGACGTCACCGGCCGCGTGAAGGTCTACGAGGCCATCGTCAAGGGCGAGAACATCCCCGAGCCCGGCATCCCCGAGTCCTTCAAGGTGCTCATCAAGGAGATGCAGTCTCTCTGCCTGAACGTGGAGGTGCTGTCCAGCGACGGTATGTCCATCGAGATGCGTGACACCGACGAGGACGTCTTCCGCGCGGCGGAGGAGCTCGGCATCGACCTGTCCCGGCGCGAGCCGAGCAGCGTCGAAGAGGTCTGACGGGAGTCCGGCCGGAGGACCTGGTGAGGACCCTCCGGCCGGCCCCTGGACCCCCGTATCAGACCAAAGACTTACAACCCTGAGAGGGATTGACGCATAGTGCTCGACGTCAACTTCTTCGACGAGCTCCGGATCGGCCTGGCCACCGCGGACGACATCCGTCAGTGGAGCCACGGCGAGGTCAAGAAGCCCGAGACCATCAACTACCGCACCCTCAAGCCCGAGAAGGACGGACTCTTCTGCGAGAAGATCTTCGGTCCGACCCGGGACTGGGAGTGCTACTGCGGCAAGTACAAGCGCGTCCGCTTCAAGGGCATCATCTGTGAGCGCTGCGGCGTCGAGGTCACTCGCGCCAAGGTGCGCCGTGAGCGGATGGGCCACATCGAGCTGGCCGCCCCCGTCACGCACATCTGGTACTTCAAGGGCGTTCCGTCGCGCCTCGGCTACCTGCTCGACCTCGCTCCGAAGGACCTGGAGAAGGTCATCTACTTCGCGGCGTACATGATCACGTACGTCGACGAGGAGCGCCGCACCCGCGACCTGCCCTCCCTGGAGGCGCACGTCTCCGTGGAGCGTCAGCAGGTCGAGAACCGCCGGGACGCCGACCTGGAGGCCCGCGCCAAGAAGCTGGAAAGCGACCTGGCCGAGCTGGAGGCCGAGGGTGCCAAGGCCGACGTGCGCCGCAAGGTGCGCGAGGGTGCCGAGCGTGAGATGAAGCAGCTGCGCGACCGTGCGCAGCGCGAGATCGACCGTCTCGACGAGGTGTGGACCCGGTTCAAGAACCTCAAGGTCCAGGACCTGGAGGGTGACGAGCTCCTCTACCGCGAGCTCCGTGACCGCTTCGGTACCTACTTCGACGGCTCCATGGGTGCGGCTGCTCTGCAGAAGCGCCTGGAGTCCTTCGACCTGGAGGAGGAGGCCGAGCGCCTCCGCGAGATCATCCGTACCGGCAAGGGCCAGAAGAAGACCCGTGCGCTCAAGCGCCTGAAGGTCGTCTCCGCGTTCCTGCAGACCAGCAACAGCCCCAAGGGCATGGTGCTGGACTGCGTGCCGGTCATCCCGCCGGACCTTCGGCCGATGGTGCAGCTGGACGGTGGCCGCTTCGCGACCTCCGACCTGAACGACCTGTACCGCCGTGTGATCAACCGCAACAACCGACTGAAGCGCCTTCTCGACCTCGGTGCGCCCGAGATCATCGTGAACAACGAGAAGCGCATGCTCCAGGAGGCCGTCGACGCGCTGTTCGACAACGGCCGTCGTGGTCGCCCGGTCACCGGTCCCGGTAACCGCCCGCTGAAGTCCCTCAGCGACATGCTGAAGGGCAAGCAGGGTCGATTCCGTCAGAACCTGCTCGGCAAGCGTGTCGACTACTCGGCGCGTTCCGTGATCGTCGTCGGTCCGCAGCTGAAGCTGCACCAGTGCGGTCTGCCGAAGGCGATGGCGCTGGAGCTCTTCAAGCCGTTCGTGATGAAGCGCCTGGTCGACCTGAACCACGCGCAGAACATCAAGAGCGCCAAGCGCATGGTGGAGCGCGGCCGCACGGTCGTGTACGACGTCCTCGAAGAGGTCATCGCCGAGCACCCGGTTCTCCTGAACCGTGCTCCCACCCTGCACCGACTCGGCATCCAGGCCTTCGAGCCGCAGCTGGTCGAGGGCAAGGCCATCCAGATCCACCCGCTCGTCTGCACCGCGTTCAACGCGGACTTCGACGGCGACCAGATGGCCGTACACCTTCCGCTGTCCGCGGAGGCGCAGGCCGAGGCCCGCATCCTGATGCTGTCCTCGAACAACATCCTCAAGCCCGCCGACGGCCGTCCGGTGACGATGCCGACCCAGGACATGGTCCTCGGTCTGTTCTTCCTCACCACCGACGGTGAACTGCGTGACACCAAGGGCGAGGGCCGGTCCTTCGGCTCCACGGCCGAGGCGATCATGGCGTTCGACGCCGGCGAGCTCGCGCTGCAGTCGGCGATCGACATCCGCTTCCCGGTGGGCACCATCCCGCCGCGCGGCTGGACCCCGCCGGCCGTCGAGGAGGGCGAGCCGGAGTACCAGACCGGTGACACCTTCCGGCTGCGCACCACCCTGGGCCGCGCGCTCTTCAACGAGCTGCTGCCCGAGGACTACCCGTTCGTCGACTACTCGGTGGGCAAGAAGCAGCTCTCCGAGATCGTCAACGACCTGGCCGAGCGCTACCCCAAGGTCATCGTGGCGGCGACGCTCGACAACCTGAAGGCGGCGGGCTTCTACTGGGCGACCCGTTCCGGCGTCACCGTGGCCATCTCCGACGTCGTCGTTCCCGAGGCGAAGAAGGAGATCGTCAAGGGCTACGAGGCGCAGGACGAGAAGGTCCAGAAGCAGTACGAGCGCGGTCTGATCACCAAGGAAGAGCGCACTCAGGAGCTCATCGCGATCTGGACCAAGGCGACCAACGAGGTCGCCGAGGCGATGAACGAGAACTTCCCCAAGACGAACCCCATCTTCATGATGGTTGACTCGGGTGCCCGAGGAAACATGATGCAGATGCGGCAGATCGCCGGTATGCGCGGTCTGGTGTCGAACGCCAAGAACGAGACGATCCCGCGTCCGATCAAGGCGTCCTTCCGTGAGGGCCTGTCCGTGCTGGAGTACTTCATCTCCACGCACGGTGCCCGTAAGGGTCTGGCCGACACCGCCCTGCGTACCGCCGACTCGGGTTACCTGACCCGTCGTCTGGTGGACGTCTCGCAGGACGTCATCATCCGCGAGGAGGACTGCGGCACCGAGCGCGGTCTGAAGCTGCGGATCGCCGACCGCGGTGCCGACGGTGTGCTGCGCAAGGCCGACGACGTCGAGACCAGCGTCTACGCCCGTATGCTCGCCGAGGACGTCGTCATCGACGGCAAGGTGATCGCGCCGGCCAACGTGGACCTGGGCGACGTGCTCATCGACCAGCTCGTGCACCACGGTGTCGAGGAGGTCAAGACCCGCTCGATCCTGACCTGCGAGTCCCAGGTCGGCACGTGTGCCATGTGCTACGGCCGCTCCCTGGCCACCGGCAAGCTGGTCGACATCGGTGAGGCGGTCGGCATCATCGCCGCCCAGTCCATCGGTGAGCCCGGTACCCAGCTGACGATGCGTACCTTCCACACCGGTGGTGTGGCCGGTGACGACATCACCCAGGGTCTGCCGCGTGTCGTCGAGCTCTTCGAGGCCCGTACCCCGAAGGGTGTCGCCCCGATCTCCGAGGCCTCCGGCCGCGTCCGGATCGAGGAGACCGAGAAGACCAAGAAGATCGTCATCACGCCGGACGACGGCAGCGACGAGACGGCGTACCCGATCTCGAAGCGCGCCCGTCTCATGGTCAGCGAGGGCGAGCACGTCGAGGTGGGCCAGAAGCTCACCGTGGGTGCCACCAACCCGCACGACGTGCTGCGCATCCTGGGCCAGCGTGCCGTCCAGGTCCACCTGGTCGGCGAGGTCCAGAAGGTGTACAACTCGCAGGGTGTGTCGATCCACGACAAGCACATCGAGATCATCATCCGGCAGATGCTCCGCCGTGTGACGATCATCGAGTCCGGCGACGCTGAGCTGCTGCCCGGTGAGCTGGTCGAGCGCTCGAAGTTCGAGACCGAGAACCGTCGTGTGGTGCAGGAGGGCGGTCACCCGGCCTCCGGTCGTCCGCAGCTCATGGGTATCACCAAGGCCTCGCTGGCCACGGAGTCCTGGCTGTCGGCGGCGTCCTTCCAGGAGACGACGCGAGTCCTCACGGACGCGGCGATCAACGCCAAGTCCGACTCGCTCATCGGCCTCAAGGAGAACGTCATCATCGGTAAGCTCATCCCGGCCGGTACGGGTCTGTCCCGCTACCGCAACATCCGGGTCGAGCCGACCGAGGAGGCCAAGGCCGCGATGTACTCGGCCGTCGGCTACGACGACATCGACTACTCGCCGTTCGGCACGGGCTCCGGCCAGGCCGTTCCGCTGGAGGACTACGACTACGGTCCGTACAACCAGTAAGCGAGCAGCATGAGTTGAAGGGCGGTCACCCTGTTTCGTACGGGGTGACCGCCCTTCGGCGTGTCAGCGGCTCGACAGTTCCACGACGGCCACGGCCGCGGTGGTGAGGGCGGCGAGGACGCCGACGCTGGCGAGCGGCCAGCGGGAGCGCTCCAGGGAGTCCAGGCGCTTCTCGTGGTCGGCGAGCTGCTTGTCGGTCTGGTCGCTGCGCTGTACGAGCAGGGCGAGGGAGCCGTCGACGCGGGCGAAGCCGGCCTCAAGGGTGCCGCGTAGGCGTTCCAGTTCCAGGGCGACGGCGATCGGGTCGTTCGGGTCCGGGTCACCCATCGGTGTCTCCTCCGGTGCGCAGCCACTCCGGCAGCAGGGCCTGGACACCGGGCAGCGCCATGACCCGGGTCAGCCCGCCCGCGACGGCGAGCGAACCGGCCACCCACGGCAGGGCCGCCGGTATGCCGGAGGCCTGCACGATCTGCGGCAGCATCACCGCCACGCCGACGGTGGTCTGGAGGGAGGTGCGCAGAGTGCGCTTGCTCGAGTCCTTCACTCGTCAGACCTCCTTCACGTACGGCACCTTGAGCGCGGCCCAGGAAGCGGCGCCGGGCCAGCCGTCGGCGGCGCTGCCGGTGTAGCCGAGCTTGCGCTGCCACTTGGCGTAGGACCTGCGGTCGGATTCGGTCCACTGGGGGCCGGGGCCGTCGGCGTACGCGGAGCAGCCGACGGAGACCAGGCGCTTGCCCATCGCGGTGACGACCGGAGACTCGGGGTTCTTCTTGAACCAGGCCGTACCGGGAAAGGGTTGGTAGGTGGGCTTGGCGGGCGTGGTGGGCTTGGTGGGCTTCGCGGAGAGCCGGTCGGCGACCCGGGCCCGGAAGGCGGCCATCGTGAAGCCGCGCGGGTCGATCTTGGCGCTGGTCCACTCCTTGTGGCCGATGACGGAGGCGGCCGTCCAGCCGTGCGCCCGGCACAGCGCGGCCGACGCCCGGGCCATGGCGTCCAGTTGGGCCTCGGGCCAGGGGTCCTTGCCGTCGCCGAGGTTGACGCACTCGAAGCCGTAGAAGTGGGTGTTGCCGTCGGTGTCGTTCTGGTCGGGGGCGGGCAGGGTGGAGCGCTCGGCGACGACCGCCCGCAGGACGTCTCCGTCGCCGCTGCCGGCGTGGTTGGCGCGGCCGTTGCCGACGAGGTGGACCGTGCCGTCCTTGGCGATGACGCCGTGGCAGAGCGGGCCGGGCAGGTCGGCGCGGCCGTTGAAGCACAGGTTGACGGTGGCGGTGGTGCCGGAGGTGACGGTGTGGTGGATGACGACGCCGTTGACCGGGCCCCAACTGCCCTTGCTGTTGCGGTTGTTGGTACGCCAGCCGGCGTGTTCGACGAGGGTGACGCCCTCGGCCCGCAGGGCGGAGACGAGGGCGTCGGCGGACAGGGGTTCGGCCATGGGTGTGCCTTTCGGTGTGGTGCTTGCATTGGTCCGGACCTGCGGTGATGTCAGGACGGGGACCAGTCGTCCGGCGAGGGGCGCGACGGGGAGGTCGTGGGGCTGCCGCAGGCCCAGTTGCTGAGGCAGCCCGTCGAGGTGACACGAGTACAGGAACGGGCCGAACGGGCGACTACACCTCGACCGGTGCCGTCGGGTCGGTGCCGGTGTCGCTGGACGGGGGACCGCCCGAACCGACGGGCGCGGTGGCCTCTGTCGGGTCCTCCGGTTCGCCGGGCTCCTCCGGTCCCCCGGTCGCCGGATCGGGGACGGTGACAGTGACCTCGACCGGAACGGCGACGAACGGCGTCGAGGTGAGGTAGCCGGCGATCTCGGTGGTGACCGCCTCGGTGAGCTGGGCCAACTGCTCGTCGTCCAGGGTCACCGAGGACGTGTCGTCGGTGGAGGTGTCGGAGGCCGTCGTGTCGGACGCCGTGGTGTCAGGCATACGCGGACTCCTTGATCTCGCCCCAGGAGTATCCGGAGGCGGTCAGCGTGGCCAGGGTCGCGAAGGCGGCGGTCACCGAGGCGTACGTGGCCAGGGTCACGGTCGGCGGGTCGGCGGCCGCGTCGGGGGTGAGGTTCTTGTCGGCCGGCGTTCCGTTGGGTTCGGTGCCGCGCAGGGTGAGGGTCTGGCGTATCCCGGCGTCGGCGGTCGCCGCGGTGCTGATGCCGACCACCCAGGCCAGGGTGGACAGGCGGGTGCCGCTGGTGTCGGTCAGCCGGACGATGTCGCCGAGCTGTACGCGCGGGTCGTACAGCACCTCCACGTCGCCGATGACCGGCACCGGGTAGGCACCGGCGTCGTAGAGCGAGTCCGCGATGGACTGGGCCGCGGACAGGTCCTGGACCCAGTCGGTGGACTCGCCGGTGTGCTCCTGGCGGCCGTAGTACTTCTCGCTGGCTGTGCCCGCCGCATAGGTGGTCGCCTTGCGGTCCACCGGGTCGGCCTGTGGCTTCAGCGTCATCAGGTAGACGGACGGGGTGCCGTCCTTCTTCGCCGTGTACAGCGTCTGGGAGCTGCGGTTGCTGAAGCGGACGACCAGGTAGCCGTCCTCGCGGCGGGTCAGTACGTCGACCGCGCCCTTCACCGCCGTCGTGCCGGCGGCGGTGGTGGCGAAGCGGACCTGGGAGCCCGAGGTCGTCACCGAGTCGTCGTCCGTGCTGGGCGGGCCGATGTCGAACTCCTCCTCGGCCATCACGTACTGCACGGTCAGGGTGCCGCCCGCCGGGATCGTCCGTACGACGGTGTCGGTGTACGTCGTGCCGGCGTCGACGCCGAAGTCCTCCCAGACCTTGGCGGGTTGGACGACGTAGTTGCGGCAGGCGTCGATCTCCTCGGTGAGGGTCAGTGAGGCGATGTCCCGCACCGAGGTGAGCGCGAGGTCGGCGGTGGTGGGGATGTCGTTGAAGCGAGTGTGGTTGCGCCAGCGGAAGATGCCCCGTTCGTCGAACTCGGCCGTCGCCATGGTGGCCTTGGCGATCTGGCCGAGGACCTCCCACTGCGAGCCGGACACCCGCGGCACCGCGTACAGCGGCAGGATCGCGTCGTCCAGCTCGGCGCCCTTGGTCCAGGTGCCGGCCTGGGTGAACACCGAGGCGGTGGGCATGGCGGACAGCCCGCTGGTGAGCTGCACGCCCTCCACGGCCATGCCGGTGGTCAGCTTCAGCTCGCGCAGTTCGGCCGCGTTCTGGAGGCCCGCGCTCTCCACGTAGGTGGCGGCGGAGCCCAGGTACTGGCTGCCGTCGGGGCCGGTCAGCCGGGGCTGCACGGTGGGGTGGACCGAGGCGCCGCTGCCGGTGGTGTCGAACAGGGCGCCGATGTGCCAGGGGCCTTTGAGGGTGGCCAGGCCGTCCCAGTACCACTCGAAGTACCAGTACGAGCCGTCGACGGTGGCGGAGTAGATGCGGACGGTGCCCGCGGCGAAGTTCACCTCCATGCGCAGGGAGCCGCGCGCGGTGCCGGTGCGGTCCAGGACGAGTTCGAGGGTGACCGTGTCCCCGGGGCCGATCGCCGGGTTGACCCAGGCCTCCGCGAACAGCCGGGTGCCGGGCACTGTCACCCGGGAGCGCGGGAACCAGCTCGCGGTCACGGTGCCCGCCTCGTTCGTCGGCAGCAGGGCCATCGCGTGCGGGGCGCCGTCCCGGGTCCAGGTGTAGTCGGATGCCGCGGGCAGGACCTCAGGCTGGCCGTACGGGGTGGCGAAGCCGCCATGCAGGGACGCGTGGACAAGCGTGAGCGGCTGGCCCTCGGCGAACGCGGGACAGCGGGCCGGGGGCGCGGTCAACACGCCGGCCTGCCGCAGCAGTTCGTCCACGCACCAGGTGGCGGTGGCGACCGGCCGGCCCCAGTAGAAGCCGGCGTACGGCTTCGGCAGCAGCGCCGGTCCGCGCAGCCGCTCGGCGCCGTCCAACGCGGTGAGCTGCACCGAGTCGGTGCCGGCCTGCGCCGAGCGGGACCTCAGCGTGCCGCGGAAGGCCGGCAGGGTCGTCGTACCGACACCGCCCCGGTGCACCACGGACTGGCCCGGCCGGGCCAGGTCGCCGGTGGAACGGTCCGCCCAGGGCGCGTACAGCTCGGGCGCGGTCGTGCCGCCGGTGCCGGACAGCTGGAGCTGGAGCTGCGCCGAGGACGAACCCGAGAACGCCCGCATCGCGGCGGGCAGATCGGTGGCGTACGACCGCTCCAGCTGCCAGGACTGGACCTGTGCGGAGAGATCCTTACCGCCGAGCCGGGTGCTGTGCGTGGTGGTCCGTTCCCCGGCGGCGAGAGCGGCGGTCGTGGCGTCGTCAGCCTGCTGCACTGGAGACCTCCACCAGGTCGATGCTGAAATTCCGGTACGGCAGCGGGTGGCCCGGGGTGTCGCTGTACCCGGTGACGGACATCGGGGGCAGCCCCTCGCCGGCCAGTCCGTCCTCCGGGGTGCCGCCGTAGGTGAGGCACGCGCCGGCGACGGAGTAGGCGCCGGCCGTGCCGGGGCGGGCGACGGGGGTGACGTAGGCGGCGCCGGTCGGGGCGGTGCCGGTGACGACGGGGCCGTCTGCCCCGGCCGAGCTGAGGTAACTGCCGTCCGCCTTCTTGTAGTCGAGGCCGACGTGGCAGGTGCCGAGCGCGGCGATCGCGGTCGGGGCGCGGAAGGAGACCGACATGCCGGGCGCGACGGGGAAGTTGCCGAGGGTGTTGACGCAGCGCCAGGCCAGCGTGCTGGTCGCGTCGGCGGCGGTGAAGGTGAACGTACCGGCTGCGGTGGTGCTCTCGGCGAGGGTGCCCGTGGTCGACGTACGGAACCACTGGGCGAGCCCCGTGATGTCGGTGGCACCGGCGACACCGACGCCGGCGGCCTGGTCGAGCCCCAGGAAGTTCCCGGCGGCCGGGTCCACGACGAACACCGGGCCGGAGCCGTCGATCCCACGGGCGATGCGGTCCAGGGCGCGGGCGTGCGCGGGGGCGAGCAGGTCCCACGCGAGTTTGAGGCGGCGGACGGGGGACTGGTTGCGGGTGACGGTGACCCGGCCGCCGAGCGACTTGAACTCGCTGACGCCCAGGTCGGAACTGCGGTCGAAGGACTTGGCGGCCTGGTCGATCTCGGTCATGGAGCCGGGGCGGCCGATCCAGAGGTTTCCCATGGGGACTCCTGGAGGTTCTGGAGGCGGGCATGAAAAAGCCGACGGGGTGACCGTCGGCGTACTGGAGGTGCTGTCCGGGGTCTAGCGGCGGGCGAGCTGGCGTTGCCCCAGGAACACCGCGCGGGCGATCTCCTGCGAGTCGACCTGGACGACGACCGGGCGGTCGGCGAGCTTTTCCACGGCCGCGGTGAGGGTGCGCAGCCCGCCGCCGTGGCCGAGCGTGCGCTCCAGCTTGGACAGCGGGATGACGGCCTCGCTCTCACCGGCCTCGCCGAGCAGGGCGAGGGTGCCGCCGGAACGAGCCTGGACGACACCGCCGGTGGCGAGGTGGGGGACCGGCACGCTCAGGTGGGGGAAACCGAAGGAACGGCCGCCGAACTTCGGGACCCAGTCCGGGATGCTGATGTGGATGCCGGCGAGTGCGCCGAGCAGGCCGTTGAGGGCGACGGCGAGGCCGGTCAGCGGGGCGAGCATGGCGTTGCCGAGGCCCCTGAGCAGCGGTCCCGCGTTCTTCACCAGTCCGCCGACCGCCGTACCGATGTGCTTCATGGCGTACGAGACGCCCTTCTGCAGCAGGGCGGTGATCTTGTCCATGTTGATGAACTGGGCGATGAGCGGCGTGAGCAGCGTCATCACGAGCCCGAACGGGCTCGCCGACATCGCGAGGTTGAGCCCCTTCTGCGCGAGCGAGGCGCCCTTGAGGCCCTTGCCGAGGCTGCCCATGGACTTGCCGCCGGTGTCGGCGTTCTTGGCGGCCTTACCGACGGACTTCTCGACGGCGTCGGCCTGCTTCTTGACGGTCTGAAGCTCTCCGTGGGCGCCCTTGGCGGCCGACTTCAGCTTGTCGAAGGAGGACTTGAGCTTGTCGGTACCGGTACGGGCCCTGCCGATACCGCCATCGGCGCCGCCGGCTCCCGACTTGATCCTGTCCATGCCGGTGCTGGTTTGGGTGGCGGAGGTCTTGAGTCTGGTGAGGGAGGTGCTGAGTTGGTCGGAGCCGGTCTTGAACTTGGTGAGTGCTGTGCTGTTGTTCGCGGTCGAGGTCAGGCCGCTCACGGAGGAACCGGCCCGCTGCGCTGCCTGCTGCATACCGGGCAGGGCGGAGGACGTTCTGCTGACCGCTTCACGGAACCGGGTGATGCTTTGCGTCGCTTTATTGAACGATGACTGAATGCTCATGGAAACTCCTGAGTACTGTTCTTCTGAAATGAATCAGCTGCCGGCCGCCACGGACTCCAGCTCGCGCATTTTTGTGCTCAGGGTGGAAAGTCTTGACTCCATGGACTTGAGCGACGCTTCCGCATCCTCTTTCTGTCGGGCAATGATCTTTTTCTTGTCTTCCGCCTCCTGTGCCATCCGCGCGATGGCCAGATTGGTCTCCTTCATCTCACTGAAGGCCTTGTCGGCTTCCTTTTTGGCGTTCACCGCGTTCTTGGTCTCGGTTGTGGCTCCCCAGCTCGATGCGCCCAGACGATCCTGTAGCCGTTTCGCCATGCCGGTCGCCCGCGCGGCCTCGGCGTAGGCCTTTTCTGCCTGCTGGCTGGTCTTGACGAGCTTTCTTTCTGCGGAATCCAGTTTTGCTTTCTCGTCTCGCGCGTGAGGCCAGGTGAATCTCTGCACCCCACCGACCACGATCCCCTTCTCGTCCATCTTGAAGAAGGCCGCATCGATCTTGATCGGCGTGATGCCGAAGGCGGCCACTCCAGCAGCCACCTTCAATATGTCCACGGAGGTGCTCAGGCCATTGAGCTTATGCTTTATTTTGTCGGCTTCATCCTTCGTCCAGAAGTACCCGACACTGTCATCGCCGTTCTTCGAAGGCGTGACTGCCATGGCTTTCTCCGATCTATGGGCTGATCTTGTCACTCCGTGGCGCTATGTGACATGCTTACCGGGTGGATGTGCTCGGGTGGTTTTTGGTTGGCTTGGCCGTCTTTCCGGTTCCCTTTGTTTTCTGGTTCGGCCTGATTCCATTGTGGGTTGAACGGCGACTAAGGGATGCAGGTGTAGAGGCCATGGGTCTCTGTCGAAACGTCTCGATCTCGGAAGGGAGTTACTCGACGAGTTTTGAATTCGTGACGAATTCGGGCGAGAAGGTCATCTATATTTCGCCGCTCCGTCGCAGAATCCTGGGTGAACCTGGTGAAGAAACCCTGCTCGTCTACGACCCCGCTTCACCCTGGCGGCGGGTGCGCACTCGGGAGGAACTGGATTCGCGTTCCGAGGCCTGGCATCCACTTGGGTGGCTGCTCGCCACCGAAGCCATATGCGTAGCCGTGCTCATCGCCTACCTGACTTACTGAGTCCATGGTGTCCGTGCCATGTCGCCCCGTCGCCGGTCACGGACCTTCGTCGTCCGGGTGCGGTCGGGCCGACGCGGGGCCGGACGGGTACGGAAAGGGGAGGACCGTGGCGTCGGTGGGGGTGAGGTGGCCGGTTCTCGACCATGCCGTTTCCGCTGCCGCCTCCGTGCGACGGCGTTCGTCGTGTTCGCCCCGGTCGCGCCAGCCCTGGCCGTACGCGCGGAACTCTCGGCGTTCGATGTCGGCGCGGGTGGTGATCACGAGGTCGGGCGGCAGGGGATGGCCCTTGAGGTGGGCGGCCAGGGCGTGCCGCAGCTCCGTGGCCGCCTCCTCGGCCTCGGTCTCGCCCTGTGCCGTGCCGTCGTCCCTCGTCATGAGCCCCCATCCCTCCGCATCGCCCGGACCCTCGACAACCGTAAATCGAACGTGTGAGCGATAACTGTTGCAGGGTACTCCACGTGGCTGTGAGGGGGAGCGGTAAACGGAGGCTGTTCAAGCCACTTCGTAGGTGCCCACCACCCGGATCACCCCGCCGCTGCCCCACGCGGTGCCGAGGATGCCGGTCTCCTTGATCTGGGAGAGCGCGGGGGACGAGCTCGACAACGGGCCCCACAGGGTGTAGGTCGTCGCACCCGAACTCGCCGCGGGCTGGCAGGTGAGCATGGCCCGACCGCCCGACGTGACGTTCACCGCGACCCCCTGGAACTGCGGCAGTCCGCCCAGCGCGCCGGCCGTGACCGGCAGGCTGAAGTAGTAGTTGCCGCTGCCGTAGGTCGTCGTGGACTGGAACGCCACCAGCGTCGTGAAGTGGCAGACCTTGCCGACGATCGCGTACTTGCCGGTCAGCGTCCCGTTCCCGATCGCGGGCGCCGTGGTCTCGGCCGTCCAGGCGGGGGTGTACGTGTTCCAGGCGCCCATCGCGACCCACGCCGAGCCGGTGTAGTAGCTGAGGGTCCCGGGGGTGGTCAGCCAGGTGACCATTCCGGCCACCGGGGTCGTGACCGCCGTATCCCGGTCGGCTGCCGTCGCGTAGCGCAGGATCGTGCGGTCGTCGATGCCCTCCGCGAGGGACTGGAGGTGGAGGGGGAGGTCCGCGGTGTCGGTGGACTGGGGGTAGGGGAGCTTGCTGAGCGCGGTGTAGAGGGTCACGAGATGTCATCACTCCTGCGTGAAGGACCGGGCTACGTGAAGGACCGGGCTACGTGAAGAACTGGGCCAGTTCGGCGGGGCTGGGGTTGCGGACGCCGGGCACTTCGGAATCCGGTTCTGCCTCCCGCGCGCCCGGCCTCGGTATCGGCGTCGGGTACTCCAGCGGTTCCGCGTCCTCGTCCCGGTTGACGGTGGCGAACATCCAGTTCGCCTCGGCGAGTTGGTCGACGGCGGCGGCGAGGAGGTGGTCGGTGACCGTCCAGTCGGCCGCCTCGCCGTGCAGGGCGCGCAGGGTCGCGCTGTCGCGTGGCAGGTGCCTGACCAGCACGGCGAGCCGACGGGAGGTCAGCCGGCCGCGGTGGAAGTCCAGCAGGTCCACGCCGTAGTGGCGGAGCAGGTCCGCCTCCAGCGCCTCGGCGTGCTCGTCGACGAACTCGCCGAGGCTCAGCCTTCCCCCAGGCCGAGCCCGGTCTCCTTGCCGTACGCCTCCAGGATCGCGGCGATGTCCTGCATGGTGACCTCGTGCAGGTCGAAGCGTTCGAACTGGGCCTTGCCCAGCAGGACGCCCAGCAGGCCGTCCACGTCGTTGTCGTCGAGCTCGCGCAGCGCGCGGGCCGTCTTGCGGGTGAGCTCGGTGGGGAGCGTGAAGGTGTCCCCGTCGAGGGTGAAGGACCAGGCCTGGCCGAGCGCTTCCTGACGCTGGGCGCGGGCAGCGGTCACATCGAAAGTCATGGATCAACTCCTGTGTCTGGAAAGGGCGTTGGTGCGGGCGGGCCGGGGTGGGGAGCCCCGGCCCGCCCGCCGGGGAGGGGATGGATCAGGAGGCCGTGCTGTACGCCGGGTCCTTCATCAGGAAGGTCGCCAGCGGCTTGGTGTTGTCGACCGCCAGGGCGGTGAACGTGACGCCGAGCTTGATGGAGGAGGTGCGGGTCAGGGACAGCTCCTCGGTCTCCGTGACCTGGCCGCGGGCTACGACGAAGCGGTACGTGATGTCGGTCCCGTCGGTGAACTCGATGCCGAGCGCCTTCTCGTTGAACTTCGGGTCGGCGGCCAGGTCGTACTTGTAGATGCCGGAGCTGGCGGCGGTCTCGGCGACGGCGTCACCGCCCATGAAGAACGGCAGGGTGTCCTCGTTCAGCTGCAGCAGCTGGAACTTCACGGTCAGGTCGCGGTCCGAGTAGATGAACCGGGCCGGGGAGACCGACTGCCAGGTCTCGACCGGGTCGAGCTTGTCCTTCTTGGCCAGCTTGATGCCGTCCTGCGAGGTGTAGCCGAGGTCCTTCCAGCCGGCCGCCCACGCGGTGCTGATGTCGGTCGGCGCGGACGTGCCGACCGGGGCGACCAGGATGCGGCCGGTACCGGCGACGCGGATCTCGTTGGCGTTGCTGCCTGCCATGGGTAACTCCTTTGAACGGGTGGGTTGTTGCCCTGCGCCGTGCCGCGGGCATGGCGAAGGCCCTGCCGTAACGACCTTGTCGGCAGGGCCTGTTCAGGGGAGCGGGCGCCGGACGGCGTGCTCGGGGGCGTCAGGCGGGGCGGATGTGCAGCCGCACCGTGGCGTAGTAGCGGTTGGCCGCCGACCGGTTCCAGTCGGGCAGCCAGCGCGGACCGTCGGCCTCGACCACGTCCGTGACATGGGCGGAGTCGTACGTCGTGCCGCGCAGCGTAAGGACGGCGGAGCGGACCAGCAGGGCCAGTGTGTGCGCGGTGGTCTTGTCAGGGCCGTAAACCTCGAAGTCCACCAGGGGCTGGTCCAGGTGCTGGTCGTCGATCCAGGCCCCGCCGGCGCGGGAGACCAGGACGACCTGTTGGGTGCCGTCGAATCCGCTCGGCGGGACGTTGTCCACCGTGGCGGCGGCGAGTTCGGTGCGGTCGGTCAGGAAGTCGACGACGAGCCGTTCGACGTCGGGGAAGGTGACCGTCGGATCGGCCACGGGGTGACCTCCCTTCGCATAGGTGCCTCTACGGAAGAGCGGCGGACCGTTCCCGTCGTGGGCACAGCTCCGCCGCTGCACCAACTGTGACACGTTGCGAGCGCGAGCGCAACTAGTTGGATCGACGGGCCGCTCGGGCGGCTCGGGAGGTGCGGGGGAGGTTCGGTGGTGGGGGATCAGTCGGTACCCGGGAATGTCCCCGTCGCCGTCTGCGACTCGTCCGGCAGGAACTGCTCCACCACTCGTACGAACATGTCCCGCCGGTCGGCCGGGATGCCCAGCAGGTCGGCCACCTCCTCCGGAGTGGGGCGGCGGCCGGGCTCGGCGCCGGGGGCGGGCGGAGGCAGGTGATCGTGGGCGTCGGCCAGTTCCTCGGCGGTCAGCCGGCCGGAGCGGATGAGCATGTCGCGGACCGGGACCCCGAGCACGCGGGCGAGGCGGCGGGTGGTTTCGAGGTCCGGCATGCTCTGGCGCTGCAGCAGACGGGTCACGGCAGCGCGGTGTACGCCCGCCTCATCCGCGATCCGGGACTTGCCGCCACCGCGCGGACTGTCGATGTCGTAGCCGCGCTCGCGCATCAGGTCCTCGACCCATGCGGCGAACGCCTCCAGATCCTGGGTGTTCATGTCTGCTCGCTTTCTGGGGGTGTGACGAGTTTAGCTTGCTTGCGCGCGCGGAATTACGTGCTCTCGGGCAAGTAACGAGGAAAGTCTGCGCGGGTCGTGAAGGTTCGAGGCGCGAGAGTGACAGGGGAATATGTTGCGGGCGCGCGCGCAATCTGTAAACTTGGGGGCTCGCCCAGACGAACGAACCGACATGAAGCAACGACATGAACCAACGGGGGAGGCCCCATGTCCGCAGCCAGCAGTTCCTGTCCGCCGGACCACCATCCGGACGGCCCGGCCGCCGTGTCCCAGGCCGCCCTGTGGATCGGCATGCTGGCCCAGCAGTTCCCCGAACTGTCCACCGAACTCGCGCCGGGCCGTGCCGGCGCGGCCCCCCGCTCCTCGGCGCACCCCGCGCCGGAGTACGGGGCGGAGCTGCGGCGGGAGCGAGAGGAGGCGCTGCTGTTCCATCAGCGGCACGGCCTCGCCGTGCCCGGCCACAGCGCGGCCCCACTCCGGCTGCACATCTCCGACACCATCCGCGACATCACCGACGGCGTGGTCGAACTGGAGGAGGCCGTGCGTGAACGTCTCGGCCTGCCCCGCGCCCGTCGCGCGACCGTGCCCGAGCGGCTGCGCCGTATGGCGGGACTCCTCGACGACATCGCCGCAGACCCGGTGCTGGCCGCGCATGTCCGGGACGAGTCCCGCCGGATGGCCAGGCGCTGCGCCCGCGCGCTGGGTGACACCGAGACCGTCGTCCGCGTCTCCGGCCGCTGCCCGTGGTGCGACTCGGTCTCGCTGCGCGCCTTCCCGGACCGCGGCGGCGTCCTCTGCATCAACCCGGCCTGCCGATGCACGGTGCCGGACTGCGGCTGCCACGACGATCCGGCCTACCGGCACACCTGGGACGAAGGGGAGTGGAACCACCGTTGAGGACCGACCTGAGGACCGACCTGAGGGCCGACCTGCCGACGCTCCTCCCCGGGCCGCTCGCCGCCCAGGAGGCGGGCGTCGCTCCCGCGACCATCCGCAAGTGGGTCCAGTTGGGCCGTCTCCGGGCGGCGGGCAAGGCGGGTCGGGCCCAGCTCTTCCGGCTCGACGACGTCTTCGCCGCCGAGCGCGCGGCGGCCGGTCGCACGCGGCGGCGGTGAGCGCGGCGCTCATTCGGTGAGGGCGGTCACCCCGTTTCGTACGGGGTGACCGCCCTTCGGCGTGCGCGGGTACTGCCCGTCAGCGCGGCGGCTGCTGGAGGTACGGCTGCAGGTGGTGCAGGCGGGTGTGGTAGTCGGGGTGGGAGGACAGCAGCTTGCTGAGCGCGCTCTCCTCCAGCTTCACGCCCCCGTTCGCCGCGGTGAGCGCGGCTTCGGCCTGCTGCTCCTGCTGATGCAGCTTGTCCAGTACGGCGGCCAGCATCGGGGCGAAGCCCAGCGCGGCCGCGTGCTCGTCGGCCCGCAGCTCGGAGCGGCGGCCGACGGCGGCGAGCGCGTACGGCACGGCCAGGACCAGCAGCGGAAGGCCGTACAGGGAACTGATCGTCGCCAGGGTGATGCTGCCGATGACCACCACGACGACGCCGACACCGATGCAGCCGAAGGCCTTGGACACCTGGAAGACGACGCTGGAGAACGCCTTCAGGACGCGCCAGGCGATACGGCCGGGCAGCGCGTACCAGTAGCCGAGGAGGCCGGCCCAGGCGTGGCCGCCGACGTGGTGGCCCAGCTCGTGCGCCATGACGGCGGCGAGTTCGCCGTTGGGCAGCTCGTTCATGGCGAAGCGGGTGACGCCGACGATGTGGCCGGCCGCGGCGACCGCGTTCAGGCCGTCGCTGTCCTCCACCCACAGTTCGTAGTTACGTCCTTCTATGCCGGCGCGGGCCGTGACCTCGCGCCAGACCGGTTCGAGTTTGGCTCGTTCTTGTGGAGTGGGGTAGCGCAGACGGAGCAAACGGCGCGCGATGGCGCTTTCTGTGGGGCGGTGGAAGACGAGTGCGCCGCTGGCGAGCCAGGCGAGGATCACGAGGATGCCGAAGCCGCCGAAGAGAAGTGAGATCAGGCCGACCACGAACAGGCTGCACAGGAAGTTCGGCAGGTGGAGCAGCAGGCTGCCGACGGCGGTGACGTCGGTACGGCGCTGGTCACTGCGGATGTGGACCCGGCCGGTGTGATCGGTGCTGATGTGGTGCGGGTGGGCGGTGGGCTCCGGAGGCGCGGGCGGTGGTGTCTGCGGGTACTGCGGGGGCTGGGCGGCCTGCTGGAGCGGGGGCGTGTGCGGGTACTGCGGGGTTGCCTGAGCGGGATACTGCGGTGCCTGGGGGTACTGCGGTGGTACGGACTGCTGAGGCGGCTGCGGGTACTGCGGTGGTACCGGCGGCTGGGGCGACTGGGTCGGGTACTGGGGGTACTCCGGTGGTTGCTGGGTCATGGCGTTCCTTGTGGTTGCTCGGGTCGGGGACGCTGGTGCGGCGGCTCAGCCGATCAGCAGGGACGCGGGAAGCAGGACCGTGCCGGCGCAGAACGCGATCAGGCCGGTGCGGATCCACTGGTGCTTGCGGGCGGCGATGCGGCTCGACTCGGTCAGGGCGGTGGTGAGCGCGGCGACGGGGTCGTGCGCCGTCTCGGTGAGCGCGGACTCCAAGTGGCCATCGCGGGCGGCCTGTTGGATGTCGCCGAAGTACGTGAGCGGGCGGCCCGGGACCCACGCTCCGGAGCGGTAGCGGGGGAGTACGGCCAGCAGCAGGGCGAAGAGGGAGGTGGTGAGGGCGAGGGCGCCGGACCACCAGAGCGTGGTGCCGGCCGTGGAGAGGGCCGCCGGGGTCCAGTTCCGTCCGGCGAGTAGCGCGCTGAACACCCCGGCCGTCATCCCGAGCGCCGCGACCAGCACGGACGCCTTGCTGTCGGCCCGCGCGATCTCGCTCCGCTGGTCGGCGAGCAGACGTTCACAGAGGCGCTGGCGCTCAAGAGTGGGTACGGGTGCTGGAGTCGGCGTGGGCGCCGCGTCCGTGGTCGTCATGTGCCGCTCGGCTCCGGGGAGTTGTCCTCGGGGGCCGGGTCGGCCGCCTGGTCCTTCGCGGCGCTGTCCGGGGCTTCCACGGGTGCCGGGGGCTGCGCGGGCAGGGTCGGGGAGCTGCCGTAGCCGGGCGGGGGCTGCCAGGCCGGGGGCTGGGGCGCGGCCGGGGCCGGGGCGGGGACGCCGGGGTACGGGCCGGAGGCCGGGGGCGGTGGGGCGTACGGGTTGGGCGGGGGAGTGTAGGGCGCGGGCGGCTGCCAGGACGGGGTGCCGGCCGGCGGGGTGGGGGCCGGGGGCTGCTGCGGGTACTGCGTGGCCGCGGGGTCGGCGTACGGGCCGGGAGGCTGGGGTGCCGAGTCGGCGGGTGTCCGAGGTCCCGGAGCGGCAGGGTGCGGGGGCTGCGGCTGTGCCGGCGCCGCGAAGATCTGTGGCGGCGTCTGCGGCGCGGGCTGCCACGGCGGGGACTGCGTTCCCGCCGCGGGCTGCCAAGGCGGTGACTGGGTTCCCGGCATGGGCTGAGACGGCGACGGTGTTCCCGGCATGCCGTGAGGCGGCGGCGTCGGTGCCCCGGGCGCCGGCTGGTCGTCCCCCGGGCCCGGGTAGCCGGGGCCGTCTGCCTGAGGTGGGAGCAGGGGTGGGGTCTGGGCCACTCCCGGGAGGCGTTGGTTGAGGATGTCGCTGACCGTGCGCAGGGCGAGCTGCTTGGGGCCCTCCAGCTCGTAGTTCTCCGCCTGGTCGCCGCTGAGGAGCTGGCCCACCAGGTCCATCTGGGCCTGGATCATGCGGAGTTGGTCCTCGCGCATGCTCTGCATGACCAGCCGGGAGTCCTCCGGGTGCTGGGCGAGGTGCAGGGCCCAGGCCTGCACGCCGCCCTGGGACAGGTGCCACTGGTAGAAGTTGATCTTCTCGGCCTCGATGCGCTGCAACTCCAGCATCTGATGGCCCTGTTGCAGCGCGAGCTCGTGCTGCTGCCCGCTCGCGAGCATCGCCTGCTCGTGCTGCCAGCGCTGCTGCTGGAGGATCAGCTCCTGCTGCTGATGCCCGTACGACGCGGCCCGCTCGATCTGCAGCCGGTCCTGCTGCCGGTCCCGGCGGTCCACCTCGACGTCGATCTCCATGCCCCGCTCGGCCGCCCGGATCTGCTCGGCGGCGGAGTGGTCGATGGCCTGGAGCCGGCGCTGGTGGTCGATGTTCTCCTGGTCGCGGCGGAGCCGGAGCGTCCAGCTGACCTGCAGACCCACGGGCGCCCCGAGCGGCCCCAACACCGTGACCGCCTGGAGCAGTTCGCGCTCGGCGTCCGCGCTGTCGGCGATCCCGAAGCGCCGCGACACCGGCCGCGCCGCCTGCTGCAGCTCGCCCAGCACCAGCGCCGGCACGTCCCGGTGCCCGCTCGCCACGAACCGGGCCGGGTCCAGCACCTGCCAGGACAGCTCGACCGCGGCCGTGAACTCGAACGCGTCGTTGTCGCTGGGCAGCGTGAGCTCGGCGGTGAACGGGTGCACGCCCATGTCCACCTCGTACACGGCCGTGTACCGCTTCGCCGCGATCTCGCTGCGCGTCGGCCGCCGGGGCGGCAGATAGGCGTCGTAACCCCCCTTCGGCGTGGCGAAGACCAGGGCGTGGTCGATGCGGACCAGTGACTTCAGGTTGAAGTCGAAGCGGCCCAACTGGCGCACGGTGAGCACCGGGTCGACCAGTTCGGTGTGCCGGTCCGCCTGCTGCTGCCACTCGGGCGGGCGGTTGAAAGCGGGCATGGTGCGTCTCTCCTCGGGGTGTGACAGGTCAGTGGCGGGGGAGGACCGCGTGCAGGCGGGCGGCCACCCGGGGCGGCGGATCGCCGTCCTCGCCGGGCATGGTCCGCAGCAGATGGCTCAGCCGCTCGTACTCGGCGGGCGAGGTGACGAGCCGGGGCAGCAGGGCCGCCAGCGCCCACTCGGTGGCCGTGGACCGGTCGGCGATCAGCACCCACGCGCGCAGTACCTCAAGGGCGTGCCGGGTGGCCCGCGGGTCGGCGAGCGCGGCCCGCCACAGCAGCGGGATACCGTGCGCGGGCTCGCCGTTCTCCTGTGCGGAGCGGGCGTACCAGCCGAGGACCAGCGGGGTGCCGTACCGCTCGTCGTCCTCGGTGCGGCGGCAGGCGTTCACGAAGCCGCCGAGGGCAAGGTCGTGCACCGCGCGGTCGTCGTCGAGGTGCTCGCGCAGCTCGGCCAGGACCCGGTCGCTGGCCGGGGAGAGCAGCAACAGCTCGACGGCCTCGGCGAGTTCGCGGGCCATCTCGCCGTCGAGGTCGTCGGGCTCGTCCTCGTACAGCCTGCGCACGGCGCCGCGCAGCGCGGCCAGCGCCTGCTCCGGGCGCTCCGGTCCGATCAGCCCGTACGCCCGTACGGCCACCCAGCGCAGCCGCGGGTCGTCGCCCTCGCACCAGCCGTCGAGGATGCGCGGGACGTGGGGCGTGTCGATGAGGTGGGCGAGGGTGAGCGCGTTGACGGCGACGAGCCGCTGCCGGAACGGCTTCGCGGTGCCCCACGGCTCGATGACCAGCGCCATCGCGGAGGGCAGGTCGGTGCGGGCGAGGACCGCGACGGTGGACGCGGCGCGGGTGCGCACCAGCGGACGGCCGTCGTCGGCGAGCCGGCGCAGCCAGCCGATCAGCGCGGGCCGGGCCGAGGGATGGCCGGTCCACACCTCGCGCAGCAGGACGTACGAGACCCGCTCGTCGACGAATCTCGCCTTCTGCTGGGGCACCGGACCCCACTCGGTGTTCTCCTCCTCCTCGTACTTCTCCGCGCGGGCGAGCTGCAGGCGCTTGCCGATGTGCGTGCCGAAGACGGGGACCTCGGGTTCCTGGGACCGGTTCCAGGTCTGCTGGAGCAGGCGGTAGAGCAGGTCGCTGACCTCGGCGGTGAGCGCGTACGGGCCGCCGTCGAAGGCGGCGAGGGCGACCAGGAACGCCTTGTCCCGCAGATGGACCGAGGCCTCGTCCTCCTCGAACCACTCCCGCACCTGGCTCTCCACCGAGCCGAGCGAGAACTGCGCGACGGCGTCCGCGCCCAGCTCCCCGGCCGCGTGCCGGGCGAGCACCGAGGCGAACCCGACGACCTCCCGCAACTGGTGACTGCCGGCCAGGAACTCGGCCACGTCCGGGAGTTCCAGCAGCTTGTCGGCGGTCGCGGCGTCGGTGCGGGTGCGCAGCTGCGCCGCCAGCACATCGGCGGCGGCCGGCGGCCGCCAGACCGCGGTGAACGGCACGTCCTCCAGAACGGCGGTGTCGTCGACGGTGACGATCAGGTACCCGTGCTCGCCGAGCCGGTCGCGGGCGGCGAGCAGGTGGGGTTCGCGCAACGGGCGGTCGCGGCGGGTGGACAGGTCGCACAGAACGTATCCGCGCGAGCCGTCCTCCTGCGCGCCGAGCTGGTCGGCGAGGGCGCTCGGGCCGGTGTCGCGGTCCAGGGTGCGGACGGTGGCGAGGCCGAGGCGGTGCAGCAGCATCAGCGCGGCCGTGCGCCGGCCGGTGAAGCGGGCGCCGGACAGGATCAGCACATGGTCGCGGCGCAGCCGGTCCAGCAGCCCCGCGACGAGCGTCTCGTCGGCGACGAAGTGCCCGGCCAGCCGCTCCAGGGTGGCCGCGGGGACCTCGCCGGACGCGGACGCCGAGCCGGAGAACCCGGGTATGGAGAACTGGTACACCGTCTTGGTGCCCATGATCACGTCGCCGTCGACCTGGTTGCCGGTGACGTTGTTCTGGTCGCCGCCGACCGTGCCGCCGCCGAAGCGGGCCCGGGCGCCGACGCGCATGCTGCGCGGGCTGTGGTCGACCAGGTCCCGCCGGGCCGACCAGGCGTTCTGCGGCTGGTCGCGCTCCTCGGGCTCGTCCTCCGGGCCCTCTCTTCGGGCCGCGTCCTTGGCGTTCTCGGGGTCCTTCGGGTCCTTGGCGTCCTTGCCCTTCGGGTCGTCGGCCGGCGGCCCGCCCGGCGTGGGGCCGCCGCCCGCGGGCGGCTGCTGCTCGGGCGTGCTCATGAGCCCTCACCCCGCCTGCCGATGATGAAGTCGCCGCCGATCCGGTTGCCGGTGACGTTGTTCTGGTCGCCGCTCACCGTGCCGCCGCCGATGGTGACCGGGCCGTCGAAGGCCGGGCCCGGCGCCGGGGCTCCCCGGTCCGACGCCGGGCCGCCCTGCTCGGGGACCCGCGGCGTCGGGCGGTCCCCCGAACCGCCCGACGCCTCCCCCGCCCCCGTGTCACCGTGGTCCTCCGCCGAGCCCGCCGAGCCCGTCGCACCGCCCGGCACCGGGCCGTGCAGCCAGGCCTTCAGCGGGCCGTTCTTGCTGTCCACCGTCACCGGGTGGAACTCCGCCTTCGGGATCCCGGTGTGGTCGTGCCGCACGACCCCGGCGTACAGGGCGTCCGAGACGCACAGCGCGAAGTCGTCGCGGCGCTCGCGCAGGGCGTCCCGCAGCACCCCGGCGTCCAGCAGCCGGCAGGCGTGGTTGAGGTCGGAGCCGACCCAGCCGTCCAGCCCGTCCACCGCGACCCAGCCGGTGGCTACGACACCGCGCAGCCGGATCTGCGCGGAGCTGGACGCCATCCGGTTGACCGTCCGCAGCTGCGCCGGCACCTCGTTGAGCAGGCTGCGCAGCAGCGCCGTGACCGGGGCGCCTGCGTCGATGAGCTCCATCACCGAGTCCCCGCGGTCGGCCCGCAGCCGCAGCGTCTCGTCGATGCCGGCGGCCTCCAGGGCGCGGTCGGTGATGTCGTAGAGCATGCGCCGCAGATACGCCTGTTCCACGTCGTCCCGGTCGCTGTACCTCTCGATGTCCAGCAACAGGATCGTGCGGCTCACGGGGTCGGTCATGGTCGCCTCTCCGAGGGGGGTCGCGGTGCAGGGCAGCAGCGTGGCGCGCGGGTGACCCGGGTGGTGAGGGCGGATGACGCACTCCTTCTGTGACCGTGTGCACAGAAGGGCTCATGAGCCGGCCGAGGTCACTCCTCGCGCGGCCCCTGCGGCGAGGGGATCCCGGAGGCCGGCCCGGCCGCCGCGATCCGGCGCAGTACGTCCGGCCGCCGGATCAGCAGCGCACGGCGGCCCGTGACGACCGCCTCCTTGTCCCGCAGCTCCCTGAGCAGCCGCTGCACCATCTCCCGCGACGCGCCCACCGAGCCCGCGAGCTCCTGCTTGCTCAGGGGTACGGCGAGTTCGATGCCCTCCTCGGTACGGCGGCCGTGGGTGCGGGCCAGGTCCAGCAGCAGGACGGCGAAGCGCTCCCGCACGCTCATCGACGCGAACTCCAGGCGGCGCCGGTCGGCCGCCCGGGTCCGGTCCGCGGTCAGCCCGAGCAGGGCCAGGGACACGGCGGGGGAGCGGCTCAGGAAGTCCCGGAAGCGCTCGTGCTCCACGGCCACGGCCCGTACCGGCTCCAGCGCGGTCACCGTCGCCGACCGCGGCCGCCCGGTGAGCGCGGCCGACTCCCCGACGATGTCGCCGGGCCCGCGCAGCGCGAGCAGCGCCTCGTAGCCGTTGGCCGCGGCGGCCGTGACCTTGGTCCAGCCGGTCACCAGGAAGAGCACGTGGGAGGAGGGCTCGTGCTGATGGATGAGGACCATGCGGGCCGTGAAGCCCAGCTGGTGGCCGAGCGCCAGCAGCGCCGAGCGGTCCCCGCTCTCCAGTCGCGCCAGAAAGGGCACCCGGTCGTCCAGGCCCCCGTCGTCCGTCGGTTGCACCGCCGTCCTCGTCACGTTCGTCCCCCGATTCCCCGCGCTGCCCTCGCAGCGGGCGGATCAACGTACTGAAAGCGCGATCCCGCCGGATCCGAAAGAGCGCGAATCGGCCAACGACGCGAAATGATCTACGGCGGGTGGCGGCGGCCTCTCCCGGTGGTGTGTCCCCTACGCCCTCTGTGCCCGAAACACCGGTTCGGCGCATCATGGAGTAACTCGGGGGGTTCGGGGAGGTGCTCCGTGTCGAATCCGACGCCTTGGCAGCCGTGGCAGACGGGACAGGGTGTTCCGCAGCCGTGGCAGGGGCAGAGCGCCCCGTCGATGCTGGCCTCGCACGCCGACCGCGAGCGGGCCGTCGACGTGCTCAGAGCGGGGTACGGGGAGGGACGGCTGGAGCACCCCGAGTTCGAGAAGCGGGTGGCGCGGGCCTACGGCGCCCGTACCGTGGGGGAGCTGGCGCTGCTCGTCGCCGACCTGCCGCAGGGCCCCGTACCGGTCAACCAGCCGCCTCCGCCGGCCGTGCCCGCGACCTTCCTGCCGACGCTGCCGCACACCAACGGCAAGGCCGTCGGAGCCATGATCTGTGGGCTGCTCACCTTCCCGACCGTCGGGCTGACCGGGCTGCCCGCGGTGATCCTCGGCCACTCCGCCCGCAGCGAGATACAGCGGACCGGCGAGCGCGGCGAGGGCCTCGCCATGACCGGCCTGGTGCTGGGCTGGCTGTCGGTCGCGGGCTGGTTGCTGATCATCACCATCCTGATCGCGGCGGGCCTGGCGTCGTCCTAGCGCTGACCTGCGTACACCGCCGTAGAACATGATCGTCCGGCGGTGAATCGAAGATCGGGTCCGGCATGGGGTCTTGACATGGGCCGCATGGTGATGCGGGCGAGGTCCATTTGTTTTGACCGTAGCGTTTGAGGTAGGTACGCTCAGACCTTGTGCCTGGGGTGTGCCCTGGCTCTCGTGCGTGCCTTCAACCGCATCGCGAGCTGTGAGCGGCCACCGTAATCTGTGCTCTTTTCGCCTCGCGGCGGGAGTCCGCCGGATTCGACACACCCGACCGCGTGGGTCGGCGAAGTTCCAGGTTAGCTGTACCCATCGGCACACAGAAACCGGAGAAGTAGTGCCTACGATCCAGCAGCTGGTCCGCAAGGGCCGGCAGGACAAGGTCGAGAAGAACAAGACGCCCGCACTCGAGGGTTCCCCTCAGCGTCGTGGCGTCTGCACGCGTGTGTTCACGACCACCCCGAAGAAGCCGAACTCGGCCCTGCGTAAGGTCGCGCGTGTGCGTCTGACCAGCGGGATCGAGGTCACCGCTTACATTCCGGGTGAGGGACACAACCTGCAGGAGCACTCCATCGTGCTCGTGCGCGGCGGCCGTGTGAAGGACCTGCCGGGTGTTCGCTACAAGATCATCCGTGGCTCCCTCGACACCCAGGGTGTCAAGAACCGCAAGCAGGCCCGTTCCCGCTACGGCGCCAAGAAGGAGAAGTAAGAATGCCTCGTAAGGGCCCCGCCCCGAAGCGCCCGGTCATCATCGACCCGGTCTACGGTTCTCCTCTGGTCACGTCGCTCATCAACAAGGTGCTGCTGAACGGCAAGCGCTCCACCGCCGAGCGCATCGTCTACGGCGCCATGGAGGGCCTGCGCGAGAAGACCGGCAACGACCCGGTCATCACGCTCAAGCGCGCTCTCGAGAACATCAAGCCGACCCTCGAGGTCAAGTCCCGCCGTGTCGGTGGCGCCACCTACCAGGTCCCGGTCGAGGTCAAGCCCGGCCGTGCCAACACCCTGGCGCTGCGCTGGCTGGTCGGTTACTCCCGCGCCCGTCGCGAGAAGACCATGACCGAGCGTCTGCTCAACGAGCTTCTCGACGCTTCGAACGGCCTCGGTGCGGCCGTCAAGAAGCGCGAGGACACGCACAAGATGGCCGAGTCCAACAAGGCCTTCGCGCACTACCGCTGGTAGTCGCAGTCCACATCGAGACCGAGAGAAGACTGAAGCCTTATGGCTACCACTTCGCTTGACCTGGCCAAGGTCCGCAACATCGGGATCATGGCCCACATCGACGCGGGCAAGACGACCACCACCGAGCGGATCCTGTTCTACACCGGTGTGTCGTACAAGATCGGTGAGGTCCACGACGGTGCTGCCACCATGGACTGGATGGAGCAGGAGCAGGAGCGTGGCATCACGATCACCTCTGCTGCCACCACCTGTCACTGGCCGCTCGAGGACGTCGACCACACGATCAACATCATCGACACCCCGGGTCACGTCGACTTCACCGTGGAGGTGGAGCGTTCGCTCCGCGTCCTCGACGGCGCCGTGACGGTGTTCGACGGTGTCGCCGGCGTGGAGCCCCAGTCCGAGACGGTTTGGCGTCAGGCGGACCGCTACGGCGTGCCGCGCATCTGCTTCGTCAACAAGCTCGACCGGACCGGCGCCGAGTTCCACCGCTGCGTGGACATGATCTCGGACCGTCTGGGCGCTCAGCCGATCGTCATGCAGCTCCCGATCGGTGCCGAGGCCGACTTCAAGGGCGTCGTCGACCTCGTGACGATGAAGGCCCTGGTCTGGTCCGCCGAGGCCACCAAGGGCGAGATGTACGACACCGTCGACATCCCGGACACCCACACGGAGGCTGCCGAGGAGTACCGCGGCAAGCTTCTGGAGGCCGTGGCCGAGAACGACGAAGAGATCATGGAGCTGTACCTGGAGGGCGAGGAGCCTTCCGTGGAGCAGCTGTACGCCGCGATCCGTCGCATCACCATCGCGTCCGGCAAGTCCAAGGACACCACGGTCACCCCGGTGTTCTGCGGTACCGCGTTCAAGAACAAGGGCGTCCAGCCCCTGCTCGACGCGGTCGTGCGCTACCTCCCCTCCCCGCTCGACGTCGAGGCCATCGAGGGCCACGCCGTGAACGACCCGGAGGAGGTCGTCAAGCGCAAGCCGTCCGACGACGAGCCGCTGTCCGCGCTGGCGTTCAAGATCATGAGCGACCCGCACCTCGGCAAGCTCACCTTCGTCCGGGTCTACTCGGGCCGCCTGGAGTCCGGCACCGCCGTGCTGAACTCCGTCAAGGGCAAGAAGGAGCGCATCGGCAAGATCTACCGCATGCACGCGAACAAGCGTGAGGAGATCGACGCGGTGGGCGCCGGCGACATCATCGCCGTCATGGGTCTGAAGCAGACCACGACCGGTGAGACGCTGTGCGACGACAAGGCCCCGGTGATCCTGGAGTCCATGGACTTCCCGGCGCCGGTCATCCAGGTCGCCATCGAGCCGAAGTCCAAGGGCGACCAGGAGAAGCTGGGTGTCGCCATCCAGCGTCTCGCGGAGGAGGACCCCTCCTTCCAGGTCCACTCGGACGAGGAGACCGGCCAGACCATCATCGGTGGCATGGGCGAGCTGCACCTCGAGGTGCTGGTCGACCGTATGCGCCGTGAGTTCAAGGTCGAGGCCAACGTCGGCAAGCCGCAGGTCGCGTACCGCGAGACGATCCGCAAGGCCGTCGAGCGCGTGGACTACACCCACAAGAAGCAGACCGGTGGTACCGGTCAGTTCGCCAAGGTGCAGATCGCGATCGAGCCCATCGAGGGCGGCGACGCCTCGTACGAGTTCGTGAACAAGGTGACCGGTGGCCGTATCCCGAAGGAGTACATCCCTTCGGTCGACGCCGGTGCGCAGGAGGCCATGCAGTTCGGCATCCTCGCGGGCTACGAGATGACGGGCGTCCGCGTCACGCTCATCGACGGTGGCTACCACGAGGTCGACTCCTCCGAGCTCGCCTTCAAGATCGCCGGTTCGCAGGCCTTCAAGGAGGCCGCGCGCAAGGCCAGCCCCGTGCTGCTCGAGCCCATGATGGCCGTCGAGGTCACCACGCCCGAGGACTACATGGGCGAGGTCATCGGCGACATCAACTCCCGCCGTGGCCAGATCCAGGCCATGGAGGAGCGGGCCGGTGCCCGCGTCGTGAAGGGCCTCGTGCCCCTCTCGGAGATGTTCGGTTACGTCGGCGACCTGCGCAGCAAGACGTCCGGCCGGGCCAGCTACTCCATGCAGTTCGACTCCTACGCCGAGGTTCCGCGGAACGTCGCCGAGGAGATCATCGCGAAGGCCAAGGGCGAGTAACGCACCTGCGTTCAACGCACCGCGTTCACACGCTTTAGGCTTGACCCCGGAGCCTCACGGGTCGTTCCTCCGTATACATGGCGGAATGACCCGGGGCCCGGGATTTGACAGCAAAGATCACCTGGCGCCGATGAAGTAAGGCGTACAGAACCACTCCACAGGAGGACCCCAGTGGCGAAGGCGAAGTTCGAGCGGACTAAGCCGCACGTCAACATCGGCACCATCGGTCACATCGACCACGGTAAGACGACCCTCACGGCCGCCATTACCAAGGTGCTGCACGACGCGTTCCCGGACCTGAACGAGGCCTCGGCGTTCGACCAGATCGACAAGGCTCCCGAAGAGCGCCAGCGCGGTATCACCATCTCCATCGCGCACGTCGAGTACCAGACGGAGACCCGTCACTACGCCCACGTCGACTGCCCCGGTCACGCGGACTACATCAAGAACATGATCACGGGTGCGGCGCAGATGGACGGCGCCATCCTCGTTGTCGCCGCCACCGACGGCCCGATGCCGCAGACCAAGGAGCACGTGCTCCTGGCCCGCCAGGTCGGCGTTCCGTACATCGTCGTCGCCCTGAACAAGGCCGACATGGTGGACGACGAGGAGATCCTGGAGCTCGTCGAGCTCGAGGTCCGTGAGCTGCTCTCCGAGTACGAGTTCCCGGGCGACGACGTTCCGGTCGTCAAGGTCTCCGCGCTCAAGGCGCTCGAGGGCGACAAGGAGTGGGGCCAGTCGGTCCTGGACCTGATGGCCGCCGTCGACTCCGCCATCCCGGAGCCGGAGCGCGACGTCGACAAGCCGTTCCTGATGCCGATCGAGGACGTCTTCACGATCACCGGTCGCGGTACGGTCGTCACCGGCCGTATCGAGCGTGGTGTCCTGAAGGTCAACGAGACCGTCGACATCATCGGCATCAAGACCGAGAAGACCACCACCACGGTCACCGGCATCGAGATGTTCCGCAAGCTGCTCGACGAGGGCCAGGCCGGTGAGAACGTCGGTCTGCTGCTCCGCGGCATCAAGCGCGAGGACGTCGAGCGCGGCCAGGTCATCATCAAGCCGGGCTCGGTCACCCCGCACACCGAGTTCGAGGCGCAGGCCTACATCCTGTCCAAGGACGAGGGTGGCCGCCACACGCCGTTCTTCAACAACTACCGTCCGCAGTTCTACTTCCGTACCACGGACGTGACCGGCGTCGTGACCCTCCCCGAGGGCACCGAGATGGTCATGCCGGGCGACAACACTGAGATGAAGGTCGAGCTCATCCAGCCCATCGCCATGGAAGAGGGCCTGAAGTTCGCCATCCGTGAGGGTGGCCGGACGGTCGGCGCCGGCCAGGTCACCAAGATCAACAAGTGACTCTGAGCCGCTAGGCCTCTGGAAGGGCCCGTACGACTTCGGTCGTACGGGCCCTTTCGCTTGTGCTGCCCGTCGGCGGGACGACGGCCGTTCGGTGAAGTCTCGGCAAACCCTGCGGGTCGTGTCGTGGAGAGTTGTACCAACTCCGGGAGGCCCGCGCCCCGTATGTTCCTGTCTGGCCTCTGTGGGGCGGTTGTGACGGCCTAGCTTGGGTGGGTCGGAGCAGGCGGCAGACAGGGGATGGTCAGCGATGTCCGTGATGGTGGACCAGCCGACGCAGCAACTGCGGAGGGTGCAGTTACACCGTCCCGCGGCCCCGCTCCGCCGCGAGCGCCCGCGCCTGTACGCCATCGACGGCATCCGGCTCCTCGCCGCGCTGATGGTCGCCGTGCACCACTACGCCGGCACCTGGCGGGTGAACCAGCCGGGCAACGCGGTCTGGGACAGACCCGCGTCCGACATCATGCCGACGGTGTTCCGCTTCGCCTCGTACGGCTGGATCGGCGTCGAGATCTTCTTCGTGATCAGCGGCTTCGTGATCTGCATGTCCTGCTGGGGCCGCAGCCCACGCCAGTTCTTCGTCTCCCGGGTGATCCGCCTCTATCCCGCGTACTGGTTCGGCATAGTCTTCACCACGGCCGTGATCGTCGCCCTGCCCGGCGTCTGGCACCGCCTGAAGCTGCGGGACATCCTGCTCAACCTCACGATGCTGCAGTCCGGTTCGCACGTGGACAGCGTCGACGGCGTGTACTGGACGCTGTGGTCGGAACTCCGCTTCTACCTGCTGTTCCTGGTCGTCGTCGCCACCGGCCTGACGTACCGCAAGGTCGTGGTCTTCTGCTGCGTGTGGGGCGCGGCGGCGATGCTGGCGCCGGTGGCGAAGTTCCACCTGCTCACGCTGGCCGCGAACCCGGACGGCGCGTGGTTCTTCATCGCGGGTCTTGCGTTGTACTTGATGCACCGGTTCGGCCAGGACCTGCTGCTGTGGGGGATCCTCGCGCTGTGCTGGCTGATGGGTCAGCGGGAACTGGGCATCAGGATCGACGAGGTGGAGCACGTCTCCGGCTGGCGGGGAAGCTTCGCCATCTTCACCGTCTTCCTCCTGGCCATGGTGGCGATCGCACTCGGCGCGACGGACCGCGTCCGCTGGAAGTGGCTGGTGACAGCGGGCGCGCTGACGTATCCGCTCTATCTGACGCACTACGTCGCCGGTACGACGGTCATCAACCGTCTGAAGGACACGATGGACGCCCGCCTGCTGGTCGTCTCGGTGATCGCCGGCTTCATGCTGCTGAGCTGGCTGGTGCACCGGTTCGTGGAGCGGCCGGTGGCGGGGATGCTGAAGCGGGGGCTGGACACGTCGTTCGCGCGGCTGCGGAATGCGCCCATGGGGTAGCCGCGGCGTGTGATGCTGCCGTCGGCGAAGTCCTGGCGATCGGCACCCTTGAGGTCGCGCACCAGGATGAAGGGGACCTGTGTTTGACCTGCGTCACGCCCGGGGTATTCTCTCCGGCTCGATTGGCCAGGCCCCTGCCCCATATGGCAGACTGTCGGAGTTGCTCGGTCGAGTGTTGATGCTGCGCGCCTCCCGCCGGGAGGACCGGAAGCGAGTCCCACAGTACTCGTCGTCCTAACTGCCCTCGGGCAGCACTGGGACGGACGTACGGGAATCTTCCGGGAAGTGCGGTGCGGCACTGGCCAGGCACCCGGTGAATCTCTTTCTCAGACAAGGGATGTTCGAACAAGGGACATCTGTGTCAGTGAAAGCGCGACACGCCCGACCGCGTGGGTCGGAGGTGGAGCGCACGGAGGACCGGGTTCCAGAGCGTGAACAGACAAAGGACTACTGAGTAGCCATGGCGGGACAGAAGATCCGCATCCGGCTCAAGGCCTACGACCACGAGGTCATCGACTCCTCGGCGAAGAAGATCGTCGAGACGGTGACCCGTACTGGTGCGTCGGTCGCGGGCCCGGTGCCGCTGCCCACTGAGAAGAACGTGTACTGCGTCATCAAGTCGCCGCACAAGTACAAGGACTCGCGCGAGCACTTCGAGATGCGCACCCACAAGCGCCTGATCGACATCCTCGACCCGACGCCCAAGACCGTTGACTCTCTGATGCGACTCGACCTCCCGGCCGGTGTCGACATCGAGATCAAGCTCTGAGGGCCGGTGATCTGAGAATGGCTAAGCAGATCAAGGGCATCCTGGGCGAGAAGCTCGGCATGACGCAGGTGTGGGACGAGAACAACCGTGTTGTTCCGGTCACCGTCGTCAAGGCCGGCCCGAACGTCGTCACCCAGGTGCGTACGAACGACAGCGACGGCTACGAGTCGGTCCAGATCGCCTTCGGCGAGATCGACCCGCGCAAGGTGAACAAGCCCCTCAAGGGCCACTTCGCCAAGGCCGACGTCACCCCCCGTCGACACCTCGTCGAGATCCGGACGGCCGATGCCGCCGAGTACACGCTCGGTCAGGAAATCACCGCCGAGGTCTTCGAGGCCGGCGTGAAGGTCGACGTCACCGGCAAGAGCAAGGGCAAGGGCTTCGCCGGTGTCATGAAGCGCCACAACTTCGGTGGCCTCGGCGCCGGTCACGGCACCCAGCGCAAGCACCGCTCTCCCGGTTCCATCGGTGGCTGCGCCACCCCGGGCCGTGTGTTCAAGGGCCTCCGCATGGCGGGTCGCATGGGCAACGAGCGTGTCACCACCCAGAACCTGACCGTCCACGCCGTTGACGCGGAGAAGGGTCTGCTGCTCATCAAGGGCGCGGTTCCCGGTCCGAACGGCGGCCTCGTCCTGGTCCGCACCGCGGCCAAGGGGGCCTGAGGTACCGATGAGCACTGTTGACATCCTTTCGCCTGCCGGCGAGAAGACCGGTAGCGTCGAGCTCCCCGCGGAGATCTTCGGCGTGGAGAAGATCAGCATCCCGCTGATCCACCAGGTCGTCGTCGCGCAGAACGCCGCTGCCCGCCAGGGCACGCACAAGACGAAGACCCGTGGCGAGGTCCGTGGTGGCGGCAAGAAGCCGTACCGCCAGAAGGGCACCGGCCGCGCCCGTCAGGGCTCGACCCGCGCGCCGCAGTTCGCCGGTGGTGGCGTCGTGCACGGTCCCGTGCCGCGCGACTACTCGCAGCGGACCCCGAAGAAGATGAAGGCCGCGGCCCTGCGCCACGCCCTCACCGACCGGGCCCGCCACAACCGCATCCACGTCGTCACCGGCGTGGTCGAGGGCGAGACCCCCAGCACCAAGGCCGCTCGCACGCTGTTCGGCAAGATCTCGGAGCGCAAGAACCTGCTCCTGGTCGTCGACCGCGCCGACGAGGCCGCGTGGCTGTCCGCCCGCAACCTGCCCCAGGTCCACATCCTGGAGCCGGGCCAGCTGAACACGTACGACGTGATCGTCTCGGACGACGTGGTCTTCACCCAGGCCGCTCTCGAGTCCTTCGTCGCCGGCCCGAAGGCCAACGACACCGAAGGGACTGAGGTCTGATGGCCATCCGTCACCCCGCCATTGCCTCGAAGGCGGCCAAGGCCGCCAAGGCCGCGCGTGTCGCCAAGGCGCGCCGCCACGCCGCCGAGGGCAAGAACACCGTCGAGACGCCGCTCAGCAAGTCGTACACGGACCCCCGTGACGTGCTGCTGAAGCCGGTCGTGTCGGAGAAGAGCTACGCGCTCCTGGACGAGAACAAGTACACGTTCATCGTCGACCCGAACGCCAACAAGACCCAGATCAAGCAGGCCGTCCAGGCGGTCTTCTCGGTCAAGGTCACCGGGGTCAACACGATCAACCGCATCGGCAAGCGCAAGCGGACCCGCACCGGCTTCGGCCAGCGTGCGGCCACCAAGCGCGCGATCGTGACCCTCGCCGAGGGCGACCGTATCGACATCTTCGGCGGTCCGACCGCGTAAGCGGGTCGGATCGTCCGATATCGGACGAGGACTGAGAAATGGGAATCCGCAAGTACAAGCCGACTACGCCGGGCCGTCGTGGTTCCAGCGTCGCCGACTTCGTCGAGGTCACGCGGTCCACGCCGGAGAAGTCGCTGGTCCGCCCCCTGCACAGCAAGGGCGGCCGTAACAACGCCGGTCGTGTGACCGTTCGCCACCAGGGTGGCGGACACAAGCGCGCCTACCGAGTGATCGACTTCCGTCGTCACGACAAGGACGGCGTGCCGGCGAAGGTCGCGCACATCGAGTACGACCCCAACCGCACCGCGCGCATCGCGCTGCTCCACTACGCGGACGGCGAGAAGCGCTACATCCTGGCGCCGAAGGGCCTGACCCAGGGCGACCGGATCGAGAACGGCCCCGCGGCCGACATCAAGCCCGGCAACAACCTGGCGCTGCGCAACATCCCGGTCGGTACGACGATCCACTCCGTGGAGCTTCGTCCGGGCGGCGGCGCCAAGTTCGCCCGCTCCGCCGGTGCCTCCGTGCAGCTGCTCGCGAAGGAGGGCACGATGGCCCACCTTCGTATGCCGTCCGGTGAGATCCGTCTGGTCGACCAGCGCTGCCGCGCCACGGTCGGCGAGGTCGGCAACGCCGAGCAGAGCAACATCAACTGGGGCAAGGCCGGCCGCAAGCGCTGGCTGGGCGTCCGCCCGACCGTTCGCGGTGTGGCGATGAACCCGGTTGACCACCCGCACGGTGGTGGTGAGGGCAAGACCTCCGGTGGTCGCCACCCGGTCAGCCCCTGGGGTCAGAAGGAGGGTCGTACTCGTTCGCCCAAGAAGGCGTCGAACAAGTACATCGTCCGCCGCCGCAAGACGAACAAGAAGCGCTAGGAGCGGGTTTAGATGCCGCGCAGTCTCAAGAAGGGGCCCTTCGTCGACGAGCACCTCGCCAAGAAGGTGGATGCTCAGAACGAAGCCGGTTCCAAGAACGTCATCAAGACCTGGTCCCGTCGCTCCATGATCGTCCCGGCCATGCTCGGCCACACGATCGCGGTGCACAACGGCAAGACCCACATCCCGGTGTTCGTCACCGAGTCGATGGTCGGCCACAAGCTCGGCGAGTTCTCGCCGACGCGCACCTTCCGGGGTCACGTCAAGGACGACCGGAAGTCGAAGCGCCGCTAACAGCGGATCGCATTCAGACACGTAAGTAACTGAGAGGGACAACCATGGAAGCCAGGGCCCAGGCGCGGTACATCCGCGTTACGCCCATGAAGGCCCGCCGCGTGGTGGACCTTATCCGTGGCATGGACGCCACGGAGGCTCAGGCTGTTCTGCGATTCGCTCCGCAGGCAGCCTCCGTGCCCGTCGGCAAGGTGCTCGACAGCGCCATCGCCAACGCCGCGCACAACTACGACCACACCGACGCCGACAGCCTCTTCATCTCCGAGGCGTACGTCGACGAGGGCCCGACCCTGAAGCGGTTCCGTCCGCGTGCCCAGGGCCGTGCCTACCGGATCCGCAAGCGGACCAGCCACATCACCGTGGTCGTCAGCAGCAAGGAAGGAACCCGGTAATGGGCCAGAAGGTTAACCCGCATGGGTTCCGGCTCGGTGTCACCACGGACTTCAAGTCCCGGTGGTACGCCGACAAGCTGTACAAGGACTACGTCAAGGAAGACGTCGCCATCCGTCGGATGATGACGTCCGGCATGGAGCGCGCCGGCATCTCGAAGGTGGAGATCGAGCGCACCCGTGACCGCGTGCGTGTGGACATCCACACCGCTCGTCCGGGCATCGTCATCGGCCGCCGTGGCGCCGAGGCCGACCGCATCCGCGGTGACCTCGAGAAGCTCACGGGCAAGCAGGTCCAGCTGAACATCCTCGAGGTCAAGAACCCCGAGACCGACGCTCAGCTGGTTGCCCAGGCCGTCGCCGAGCAGCTCTCCTCCCGCGTCTCCTTCCGTCGGGCCATGCGCAAGAGCATGCAGTCCGCCATGAAGGCCGGCGCCAAGGGCATCAAGATCCAGTGCGGTGGCCGCCTCGGCGGCGCCGAGATGTCCCGCTCGGAGTTCTACCGCGAGGGCCGTGTGCCCCTGCACACGCTCCGCGCGAACGTGGACTACGGCTTCTTCGAGGCCAAGACGACCTTCGGCCGCATCGGTGTGAAGGTCTGGATCTACAAGGGCGATGTCAAGAACATCGCCGAGGTCCGCGCCGAGAACGCTGCGGCCCGTGCGGGTAACCGCCCGGCCCGTGGTGGTGCCGACCGCCCGGCCCGTGGTGGCCGCGGTGGCGAGCGGCGCGGTCGCAAGCCGCAGCAGGCTGCCGGTTCCGAGGCCCCCAAGGCCGAGGCTCCCGCGTCCGCTCCGGCTGAGAGCACCGGAACGGAGGCCTGACCGACATGCTGATCCCCCGTAGGGTCAAGCACCGCAAGCAGCACCACCCGAAGCGTCGTGGTGAGGCCAAGGGCGGTACGACCGTGGCGTTCGGCGAGTACGGCATCCAGGCCCTCACGCCGGCGTACGTGACCAACCGTCAGATCGAGGCCGCTCGTATCGCGATGACCCGCCACATCAAGCGTGGTGGCAAGGTCTGGATCAACATCTACCCGGACCGCCCGCTCACGAAGAAGCCCGCCGAGACCCGCATGGGTTCCGGTAAGGGTTCGCCGGAGTGGTGGATCGCGAACGTGCACCCGGGCCGGGTCATGTTCGAGCTGTCCTACCCGAACGAGAAGATCGCCCGTGAGGCCCTGACTCGCGCAGCCCACAAGCTGCCGATGAAGTGCCGGATCGTCAAGCGCGAGGCAGGTGAAGCGTGATGTCGGCCGGTACCAAGGCGTCCGAGCTGCGCGAGCTGGGCAACGAGGAGCTTCTGGCGAAGCTCCGCGAGGCCAAGGAAGAGCTGTTCAACCTCCGCTTCCAGGCGGCGACCGGTCAGCTCGAGAACCACGGTCGGCTGAAGGCCGTCCGTAAGGACATCGCGCGGATCTACACCCTGATGCGTGAGCGCGAGCTGGGCATCGAGACGGTGGAGAGCGCCTGATGAGTGAGAGCAACGTGACTGAGCAGACTGCAGAGGCCCGCGGCTTCCGCAAGACCCGCGAGGGTCTCGTCGTCAGCGACAAGATGGACAAGACCGTCGTCGTCGCCGTCGAGGACCGCGTCAAGCACGCGCTGTACGGCAAGGTCATCCGCCGTACGAACAAGCTCAAGGCTCACGACGAGCAGAACGCTGCCGGCGTCGGCGACCGGGTCCTCCTCGCGGAGACCCGCCCGCTGTCCGCCACGAAGCGCTGGCGCGTCGTCGAGATCCTCGAGAAGGCCAAGTAATTTCCTGCGGGGATCATCCCGCAGGACAGTTCCGCCAGGCTCCGGGGGCCGTTCCTGAACGGCCCCCGGGGAACCGGCAGACAAACAGGAGATAGACGTGATCCAGCAGGAGTCGCGACTGCGTGTCGCCGACAACACTGGTGCGAAGGAGATCCTTTGCATCCGTGTGCTCGGTGGCTCCGGTCGCCGCTACGCGGGCATCGGTGACGTCATCGTCGCCACCGTCAAGGACGCGATCCCCGGTGGCAACGTGAAGAAGGGTGACGTCGTCAAGGCGGTCATCGTTCGCACCGTCAAGGAGCGCCGCCGTCCGGACGGCTCGTACATCCGCTTCGACGAGAACGCCGCCGTCATTCTGAAGAACGACGGCGACCCTCGCGGCACCCGCATCTTCGGCCCGGTCGGGCGTGAGCTGCGCGAGAAGAAGTTCATGAAGATCATCTCGCTGGCTCCGGAGGTGCTGTAAGCATGAAGATCAAGAAGGGCGACCTGGTCCAGGTCATCACCGGTAAGGACAAGGGCAAGCAGGGCAAGGTCATCGCGGCCTTCCCCCGCGAGGACCGCGTCCTGGTCGAGGGTGTCAACCGGGTCAAGAAGCACACCAAGGCCGGTCCGACCGCTCGCGGTTCGCAGGCCGGCGGCATCGTCACGACCGAGGCGCCGATCCACGTCTCCAACGTCCAGCTGGTCGTTGAGAAGGACGGCAACAAGGTCGTCACGCGTGTCGGTTACCGCTTCGACGACGAGGGCAACAAGATCCGCGTTGCCAAGCGGACGGGTGAGGACATCTGATGGCTACCACCACGACTCCGCGTCTCAAGACGAAGTACCGCGAGGAGATCGCGGGCAAGCTGCGTGAGGAGTTCTCCTACGAGAACGTCATGCAGATCCCCGGCCTCGTCAAGATCGTGGTCAACATGGGTGTGGGCGACGCCGCCCGCGACTCCAAGCTGATCGAGGGCGCCATCCGCGACCTCACCACGATCACCGGTCAGAAGCCGGCCGTCACCAAGGCCCGCAAGTCCATCGCGCAGTTCAAGCTGCGTGAGGGCCAGCCGATCGGTGCCCACGTCACGCTCCGTGGCGACCGCATGTGGGAGTTCCTGGACCGCACCCTGTCGCTCGCGCTCCCGCGCATCCGCGACTTCCGTGGTCTGTCCCCCAAGCAGTTCGACGGCCGTGGCAACTACACCTTCGGTCTCACCGAGCAGGTCATGTTCCACGAGATCGACCAGGACAAGATCGACCGTACCCGGGGCATGGACATCACCGTGGTGACCACGGCGACCAACGACGCTGAGGGCCGCGCGCTCCTTCGTCACCTCGGCTTCCCCTTCAAGGAGGCGTGAGCGAGATGGCGAAGAAGGCTCTGATTGCCAAGGCTGCTCGCAAGCCCAAGTTCGGTGTGCGTGCGTACACCCGCTGCCAGCGCTGCGGCCGTCCGCACTCCGTGTACCGCAAGTTCGGCCTGTGCCGCGTGTGCCTTCGTGAGATGGCTCACCGTGGCGAGCTGCCGGGCGTGACCAAGAGCTCCTGGTAATCCCCCTATTTAGGGATTCCAAGGGCTCTCGGTAAGCAATGGGCGTGTCAGGCGCCCACCCTTCCATGGCTTAGGCTTGGAGGGTTGGGCGTCTGACGATTGCCCGTACGACTTACTACGCCGTAGGTCCACCGCGCCGCACCCGTCCCGTCTCGGATCGGGGAGAGGGATGGCGCACCAGGAAACCCCGGCGAGAGAGGCCGAAGGCCAATTCATGACCATGACTGATCCGATCGCAGACATGCTTACGCGTCTGCGGAACGCGAACTCGGCATACCACGACTCCGTGACGATGCCCGCTTCCAAGATCAAGTCTCACATCGCGGAGATCCTCCAGCAGGAGGGTTTCATCACGGGCTGGAAGGTCGAGGACGCCGAGGTCGGCAAGAACCTCGTCCTGGAGCTGAAGTTCGGCCCCAACCGTGAGCGCTCCATCGCGGGCATCAAGCGGATCTCCAAGCCCGGTCTCCGGGTGTACGCGAAGTCCACCAACCTGCCCAAGGTCCTCGGTGGCCTCGGCGTGGCGATCATCTCCACGTCGCACGGTCTCCTGACCGACAAGCAGGCCGGCAAGAAGGGCGTGGGTGGGGAAGTCCTCGCCTACGTCTGGTAGCGGAAGGGAACGGAGGAAACAGCTATGTCGCGTATTGGCAAGCTCCCCATCACGGTTCCCGCCGGCGTGGACGTCACCATCGACGGCCAGACGGTCTCGGTCAAGGGCCCCAAGGGCACGCTGACCCACACCGTCGCGGCGCCGATCGAGATCGCCAAGGGTGAGGACGGCGTCCTGAACGTCACCCGCCCCAACGACGAGCGTCAGAGCAAGGCCCTGCACGGCCTGTCCCGCACGCTGGTGGCGAACATGATCACCGGCGTGACCCAGGGTTACGTGAAGAAGCTCGAGATCAGCGGTGTCGGTTACCGCGTGACGGCCAAGGGTTCGAACCTCGAGTTCGCGCTCGGCTACAGCCACCCGATCACCGTCGAGGCGCCCGAGGGAATCTCCTTCAAGGTCGAGAACCCGACGCGGTTCTCGGTCGAGGGCATCGACAAGCAGAAGGTCGGCGAGGTCGCGGCCAACATCCGCAAGCTGCGCAAGCCCGACCCGTACAAGGCCAAGGGCGTCAAGTACGAGGGCGAAGTCATCCGCCGCAAGGTCGGAAAGGCGGGTAAGTAAGCCATGGCATACGGACAGAAGATCCTGAAGGGCGACGCCTACAAGCGCGCCGCGATCAAGCGCCGTCACATCCGGATCCGCAAGCGGATCAACGGTACGGCGGAGCGTCCGCGTCTGGTCGTTACCCGCTCGAACCGCCACATCGTGGCCCAGGTGATCGACGACCTCAAGGGTCACACCCTTGCGTCGGCGTCCACCCTGGACACCTCGATCCGCGGTGGCGAGGGCGACAAGTCGGCCCAGGCCAAGCAGGTCGGTGCCCTGGTCGCCGAGCGCGCCAAGGCCGCCGGTGTCGAGGCCGTCGTGTTCGACCGTGGTGGCAACCAGTACGCCGGGCGCATCGCCGCCCTGGCGGACGCCGCCCGCGAAGCCGGGCTCAAGTTCTGAGCCGCTCGTAGCTAGCGGAAAGAGAGAGGTAATCCAATGGCTGGACCCCAGCGCCGCGGTGGCGGTGCCGGTGGCGGCGAGCGGCGGGACCGTAAGGGTCGTGACGGTGGCGCAGCCGCCGCCGAGAAGACCGCTTACGTTGAGCGTGTCGTCGCGATCAACCGTGTCGCCAAGGTTGTGAAGGGTGGTCGTCGCTTCAGCTTCACCGCGCTGGTCGTGGTGGGCGACGGTGACGGCACCGTGGGTGTCGGTTACGGCAAGGCCAAGGAGGTGCCGGCCGCCATCGCCAAGGGTGTTGAGGAGGCCAAGAAGCACTTCTTCAAGGTCCCCCGTATCCAGGGCACCATCCCGCACCCCATCCAGGGTGAGAAGGCTGCCGGCGTCGTTCTGCTCAAGCCCGCGTCCCCCGGTACCGGCGTTATCGCCGGTGGCCCGGTGCGTGCCGTGCTCGAGTGCGCCGGTATCCACGACGTGCTGTCGAAGTCGCTCGGCTCCGACAACGCCATCAACATCGTGCACGCGACCGTGGAGGCCCTGAAGGGTCTGCAGCGTCCCGAGGAGATCGCGGCCCGCCGTGGTCTGCCCCTCGAGGACGTCGCCCCCGCGGCTCTTCTCCGTGCGCGTGCCGGGGCGGGTGCGTAATCATGGCGCAGCTCAAGATTACGCAGGTCAAGTCCTACATCGGCAGCAAGCAGAACCACCGTGACACCCTGCGCTCCCTTGGTCTCAAGGGCATCAACACGCAGGTCGTCAAGGAGGACCGCCCCGAGTTCCGCGGCATGGTGCACACCGTCCGCCACCTCGTGACGGTCGAGGAGGTCGACTGATCATGGCGGAGAACAACCCGCTCAAGATCCACAACCTCCGTCCCGCCCCGGGCGCCAAGACCGCCAAGACCCGTGTCGGTCGTGGTGAGGCGTCGAAGGGTAAGACGGCCGGTCGTGGTACCAAGGGCACGAAGGCCCGCTACCAGGTTCCGGAGCGCTTCGAGGGTGGGCAGATGCCCCTCCACATGCGCCTCCCGAAGCTGAAGGGCTTCAAGAACCCGTTCAAGACCGAGTACCAGGTCGTGAACCTCGACAAGCTGGCCGCGCTGTACCCCGAGGGTGGCGAGGTCACCGTCGAGGGTCTGGTGGCCAAGGGCGCCGTTCGCAAGAACAGCCTGGTCAAGGTGCTCGGCCAGGGCGAGATCTCCGTGGCGCTGCAGGTGACGGTCGACGCCGTCTCCGGCTCCGCCAAGGAGAAGATCGCCGCTGCCGGCGGCACCGTCACCGAGCTCGTCTGAACCACTCAGGCGTCTCGATGACTTGAGCGATCCCGACCGGGGATATCCCACAAAGGGGTATCCCCGGTTGGTCGTTCCACGGGGAGCTGTGCCGCCGGTAAGGTAGCCTGCACCGTTCGTTATTCGTATCCGTCGTATCCGTCGAACCTCAAGACCGTCACCCTTGACGCAGTTGCGCGGGGGTCGCAGGAGGCACCGTGCTCACCGCGTTCGCCCGGGCGTTCAGGACGCCCGACCTGCGCAAGAAGCTGCTCTTCACGCTCGGCATCATCGTGGTCTACCGGGTCGGTACCCACATCCCGATCCCCGGCGTCAACTACACCGCCGTCCAGCAGTGCGTGGACGAGGCTTCCGGCAACCAGGGCCTGTTCGGCCTGGTGAACATGTTCAGTGGCGGTGCGCTGCTGCAGATCACGGTCTTCGCGCTGGGCATCATGCCGTACATCACGGCGAGCATCATTCTGCAGCTGCTGACCGTGGTGATCCCGCGCCTGGAAGCCCTCAAGAAGGAGGGCTCGGCCGGTACGGCGAAGATCACGCAGTACACCCGCTACCTGACCGTGGCGCTGGCCATCCTGCAGGGCACCGGCCTGGTGGCCACCGCCCGCAGCGGTGCGCTCTTCTCCGGCTGCACCGTCGCGTCCAGCATCGTCCCGGACCAGGCGATCTTCACCACCATCACCATGGTGGTCTGCATGACCGCCGGTACGGCCGTCGTGATGTGGCTCGGCGAGCTCATCACCGACCGCGGCATCGGCAACGGCATGTCGATCCTCATGTTCATCTCGATCGCCGCGACCTTCCCGTCCGCGCTGTGGGCCATCAAGAAGCAGGGCACCCTGGCCGGCGGCTGGATCGAGTTCGGCACCGTGATCCTGGTCGGCCTGGTCATGGTCGGCCTGGTGGTCTTCGTCGAGCAGGCCCAGCGCCGGATCCCGGTCCAGTACGCGAAGCGCATGATCGGCCGCCGTTCCTACGGCGGGACCTCGACCTACATCCCGCTGAAGGTCAACCAGGCGGGTGTGATTCCCGTCATCTTCGCCTCGTCGCTGCTCTACATCCCGGCGCTGGTCGCTCAGTTCTCCGGCGGCACCTCGGGCTGGAAGACCTGGATCGAGACGAACCTGACCAAGGGCGACCACCCGATCTACCTGGTCAGCTACTTCTTGCTGATCGTTTTCTTCGCGTTCTTCTACGTTGCGATCTCCTTCAACCCCGAAGAAGTCGCCGACAACATGAAGAAGTATGGTGGCTTCATCCCGGGCATCCGGGCTGGCCGACCGACCGCTGAGTACCTCTCGTACGTGCTCAACCGGATCACCTGGCCGGGTTCGCTGTATCTGGGTCTGATCGCTCTCGTACCAACGATGGCGTTGGTCGGGTTCGGGGCAACCGGTAACTTCCCCTTCGGCGGGACGAGCATCCTGATCATCGTGGGTGTGGGTCTTGAGACGGTGAAGCAGATCGAGAGCCAGCTCCAGCAGCGCAATTACGAAGGGTTCCTCCGCTGATGCGAATCGTCCTCGTCGGGCCGCCGGGTGCTGGGAAGGGTACTCAGGCCACCCGCCTTGCCGGGAAGCTGTCGATCCCGCACATCTCCACGGGCGACCTGTTCCGCGCCAACATCAGCCAGCAGACGGAGCTCGGGAAACTCGCGAAGTCCTACATGGACGCCGGCAACCTCGTGCCCGACGAGGTCACCATCGCGATGGCGAAGGACCGCATGGAGCAGAAGGACGCCGAGAACGGCTTCCTGCTCGACGGTTTCCCGCGCAATGTGTCGCAGGCCGAGGCGCTCGACGAGCTGCTCAAGACCGAGGGCATCAAGCTGGACGCCGTACTCGACCTCGAAGTCCCCGAGGAGGAGGTCGTCAAGCGGATCGCCGGCCGGCGCATCTGCCGCAACGACTCGGCGCACGTGTTCCACGTGACGTACAGCCCCGCGAAGAAGGAAGGCGTCTGCGACGTCTGCGGCGGTGAGCTGTACCAGCGCGACGACGACTCCGAGGAGACCGTCCGCACCCGGCTGGAGGTCTACCACACGCAGACCGAGCCGATCATCGACTACTACAAGGCGCAGGGCCTGGTCGTCACGATCTCCTCCCTGGGCCCGGTGGACGAGGTCACGCAGCGCGCCCTGGAGGCGCTCAAGCGCGAGGACGACGGCAAGTAGCCGTCGGCGAGTACGGCCGTGACACCCACAGGGGGTCACGGCCGTACTGTTGTGTAGGTAACCGGTTGACGCGAGTGACGGAGAGCGCAGGACCCCATGGTGCAGATCAAGAGCCCCGAGCAGATCGCCAAGATGCGTGAGGCGGGGCTGGTCGTCGCCGCGATCCACGCGGCCACCCGCGAGGCGGCGGTGCCGGGTGCCAGCACCAAGGACCTGGACGAGGTCGCCCGCAAGGTGCTCGCCGAGCACAACGCCAAGCCCAACTTCCTGGGTTACGGCGGCTTCCCGGCCACGATCTGCACCTCCGTCAACGAGGTGGTCGTCCACGGCATCCCCTCGGACGAGGTCGTCCTCAAGGACGGCGACATCATCTCCATCGACTGCGGCGCGATCATCGACGGCTGGCACGGCGACGCGGCGTACACCGCCTTCGTGGGCTCCGGTCACGCCCCGGAACTGATCGAGCTCTCCCGGGTGACGGAAGAGTCCATGTGGGCCGGCATCGCGGCGATGAAGCAGGGCAACCGCCTGGTCGACGTCTCCCGCGCCATCGAGACGTACATCCGCCGCCAGCCGAAACCGGGCGGCGGCAAGTACGGGATCATCGAGGACTACGGCGGCCACGGCATCGGCACCGAGATGCACATGGACCCGCACCTGCTGAACTACGTCGACCGCCGCCGCGGCAAGGGCCCCAAGCTGGTCCCCGGCTTCTGCCTCGCGATCGAGCCGATGGTCTCCCTGGGCACCCCCAAGACGGAGGTCCTCTCGGACGACTGGACGGTCATCACGACGGACGGCACCTGGTCCTCCCACTGGGAGCACTCGGTCGCGCTGACCGAGCAGGGCCCCCTGGTCCTGACGGCCCCGGACGGCGGCAAGGCCAAGCTGGCGGAGCACGGGATCACTGCTGCTCCGGATCCCCTTGCTTAAAGATCTCCGCGCCGGGGCATCCTTCCTCGATTCGTCTTTCTGAGTGCCCTGACGTAGACTGACTCGTCGGCTCTCGTGCACCCGCATGTCCGCATGCACCCTTAAGGGAAAGTGCGGGAGTCGATCAAGGTAGTCGATTCGAAGGGCGAAGCGTGGCCAAGAAGCAAGGTGCCATCGAGATCGAGGGCACTGTCGTCGAGTCTCTTCCGAACGCCATGTTCAAGGTCGAGCTCCAGAACGGCCACCAGGTCCTGGCACACATCAGCGGCAAGATGCGCATGCACTACATCCGCATCCTCCCTGACGACCGGGTCGTGGTGGAGCTGTCTCCGTACGACCTGACCCGTGGCCGGATCGTCTACCGCTACAAGTAGATCCCTCTGACTCGGAGAACCTCAATCCCATGAAGGTCAAGCCGAGCGTCAAGAAGATCTGCGACAAGTGCAGGGTGATCCGCCGTCACGGTCGGGTCATGGTCATCTGCGAGAACCCGCGCCACAAGCAGCGCCAGGGCTGACGCACGATCGACCGATCCCTCTGCATCGATATCGCAGAGATTCGCGCGACGCGAGCTGAATATGTTCATACGCAGGACCCGAGCCGGAGACGGCTCGACACCCCCGGTTCGGAGGCCGGGGACCCAGTTCGTACCTGGTACGGCGGCTGGGAACCGGTTCTGCGGAAGACCTCCGAAGATCACCAGGAGCCATTGAATGGCACGCGTTTCCGGTGTTGACATCCCGCGCGAAAAGCGTGTGGAGGTCGCCCTCACCTACGTGTTCGGCATCGGCCGGACCCTCTCGAAGGAGACGCTGGCAGCGACCGGCGTCGACCCGAACACCCGCGTCCGCGACCTCTCCGAGGAGCAGCTCGTCGCGATCCGCGAGTACGTGGACAACAACATCAAGACCGAGGGTGACCTCCGTCGTGAGATCCAGGCCGACATCCGCCGCAAGGTGGAGATCGGCTGCTACCAGGGTCTCCGTCACCGTCGCGGTCTGCCCGTCCGCGGTCAGCGCACCAGCACGAACGCCCGTACCCGCAAGGGCCCGCGTCGCGCCATCGCCGGCAAGAAGAAGCCGGGCAAGAAGTAGTCCTCAGCGGACAACGCTTCATCAGCGGTCTTCGCTGTAGGACCGACCACCTCCCCGTAGGAGTTTGTAGATGCCCCCCAAGGGTCGTCAGGGCGCTGCCAAGAAGGTGCGCCGCAAGGAAAAGAAGAACGTCGCTCACGGCCACGCGCACATCAAGAGCACGTTCAACAACACGATCGTCTCGATCACGGACCCCTCGGGCAACGTGATCTCCTGGGCCTCCGCCGGCCACGTCGGCTTCAAGGGCTCGCGCAAGTCGACCCCCTTCGCCGCGCAGATGGCCGCCGAGTCGGCCGCCCGCCGCGCGCAGGAGCACGGCATGCGCAAGGTGGACGTGTTCGTCAAGGGTCCCGGCTCCGGCCGTGAGACCGCGATCCGCTCCCTCCAGGCCACCGGCCTCGAGGTCGGCTCGATCCAGGACGTCACCCCCACCCCGCACAACGGCTGCCGTCCGCCGAAGCGTCGCCGCGTCTGACACGCAGGCTCACGGCGGCTCGGCTTTCGGCTGGGGGTGTGGGGGTTATCCCCCACATGTCGCAGTACGGCTGCCGTCCGCCGAAGCGTCGCCGCGTCTGACGCACGGTCGCTTTCAGGATTCGGGCGGTACGGCTCCGTAAAAGGGCCGTATCGCCCGTACCCTTGCAGTACCCGTCCCTCTTGCCGGGGGCGGTTCCGTCGGGCGTCAAATAGCGGGCGTCCACGAAAGAAGGATCTGATCCACACATGCTGATCGCTCAGCGTCCCTCGTTGACCGAAGAGGTCGTCGACGAGTTCCGCTCCCGGTTCGTGATCGAGCCGCTGGAGCCGGGCTTCGGCTACACCCTCGGCAACTCCCTCCGTCGTACCCTCCTCTCCTCGATCCCCGGCGCGGCCGTCACGTCGATCCGGATCGACGGCGTGCTGCACGAGTTCACCACCGTGCCGGGCGTCAAGGAGGACGTCACCGACCTGATCCTCAACATCAAGCAGCTGGTCGTGTCGTCCGAGCACGACGAGCCCGTTGTGATGTACCTGCGCAAGCAGGGTCCGGGTCTGGTCACCGCCGCCGACATCGCGCCCCCGGCCGGTGTCGAGGTGCACAACCCCGACCTCGTCCTCGCCACGCTCAACGGCAAGGGCAAGCTGGAGATGGAGCTCACGGTCGAGCGTGGCCGCGGTTACGTCTCCGCCGTGCAGAACAAGCAGGTGGGTCAGGAGATCGGCCGTATCCCGGTCGACTCGATCTACTCGCCGGTTCTGAAGGTCACGTACAAGGTCGAGGCCACCCGTGTCGAGCAGCGCACCGACTTCGACAAGCTGATCGTCGACGTCGAGACCAAGCAGGCCATGCGGCCGCGTGACGCCATGGCGTCGGCCGGTAAGACCCTGGTCGAGCTGTTCGGTCTCGCCCGCGAGCTGAACATCGACGCCGAGGGCATCGACATGGGCCCGTCCCCCACGGACGCCGCCCTTGCCGCCGACCTGGCGCTGCCGATCGAGGAGCTGGAGCTCACGGTCCGCTCCTACAACTGCCTCAAGCGTGAGGGCATCCACTCCGTGGGTGAGCTCGTTGCGCGCTCCGAGGCCGACCTCCTGGACATCCGCAACTTCGGTGCGAAGTCCATCGACGAGGTCAAGGCGAAGCTGGCCGGCATGGGCCTGGCCCTGAAGGACAGCCCGCCCGGATTCGACCCCACGGCCGCCGCCGACGCCTTCGGCGCCGACGACGACGCGGACGCGGGTTTCGTGGAGACCGAGCAGTACTGAGCAGTACGCCTCAGTACGCAGCAGTACTGACCGGTCGTTGCCGGTGAGCATCCGCTCATCGGGTTCCTGACCCCGGTACCTGACACGGCCGGGGCAGACCAAGGAGAAAGAAATGCCGAAGCCCACCAAGGGTGCCCGTCTGGGCGGCAGCGCCGCGCACGAGAAGCTGCTCCTCGCGAACCTCGCGAAGGCGCTGTTCGAGCACGGCCGTATCACCACCACCGAGGCGAAGGCCCGCCGTCTTCGTCCGTACGCCGAGCGTCTGGTCACCAAGGCGAAGAAGGGCGACCTTCACAACCGCCGTCAGGTGCTCCAGGTGATCACGGACAAGAGCGTCGTCCACACGCTCTTCACCGAGATCGGCCCGCGCTACGAGAACCGTCCGGGTGGCTACACCCGCATCACCAAGATCGGTAACCGCCGTGGCGACAACGCGCCCATGGCTGTCATCGAGCTGGTCGAGGCGCTGACGGTCGCGCAGCAGGCTACGGGTGAGGCCGAGGCCGCGACGAAGCGTGCCGCCAAGGACGCCGAGGCTGCGGCGCCGGCCGAGGAGACCAAGGTCGATGTGACCAAGGCCGACGAGGTCGAGGACGCTGCCGAGGAGTCCAAGGACGCGTAAGCGTTCTGCCGGGGGCTGTGCGGCCGGCGGCTGCGGGTTCGTTGTGGCTTGTCGCGCAGTTCCCCGCGCCCCTAAAAGCAGGGCGTTGGCGGGTCCGTTCCTTTCCAGGAGCGGGCCCGCTTTTGTGTTCCTGAGAGGATCTCTGTGTGAGTGACGAAGTGCAGTCCGGGTATGTCCGTGTCCGTCTTGACCTCTCCTACGACGGTTCCGAGTTCTCCGGGTGGGCCAAGCAGGCCGGGGGGCGGCGGACCGTGCAGGGGGAGATTGAGGATGCTCTGCGTACCGTCACCCGGTCCGGGGATGTCTCGTACGAGCTGACCGTGGCCGGGCGGACGGATGCCGGGGTGCATGCTCGGGGGCAGGTGGCGCATGTCGATCTGCCGCGTGAGGTGTGGGGGGCGCATCACGACAAGTTGCTCAAGCGGCTTGCCGGGCGGTTGCCCAGGGATGTGCGGGTGTGGGCGCTGAGGGAGGCGCCCGCCGGGTTCAACGCGCGGTTCTCGGCGGTCTGGCGGCGGTATGCGTACCGGGTGACGGACAACCCCGGGGGAGTGGATCCGCTGCTGCGCAATCACGTCCTGTGGCACGACTGGCCGCTCGACGTGGACGCCATGAACGCGGCCGCCGAACGGCTGCTGGGGGAGCACGACTTCGCCGCGTACTGCAAGAAGCGGGAGGGCGCGACGACCATCCGTACGCTGCAGCAGCTGAGCCTGGTGCGCGGGGACGACGGGATCATCACGGCGACCGTGCGGGCCGACGCCTTCTGCCACAACATGGTGCGGTCGCTGATCGGGGCGCTGCTGTTCGTGGGGGACGGGCATCGCGGGCCGGAGTGGCCGGGGAAGGTACTGGCCGCGGGTGTCAGGGACTCGGCCGTGCATGTCGTACGACCGCATGGGCTGACGTTGGAGGAAGTGGGCTATCCGGCCGACGAGTTGCTGGCCGCGCGGAACAAGGAGGCGCGGAACAAGCGGTCGTTGCCGCTACAGGGTGGGTGCTGCGGCTAGGCAGCCCGGTATTGGGAGGGGATCGGGTTTCCATGGAAACCTCGCGAAGACATGTGCTTCTTGCCGCGGCGACCGTAGGGACCGCGGCAATGACCGTCACCGGTACGGCCTCGGTGGCGACGGCGGCCACCACGGCGCCGACGGACTGGCTCGACGTGACAGACCCGTCCTACGGGGCGGTCGGCGACGGCGCGGCCGATGACGCGCCCGCCATCAACAAGGCACTGGCCGCCTGCCCGAGCGGGGGTGTGGTCTACCTGCCCGCCGGCACGTACGCCGTCGCACGGCCGCTGGAGATACCGTCCGGCGTGACACTCCGGGGCACGCACGGGAACCACCTCCAGCCGACCCTGTCCTCTGTCCAGCCGCGTGTGGACTTCTCGGGGCAGGGTCTCCACGCGACGCCCGACGACGTCACCCTGAACCCCGCTGTCATCCGCTTCCTGGACAAGGAGACCTGGGACTACAACGTCCTTCCGGACGGCCACAGTTCCGAGCAGCGGGTCGTCGACATCAGCATCGACGGGTCCCGGCTTCCGGGTGGCCGTACATTCAACGGCGGCACCGGCCCCAACAGCGGAAGCAACACGGTGGACGGGATCCAGGCGTACGGGCTCGTGCACAGCGTTGTGCTTCAGGACGTCTCGATCACGGGTGTCGGAGGGCGCGGTATCGCCACCCCTCACCACACCATGGCGACCAGCGGAGCCAATGGTGCCTACAGCTGGAGAGGGACCCGGATCGTCGCCAGTCACTGCGGCGGTCATGGGTTCAGTCTGTCCATGACGGACTGCACGTGGATCGATCTGGAGGCGATCGGCTGCAAGGGGAGCGGCTTCTACGTCGTCAACGCGAGCAACTCACAGTTCATCGGCTGCCGTGCCGAGTTCAACGAGGTCCACGGGCTCCAGGTGACCGGCACCTGGAGCAGCGGCCAGGGCGCGGGCGGCTGCAGTTTCGCCAACTTCAGCACCGACCGGAACAACAACAACGGTGTGTACGTGGACGCGCAGGGCACCAGCCCCGTGCTCTTCAATGGGCTCATGCTCCGTCGGGACGGCAGTTACAAGGGCGCGGGCGGCGGGGGATTCGCGGGGTTGAAGATCCAGGGGGCGACCACGCCGGTCGTCGTCAGCGGCGTCACCGTTTTCCCGGGTGTCGAGGATGACGGGAGCGGCGTCAACTCGCCGCAGTACGGGGTGGCCGCCACCGGCGCCGCGTTCGTCTCGGTCACCGGCGGCTACCTCCAGGCCGCGCAGGCTCCGGTCCGGGACGGGGGATCCAACACGGTGTTCCACGTCGACCCGGCGGTGGGCCGGATGTTCGGGGCCACGTCCGCGCCTCAGATGGCACCCAGTAGCCCGTGAGAAGAGGGCCCTACGCTCCCGGCACCCTCCGACTTGCCCCGCCCTGGGCCGCTGGCCGAGGGCGGGGCTGTTCAGCGGGTCGCAACCGTGCTCACTGCTTGACGGTGAAGTACTGCCAGGTGCCCCAGGTGTTGAGGTTGGTGGTGTCCTTGCTGCTGCGGACGTATTCCGCGGCTATGCGGAACTTGCTGTTGGTCCACTTGGTCAGGGACATCTTGTAGCGGCCGGTGCTGGTGGAGGTGAGGGCGGCGCAGGGCGTGGTGGTTTGGGTGTGCCAGGCGCCGCTGTAGTAGCGCTGTACGCGGAAGAGCAGGCACTGGCCGGCCTTGTTGGGGGTGATCGTGGCGTCGAGTTGTGCCTTGACGGTGTGGTGGTACACGCGGTACAGCGTGCTGCCGTAGTGCGTGCTCGTGTAGTAGCCGGACAGTTTCTCCGAGACCCGTACCTGGGTGTGGACGGTTCGGGCGGCGGTCTTCGGCGCGTACCTGTAGTCACCGGCGAACACCGCGCTGAATGTGGTGTTGCGGGTGAGCTTGTAGGTCGCTGCCAGGTTGCCGTTCGAGTCCACCGTGCCCGACTTGACCAGGACCGAATCGCGGCCGTACGGCTTGGCGTAGATCGACACCTTGCGGCTGTTGTACGTCGTGCCGAGGTGAGCGGTGATCTTCGCCGTCTTGGCGTAGGCGTACGTCGAGTGGTCCGTGGCGATGGTCAGGGACGTGGCGGTCCGGGACACCTGGACGGTGGCGGTGCTGCCGGCCGACTTGTGTGAGACGTCGCCGGCGTAGGCCACCTTGTAGGTGTTGGCGCCGCCGATCTGCGGGGTGTCCGTGAATGTGAACGTGCCGTCCGCGGCTACCTTCGCGTCGGCGAGGGCGACGCCGGACGAGTGTCCGAGGTCGGTCTTCGTCACCTTGACGACCCCGCCGGTGGTGAAGGGCGAGCCGGAGAGCGTGCCGGAGACGGTCAGTTTCTTCGTGCGGGTGGCCGTGGCGGGGGCTGTGAGCGTGACCTTGGTGGCCAGCTTCGCCACCTGGACCTGGCTTGTCGTGCTCGCCGCCTCGTGTGTCGTGTCCCCTTCGTAGCTCGCGGCGTAGGTGTAGGTGCCCTCCGCCGACGGGGTGTCGCTGAAGGTGAAGGAGCCATCAGCCACCGCCGTCGCGTCGGACAGCGCTGTTCCGTTCCGTGTGATGTGCACGGCCTGACCTGCGGCGAGCGCCGTGGACGAGGTGAGCGTGCCGGCGACGGTCAGCTTTCGGCCCGGGACACCTGTGCTGGGGGCGGTGAGGTGGAGGGAGGTCGCCGCCTTCGGGTCCACCGGGGCCGCCGCCTCGCTGACGACCGGGCCGCTCACCGTCTGCACGTCGGAGCTGTCGCCGGTGGCGCCGGAGAAGGCCAGGAGCGCGGTGGACGTCAGCGTCGGTGTCGCGTCCACCACCTGCGTCCCGTCGATCCAGACGTACAGATGGCCGGTCACCACCTGGATGTCGACCTGGTGGGTGCCCTGGCGCAGAGAGGTGCTGAGCGGGACCACCGACTGGTAGTCGATCGCCGACGAGCCGGCCGAACTGGTGCCGACGCCCACGAAGTTCTGCGCCTTGAGCGTGTCGTTCCAGCCGGTGCCGAACGCGACCACCGTGCCCGGCCGTCCCGCGATGCCGAGGCTGTCACCGGTGCCGCCCAGTGCCGAGGCGGAGTTCTGGTCCGGGTCGAGCAGGGCGAGCGTCATGCCCTTTCCGCCGGTGCCCGGGCCGAACTTGGTGGTGAAGGTGGCCCGCAGCCCCTCGGTGCGCAAGGGCTCGGTGTACACCGCCGTGCCCGCCTGGTTGCTGGTGGCCGTGGTCAGCTGGACCCCGCCGCCGTCGGCCGACACCGCCGAGCCGTTGGTCTGCCACTTCCCGTCGGCGGCCGATGTGGTCGTGGCGGTGCCCGTGCCGGTGCCCTTGACCTGCACGTACATGGCGCCCTGGCCGTTGCCGTTCTCGTCGGTTCCGGTGCCGGTGACCTCGTAGGAGGCGCTCAGGTCCGCCGCCGAGCGCGGAGTGAACGTCACGCTTTGTACGGCGGTCTGCTCAGGGCCGATGATCAGGCCCTCCGACAGCTGCACGGGGCTGTTGAAGTCACCCGTCGGCGCCTTGGCCTTGGTCACCGTCACCGGGATGTTGCCGGTGTTGGTGATCGTGAACGACAGCGACTTGGAGCTGCCGATCGGGACCTCGCCGAAGTCGAGTGAGCTCGTGGAGAACTCCAGGTGCCCCTGTCCCGTGATGGCCGTCGCCCCAACCGGCACGCTCAGCGTGTGCGTGGCGCCCCCGCCGCTGCTGCTGACCACGAGCGCATCACTGTCGGTCCCGTCGGCGGTCGGCGTGTAGGTGACCGAGAGCACGAACGAGCCACCGGCCGGTACGACGGTCCCCGCGCTCGGCAGCCCCGAGGCGGAGAAGGCGCCGCTGGGCGAGTCGACCGAGTCGATGGTCTCCGGTTCCGTACCGGTGTTGGTGATCTGGAGGTTCAGCGTCGAGCTGCTGCCGGTGGGCACTTCCCCGAAGTCCAGGGCGGCCGGTGCCGCCCCGAAGCCGGGCTTGGTGCCGACGCCGTGGAGGGCGAAGACCAGCTTCTGGCCGTCCGAGAGGTTCGCGGTCAGGGTGCCGTTGATGCCGCCGGTGGTGGTGGGGGCGAAGCTGATCGGTACGTCCAGGGTGGCGTCCGCCGCCAGCGCCGTGGGCTGCTCGGCGGTGGGTACCGCGGACGGGTCGACCGTGAACGCGCCGGAGGCCTTGAGCCCGGTGATGCTGACGTCCTGCGTGGCCGTCAGTTTCATCTTGGCGGAGCTGCTGTCACCCACGCCGACCTGGCCGAAGTCCAGCGAGGCCGCGGTCAGAGCGGTCCTGGCGGGACTGCCGAAGCCGTAGAGCACACCGTCGCGGGTGCCGACGTATACCTTGCCGCCCTCGGCGGTCGGGGTGCTGAACTTCGTCGCGGTGCCGATCGGGGCGGACCACAGGAGCTGGAGCAGGCCGTTGCCGTCGGGGGTGGGGCTGTAGGCGCGCAGGGTACCGTCGGCTCCGGAGGCGTTGCTCGCGGAGGTCATCCACACCAAGGCGCTGGACTCGTCCGTGCCGTTCGACGTGACCAGGGGAGAGCCGCTGGTGTAGCCGAAGGTGTCCTGGCTCTGGCCGGTGAGGGTGAGCGTGGGTGTACCGCCGTTGCGCACGCCGTACTTGAGGGCGCGCAGCGGGCCCTGGTTGCCGACCACGTAGACATAACCGCCGTCGCCGCCCCAGAACGCGGGGTGCCCCCACATGCCCTGGTAGGGCCCGGACACGCTCACCGCCGCGTCACCGCCCTGGGCGCCCTGGCCCATGCCGCCGAGGTTGTCGCGGTCGAGGAGGAACACCCGCCCGTCCTTGCCCTGCTGGACCAGCAGGTGCGGGTGCTCGCTGGTACCGAAGCCGTCCGGTAGCGCCATCGGGGCACCCGAGGAGATGTCCTGGTCGTTGAGGTCCAGGGTCGCTGCGTCGCTCGGGCTGAAGAAGTCGGCCGTACTGAGGCTGTCGTCCGCGCCGACCTGGAGGCGTACGACGGACTCGGCCAGGGTGCCCTGCACGGTCGTGCCCGGCCCGGGCGCCGGGCTGATGCCGTTGCCGGTGCTGAAGAAGATCCGGCCGGAGCCGTCGGACACCAGTCCGCCGCCCGCCTGCCAGATACCGGCGCCGCCGGTGCCGGCACCGGTCGCGGTCGCCCACATCGAGGTGATGCTGTGCGCGGTGGTCCTGACTCCCACCACATAGCCGCGGTACGGCCATGCGTCGCAGTGGGCGCCGAAGCCCGCGTAGACGACGCCGTCCATCAGCAGCAGGCCGGGGCGCTGCTGCTCGTAGTAGGCGTCGAAGCTGACGCTCGGGTCGTTGACGGGGCTTCCGGCGATGGTGACCGGCCACCCGGAGCGCTCGGCTCCGGAGGTCGGGTCCACGGCGTGCATCAGCCACGTCGGGTGACGGTGGGTGGAGGTGCCGTCGTCGACCTTGGTGGTGAAGTAGACCGAGTCGGTGGCGGAGTCGTAGACCGGGGTCGCGGTCGTGCCGATGTTGGGCACCAGGTCACCGCAGCCGATCGCCGAGGCCGGCCACGCCGCTCCGTAGTTCTTGCTCCACTCGATCTCACCGGTGGCTCGGTCGAGGCCGTACATGGTGTTGCTCTCGGTGACCGCGATCACCTGGTCGCCCAGCACCAGCGGCTGGGCATATATCTGGCCATCCAACTTGGTGGCGAAGAGCTGGCCGAAAGCCGACGACTGGACGACCGCGGGGGAGAGCGAGGACTCGTCCTGGTCCCAGTTGGTGCGCAGGTTGTCGACACCCTGGGTGCTCTGGTCGGCCTGGGCCGAGGAGGCCACCAGACTGACGGTCGTGCCGATCAGTGCGGCGGTGGCCACGGCCACCGTCGCGAGCAGCCATCTGCGCCGCCGGTTGCGGTGGCGGCCACCGCGTGCGGGCATAGTGAACCCGGGCAAATCGGGACCCTCCCCCTGATATCCGCACCCGGAACGGACACAGGCACGGCACAAACGTGAAGACTGAGTGGTTGTTCATACCATCAGTTGGCTGATTTGTGCAGTGGAGCACCTCTGCTACCCCTGTGACACGTGATGAAACCCTCACTTAACAAGGTTGTTGAGTCACAAAGGAAAAACCCAGTTATGCTTTCGCGGTCCGGCTGAAAGTTCGATTTTTAGGGGCAGCCGGCTTCTGGGTGGGTTCACAGGGTCGTCCAGGCCCTGGGGGGGTTCATGAGTAGTGCAGTGAACGCTGCCGCGCGCGCCGACCGCCCTCGCAGGCGCAGGCGAGTGGCCGAAAACCATGGGCTGTTGCCGCAGCCGCCGGACGACTCCGAGAAGTACTCGTACACGCGCCGTCACCTGTGGGTCCTGACGCTGGGCTCGCTGGTCAGCTTCGCCTGTCTCGCGGTGAGCCAGTTCCTGTTCACGGCGTCCAGCCCATGGTTCTGGCTGACCATGCCGCTGCTCGCCTTCGTGGTCGCGGACTACCTGATCTCGCTGTACCTGGACGGGCTCAGCAAGGACTTCGACATCAAGGCGCACAAGCGGCTGGTGCGCGACTGGCGGCCCGCGGTCTACCCCAGCGTGGACGTCTTCCTGCCGGTGTGCGGTGAGCCGCTGGAGGTGCTGCACAACACCTGGGTCAACGTGAACCGGCTCAAGGGCACCTACCGCGGCGTCGTCAAGGTGTACGTGCTGGACGACGCCGACGACCCGGAGGTCGGCGCCATGGCGCGGGACTTCGGCTTCCGCTACGTGGTGCGGGCGAACCGCGGCTGGTTCAAGAAGGCCGGCAACCTCCACCACGCCTTCGGGATCACCGACGGCGACCACATCCTCATCCTCGACGCCGACTTCGCGCCGCGCGCCGACCTGCTCGACGAACTGCTGCCGCACATGGACGCCGACGAGCGGATCGGGATCGTGCAGTCGCCGCAGTTCTTCCGGATCACCGACCGGCAGAACTGGATCGAGCGCGGCGCGGGAGCGGTGCAGGAGCAGTTCTACCGGTCCGTGCAGACCTCCCGCGAGGACAAGGACGGCTCGATCTGCGTCGGCTCGTGCGCGGTGTACCGGCGCGCGGCCCTCGCCCAGATCGGCGGCATCACGCTGATCGAGCACTCCGAGGACATGTACACCGGTTTCGACCTGCGGGCGCTGGGCTGGAAGCTGCGCTACGTGCCCGTCGCGGTCTCGGCCGGTGTGTGCCCGGACACCGCTGGTGCCTTCCACAACCAGCAGTACCGCTGGTGCATGGGCTCGCTGGAGCTGCTCACCAGCAAGCGGTTCTGGGAGCTGGACCTGAAGTTCCAGACCCGCCTGTGCTACATCTCGGGCTTCCTCTACTACCTGCAGACCGCCCTGGCGACCTTCCTCACGCCGATCATCCCGCTGTCGCTGATGATCCTGCGCCCCGATCTCCTGCGGGCCGAGGCGGCGATGTGGGTGCTGCCAAGCGTGGCGTACGTGACGCTGGTTCTGCCCTTCTGGCACCGCGCCCCCTACCGGCTCGAGGCCTGGGCGGTGCGGCTGATGTACGGCTGGTCGCACGTCTTCGCCGTGTGGGACGTGCTGCGCGGCCGTCCCATGGGCTGGAAGCCGACCGGATCACAGGGCGCCAAGAAGAACGGCATGCGCCGCTGGTGGATCGGCATGGTCGGCTGGACCGGCGGCACCGCGGTGCTCTGGGTGGTCATCGCCGCCTATCGGATGCTCACCGAGTACCCGCCGGACTTCGCCCTGATGCTCTCCGCAGGCCTCTTCTACGCGATCGTCGTCGGTCGCGCCCTCGTCCAGCCGCGCGCACGCGCAGTGCAGGAAGCGACCGCATGATTCACCATCCACGCACCGCACGAGCCCTTCGGCCCGTGCGGATGCTCGCCGCCGCGTTGCTCACAAGCGCTCTCCTGGCGGGCTGCACCACGTTCTCCGACAAGGGGCGTGACGACTACGAGCGTGCCCAGGGCGAGCAGCCGGGTGCCGCGAGCCCCGGCGAGGCCTCCGAGTCCGCGAAGCCCGAGCCTCCGTACGACGTACGGCCGCTGCTGCAGCCAGCCAAGAAGTATCTCGGGGTGGCCGCCGACGGCGCCCCGGCCAAGATGAGCTCCGTCCAGGACTTCGCGAAGCGCGGTGGCAAGAAGCCCAACCTGATCGAGTTCTACTCGGCCTGGGGCGACCAGTACGAGACCCAGCTGGTGCAGAAGACCTGGGACTACGGTGCCCTGGCCTTCATAGCCTGGGAGCCCTTTGACGCCACCCTCAAGGACATCGCCTCCGGCAAGGAGGACGACTACATCCGTTCCTACGCGAAGTCCGTCAAGGAGCTGAACCTGCCGGTGGCGATCAGCTTCGCGCACGAGATGAACGGCTTCTGGTACCCCTGGGGCACCAAGAAGGCCACGGCCGCGCAGTTCACCGCCGCGTACAAGCACATCCACGACCTCTTCGACGACGAAGGCGCCACCCAGGTCATCTGGGTGTGGAGCCCGAACGTCGTCAACCCGATGCCCAAGGTGAAGCTCAAGCCGTACTGGCCGGGCGACGACTACGTGGACTGGGTCGGGGTCATCGGCTACTACGCGGCCACCGGACCGTCGACGTACAAGACGCTCTACGGACCGACGATGAGCCAGACCCGGTCCTTCACCAAGAAGCCGTTCATCATCGCGGAGACGGCGGCGCAGGCCGGTGAGCGCAAGCCCGCCGACATCAAGGACCTCTTCGAGGGGACCGCGGAGCGCGCCGACGTCGTCGGGCTGGTCTGGTTCAACTTCGACAAGGAGACCGACTGGCGCATCAACAGCGGGCCGCTGTCCGAGAAGGCCTTCCGGGAACAGGCCGCGGGCACGCGTTTCGGATTCGATGTGACCAAGCCATGACCGACCGGCACACGCCCGTATGGGCGGACGACCCCGGTCTGCGGGGCGAGGCGCACGACCCGTCGTACGGGGGCGAGCGGGTGCGGTGGCCCGGTGCCCAGTCCCAGGACCCGTCGTGGTCGTACGAGCAGCAGTACGCCTACCAGGCGTACCCCGCGGCGCAGCAGGGCGAGGTGACCGACACCGGCAGCTGGCGTTTCGACGGCCGCACCTCCTCCTACACCGACCAGCAGACCTACGACACCTTCGCGCCCTACGACCCGTACGCCACGTACACCGCGGCGGAGCCGGAGCCGGCGGTGGCCCCCGCGCCGGTGGCTCCCGAGCCCGAGCCGGAGCGGCCCGGCTATGTGCTGCCGCCCGTCCCGGAGTCCTCCTGGGCCGTGGACACCGGGCGCAGCCGGCTGCTCGGGCGGCTGGTGCTGCTGTGCGTCCTGCTCATCCAGGCGGGACTGTCGCTGCGGCTGCGCGGCACCGCGTTCGAGGACGAGGCGCTGTACGTCCTCGCGGGTCACTACGAGATCGGCAACATCCTGCACGGCACCCCCGTGCCGGGCGACTTCGAGGGCTACTTCTCCGGCTATCCCAAGCTGTACCCGGTGCTCGCCGCGATGGTCGACAGCGTGGCCGGGCTCGCCGGGGTGCGCATCGTCAGCCTGGTGTTCATGCTCGGCGCGACGAGCCTGCTGTACGCGATGACCCGCCGGATGTTCGACGTCCGGGCGGCGATCGGCGCGGCGGCCCTCTTCTCGGTCATCCAGTCCACCGTGTTCCTCGGCAACTTCGCCACCTTCGACGCGGCGGCGATCTTCTTCCTGGCGCTGTCCGCGTGGATCGTGGTGCGCACCGGCCGTGCGCCGATCGTGGCGGTCGTGCTCGCGGCGCCCCCGGCGGTCCTCGCCTTCGCCACCAAGTACGCGGCGGGCCTGTACCTGCCCACCCTGCTGGTCCTCGCGGTGCTGACCGCCTACCGCCACCGCGGCTTTCGCGCGCTGGCGCGCGGAGTGCTGCTCGGCGGGGCGATGGGCGTCCTGCTGGGAGCCGGGTATCTCTTCGCCGGATCGCTCGGCGGTATCAGCCAGACCACCACCAACCGCGCCAAGGGGGCCGACACCGCGGCGCAGCTCCTGGAGCACAGCGCCCAGTGGGGTGGGCTGATGTTCCTCACGGCGGTGGGCGGCTCGATCGCCTACGCGATCCGTCCGCACATGGGGGAGATGCCCTGGCTCGAACAGGTGGGCCCCGGCCGGTTCCGCCGGATCGCGCTCGGCGTGCTGCTCACCGGCGCTGCGCTGCTCGCCCCGGCCTACCAGATCCATCTGCACACCGAGGTCTCGCTCTTCAAGCACGTGGGCTTCGGCCTGCTGTTCGCCGGCCCGATGGCGGGCCTGGGCATCTCACGCCTCGTCGGCCCGCACTTCCGGCACCCGCAGCTCGGGATCATGCTGTACGTCCTGACGCTCGTGTTCGGCATGGTGCAGGCGCAGCAGAACTACAGCTTCCCGGACTCCCGCGAGATGACGGCCGTCCTGCGCCCCATGGTCGACCGCAAGGGCAGCTATCTGGCCGAGGAGCACGAGGTCCCCGCCTACTACCTGCGGGACGTCACGGGCTACGGGCAGTGGCAGAGCACGTTCGGCATGGACTACACGGACAAGAAGGGCAAGCGGTACTCGGGCCCCGAGGCCTACGCCGCCGCCGTCAAGGACGCGAAGTTCGACGTCATCGTGTTGCGCGGGACGGTCACGCCCGACGTCGACACGGCCGTGACGGACGCGCTGCGCGGCAACCCTCACTACCGCCTGGCCGCCGTCACGCGATTCACCACCAGCAAGGGCGACGGCGCGTACCGGATTTGGGTGAAGAGATGAGTTTCGACGCCTCCGCCCGGTACGACGGCGGGTATGCCGACGGTTCCCCGGGACACGACCTGTATCCGGACCAGGACGCCTATGGCGGACAGTGGGCGGGGGCCGGCCAGGACGGCTACACCGTTCCGAGGCAGGGCGGCTCTGCGGGGCCGGGGACCTACGCGGAGTCCGGGCAGTACTCCGGGCCGGAGCTGTACGCGGGCGCCGACGGGTACGCCGGCGCCGGGACGGCCCCCGCGCCGGTGACCGTCACGGAGCCCGAGGTTCCGCAGGCAGCCGTGGCCGAGAGCGGCGAGGAGACGTCGGCGGACGCGAAGGGCGGGCGCATCGCGGCCGTCGTAACGTTCCTGCTGCCCACCGCACTGGCCTTCGCCCTGATCCTGCGCCACTTCGGGGACCGCGAGCTGTGGCGGGACGAACACGCCACCTGGTGGGCGGCCAGCCTGTCGTTGCGCGACCTCAGCATGCTGATCCGCACCGTCGACGTGGTGTTCACGCCGTACTACGTGTTCATGCACGGCTGGGTCGCGTTGGCCGGTGACTCCCCGAGCGCGCTGCGGGTCCCGGGCGCGGTGGCCATGGCGGCGTCGGCCGGACTGCTCGCCCTGCTCGGCAGGCGGCTGTTCACGACGCAGGTGGGTGTCCTCGCGGGGCTGGCCCTGGCCGTCCTGCCGCTGACCACGCGGTACGGGCAGGAGATCCGGCCGTACCCCTTCGCGGTCGCCGTGGTGCTCCTGTCGACGCTGCTGCTCGCGCGGGCGCTGGACCAGCCGTCGTTCAAGGTGTGGGTCGCCTACATGCTGTCGGTGCCGCTGATCGGCTGGAGTCATCTGGCCTCGCTCGCGGTGCTCGGCGCCCACCTGGTGATGGTCGTGCAGAAGCGGCGGGCGGGCGACAAGATCGTCGGCTGGGCCTACACCGCGGCACTGATCCTCGGCATGTGCTTCGTCATGCCGATGGCCGTGTCGGGCTCGGGGCAGAGCGCCCAGATCGCGTGGAACAACCCCGGCTTCCAGGACCTGGTGAACTTCCCCGAGAACCTCTTCGGTTCCTGGGCGGTGGCCGTGCCCGTGATGGCGCTGGGCCTGGTCGGGCTCTGCTTCGCGGGCCGGGCGGCGCTGCCGCTGGCCGTGTGGATCGTGCTGCCGCCGGTGGCGACCTATCTGACCGCGGCCCAGCTGCACCTCTTCCTGCCGCGCTATCTGCTGTTCACCGCGCCTGCGTGGGTCCTGCTCACGGCCGTCGCCGTGGGACGCCTGGCCGGTCCGGTGGCCGGGGCCGCGGCCGGCTCCGGCGGCGCGGTGCGGCGCGGGTTCGGCTGGGTGCTGGCGGCCGCCGCGGTCGCGGGACTGGCCTTCCAGTCGCTGCCCGGTATCCGCGATGCCCGGCACAACGCGCCGGGCGAGCCGGACTTCCGCGGTGCCGCGCAGGTCATCGAGGCCCAGCAGCGCAAGGGCGACGGCATCGTCTTCAGCGGCGTGCTGCAGGAACGCCGGGCCATGGCCTACGAACTGCGCGAGGACGCCGGTCGGCCACGGGACGTGCTGATGTACCGCACGCCGCAGGAGCGGGGGTCGTTCGACGCGGCCGAGTGTCCGCGGCCGGCGAGCTGCCTGGCGAAGAGCGAGCGGCTCTGGCTGGTGGCCACGACCCCCGACGGACAGCCGTTCAGCGGGATGCCGAAAGCCACGGCGACCGCGATCCAGAAGGACTTCCGGATCGTGAAGACCCGGAAGCTCGACTACCTCCGGTTGGTGCTCCTCCAAAGGACACGGGCGGCGACGGACGGAACGTCCGACGACGACGCCGCCAGTCGCAAGGTGCACCTCTGAGCCGGATTCTCCGGACCGCCGGAAGAGCCTCTTCCGGCGGCAGCAAGTCACATTTGGGGAGGGAAAGAAAATGACGTACGACCTGGGGGGTGCTCGCGTCACCGTGGTGATGCCCACCTACAACGAGGCGGCGAACCTGCCGCGGATGGCGGAGGCCGTGCTGTCGCTCGGGCTGCCCGGGCTCCACCTGAAGATCGTCGACGACTCCAGCCCGGACGGTACCGGGCGGATCGCCGAGGAGCTCGCCGAGAAGTTCAACTGGGACGGGCAGTACCGCATGAGCGTGCTGCACCGTACCGAGAAGGACGGGCTCGGGCGGGCCTACGTCGCCGGGATGAGCGCCGCGCTCGACGAGGGGGCCGAGTACGTCGTGCAGATGGACGCCGACGGCAGCCACCCGGTGGAAGCGGTCCCACGGATGCTCGGCACGGCCGTCGCGTCCGGCGTGGGGCTGGTCGTGGGCAGCCGGTACGTCGAAGGCGGCTCGCTGGACGAGGAGTGGGGCAGGCACCGCGTCCTGCTGTCCCGGTTCGCCAACCGGTACGCCCGGACCGTGCTCGGCACCAAGATCCGGGACATCACCGCCGGTTTCAACCTGTGGTCGGCGGCGACGCTGCGTGACATCGATCTCGCCACGCTCGACAGCGCCGGCTACAGCTTCCAGGTCGAGCTGAAGTTCAAGGCCGTCCGCGCCGGGCACAGTGCCGTCGAGATCCCGATCCGCTTCGAGGAGCGGACCGAGGGCGTGTCCAAGATGAACCTCTCGACCCAGATCGAGTCGGCGGTGATGCCGGTGCGACTGCGGCTGCGGAACCGACGGGGCTGAGCGCGGCGATGGGCGGACGGCACGCGCTTCCCTCACGGACGGGGAAGCTGTACGGCGAGATCGCGAAGTTCGGCCTGGTGGGGGCCTCCGGATTCGTGGTCAACCTCGCGGTCTTCAACCTCATCCGGAGCGTCACCGACCTGCAGCCCGTGAGGGCGAGCGTCGTGGCGACCGCCGTCGCGATCATGACCAACTACCTGGGCCTGCGGTACTTCACCTACCGGGACCGCGACCAGGAGGACCGGCACAGCCGGAGGCGAGAGCTGACCCTCTTCCTCTTCTTCAGCGCGGTCGGCCTGGTCATCGAGAACGGGGTCCTCTACCTGGCCACCTACAGCCTCGGCTGGGAGGGCGCGCTCGCCAACAACGTCAGCAAGTTCTTCGGCATCGGCATCGCGACCCTGTTCCGCTTCTGGTCGTACCGGACGTGGGTCTTCAGCGCGGCCAGCTCGGGCGAGCCCGGTCCGGAACCGTCGCCTTCTGGTCCCTGGCGGGCAGGTCCGACGGAACCGCTCGCGGTCTTCGACGCTCCACGCTCCTACGCCGGTTCGACGATCAGCCAGGCCACGGTGGAGGTGTCGCCGGCGGCTCCCTTGACGTAGAACTTGCCTGTCGTGCGGCTCGACACGAAGGCGATGCCTGCCGGGGTGCCACCGGGTTCCTGCACGGTGAGGAAGATGCGGCTGGTGGCGGTGACGGCGGTGGTCGCCACCTCGACCGGGGTGGCGCCCTGGAGGGTCACGACGCCCATCTTGGCGTTGGTGCCCTCCGCGATCCTGAGCCCCTTGCCGGGGGTGGCCGCCACGATGTCCGCCTTCTTGGTGCCGATCTGGGCGGCGCCCACACGGCCCCAGTCGGTGTCCCGGCCGGTGGAGCCGCCGGTGCCGAACTCCTGGGTGCCGTCGACGCCGACGGCGAAGCGGTTCACGGAGTCGCCCGCGACCTGGGACTGGAAGGCCCGCGCGGACGTGTCGGGGCCCGTGACGGCGTAGCCCTGCCCGGCGGCCTGCGTCTGGACCAGGTTCACGCCCGGGCTGGCCGAGGCGTTGACCACCATGCCGGGGGTGGTGAGCGTCACCCGGCCCGAGGCGCGGCCGACGGTGAGCGGGGTGTCGAGGGCGGTGCCGTTGTCGGCGTACCGGACCAGGGCGAAGTCGGAGCCCTGGTTGGAGCCCGACTCCGCGGCGGCCGTGGCCCGCAGCGCCCAGCGGACGTTCGCGCCCCGGCTCCAGAACTCCACGTCCCGGACCGTGCCGGCCGCTCCGGACAGCCGGTGCACATCGGACTTGTCCCAGACGATGCCCGCGTCGGTGTGCGTGCCGGCGACGACACCGCTGTGCCGGACCACGACCGCGCCCTCGTCGTGGAAGGGGCCCGCGGCGCCGACGTACTCACCGCCGACGACCGAGACGACGCTCGCGGAGTTCAGTGCGGACGTGGTGATTCCGTACGACGGGGAGTAGTCGCCGGTGTTGTCGTCGTCGCGGCCCGTCGAGGTGGAGCAGCCGGTCAGGACCACGCCCTCGGCGGCGCTGCCGGTGATGCTGAAGCCCGAGTAACCGGTGCCCGACTTCCCGTCCCGCTTGGCCAGGCAGCCCAGGAACTGGACGAACCGGCCGCCCGCGGAGGTGGAGACGTGGAAGCCGTCCTGGCCGTTGCGGTCGGTGTTGCAGCCGACCAGGACGAGTGAGTAGTTGATGCCGGTGATGGCGTAGCCGTGCTGGGCGTTCCACTCGGCGCGGCAGTCGACCATGGTCACGGCGTTCGGGTTGAGGATGTCGTAGCCATTGCCGCTGTTGCCCTGGGCGTAGCACTGGAACAGGTCGGCGTCGACCAGGCCTCCACCGGTGCCCGCCGAGTCACCCCAGGTGAAGCCGTGGCCGTTGTTGTCCACGCTGTGCACCTGGTTGAACTGCAGACCGGCCGCGTTCTGGGCGTTGACACCGTGCCCGGTGAAACGCCAGATCGTCACCTTGTCCATCCCGAGGTCCTTGACGCCGGGATGGATGCGGACGCCGTCGATCGCCGCCCCCGTGGAGTCCTTCTGGTCGCGTCCGTCGAGGGCGAGCCCGTACAGGCGGGGACCGCCGCGGTAGGCGGAGTCGGTATAGGTGCCGTTGACCGGGGCCGGGTCGATGACGATCAGGGCCTCGCCGGTGAAGTTGCCGATGCCGGGGCGTATGAAGGAGTCCGCCATGTTCGTGCGCACCGGGAAGTGCGGGTTCCAGTCGCCGCGCAGTGTCACGCCCAGGGTCAGCTTCAGGGGGCCGGCGAGGCGGTACTTGCCCGGCGGAAAGTACACGGTGCCGCCCTGGCCCGCCGCGTCGATCGCCTTCTGGATCGCGGGCCGGTCGTCGGTCGAGTCGTCGCCGAGGGCGCCGAATGCCGCGTCCATGACATTGAGCCAGCCGGTCCCGGCAGCGGCGGCGGCCGCGTCGCCCGCGGTGGCCACGGTGGCGGCGAGCGCGGTACCGCCGATCCCCGCGGCGGTCGCGAGCAGGTGACGTCTGGATCTGTGCTGCTCGGGCATGGACGTGTCCCCCCCAGGAACCGTGTCGACGGTCGATGACCGGATGATCAGGGGGGAGCGTCTCACACGCCCGAGCGCACGGTTACTGCTCCGCGGCCGCCGACGCCTGAACCCTGCCCCGCCGGTCGATCTGGTTGAACGTGAACAGCTGCAGGTTGTTGCCGGTCGTGAAGACGGTCGAGGACTTGTCCGTGACGTCCTTGCCGTTCTCGAAGCCGACCGTCGTGAAGTAGGCGTAGCGGCCGTAGGAGTTCGCCGTGGTGAGGCAGGTCGCGGCGTTGCAGAAGTCCTTCACGCCCTTGCCGGCCAGCGCCCTGACGAAGCCCTTCTTGTCGGCCTCGGTCCTGGCCTTGGCCGCCTGGGCCTGGGTGTCGAAGACCGCGACGCCGATCGTCGCCGCGACACCGCCCTGGCTGTACGTGGCGCGCAGCAGGCGGGTGCAGCCATTGGCGGTGAGGACCTTGGGGAGGGTGCCCTGGGCGACCGAGGCGCAGTTCTTCGTGTCGGACGTGGCACCCTTCTTGTAGGTGACCGAGTCCTGGGTCAGCTGGGCGCCCGGGAAGAAGGTGTCCACGCTGAGCGGGGCGGTGTCCTTGGCCTTGCTGGCGATGAACTCCTTCGGGTCCAGCGGCGGCGGGGCGCTGGTCGGCGCGAAGGAGGGCGCCGTCGCCGTGGAGCCGGGGACGGAGCCGCTCGCCGGCAGGTTCGACGGGCTGCCCGAGGCGTCGTTGTTCCCGTTCGCCGAGACGACGGCCATGGCGACGGCGGTGCCTATCGCGATCGTCGCCACCACGCCGCCGCCTATGAACAGCAGCCGGCGCCTCTTGTTGCGCGTCTCGGACGCCTCGGCCAGCGCGGCCCAGTCCGGGGTCTGACCGTCGCCGCCGCTGGTCCACGGCTGCTGGGATTGCGGTTTCCAGGGATCCCACTGGGACTGAGGTCCCCCCTGCTGCCCAAAGCTCATGGGGCGCATCTTAGACGGGGGGCGGATGGTGCGGCCGAGGGTCGCCGTTTTGACCCGTCCGGGGGCCTCCCGGTATTCTGCCTAGTCGTTGTGTATTGGCCTGCTCGTTCTCAGACGAGAGGCCCGTACCTAGGTTCCCTGGAGCAGTTACCAGTGGGCGGCATACGGGCAGTGTCCCGGCCATTGTCGTCCCCAGCTGCACGATCGCTTCAGTGATGCCATGTGTCACCATCCATCCACTGAAGAAGAAAAGGCTGCGAAGTGCGTACGTACAGCCCTAAGCCCGGCGATGTGACTCGCCAGTGGCACGTCATCGACGCGCAGGACATCGTCCTGGGCCGTCTCGCCACCACCGCCGCGTCCCTTCTGCGGGGCAAGCACAAGCCGATCTACGCCCCCCACGTCGACACCGGCGACTTCGTCATCATCATCAACGCCGACAAGGTCCACCTGTCCGGCAACAAGCGGACCCAGAAGATGGCCTACCGCCACTCCGGCTACCCGGGCGGTCTGCGCTCGGTCCGCTACGACGAGCTCCTCGACAAGAACCCCGAGAAGGCCATCGAGAAGGCCGTCAAGGGCATGCTCCCCAAGAACACCCTGGGCCGTCAGATGCTCACCAAGCTGAAGGTCTACTCGGGCGACCAGCACCCGCACGCTGCTCAGCAGCCGGTGCCGTTCGAGATCACCCAGGTCGCGCAGTAAGTCCGGCCACCCCCTAAGACTGAAGAGAATCTGAGGAGAATCGTGGCCGAGACCACCGTCGAGACGCCCGTCGAGGGCGAAGAGATCGTCGACATCGACAGCTACACCACCGAGTCCGAGGTCCCCGTCGAGGGCGAGTACACCTCGGAGTCGCTCGCGTCCCGCTTCGGCGACCCGCAGCCGGCCGCCGGCCTGGGCCGTCGCAAGAACGCCATTGCCCGCGTCCGGATCGTCCCGGGCACCGGCAAGTGGAAGATCAACGGTCGCACCCTCGAGGACTACTTCCCGAACAAGGTGCACCAGCAGGAAGTCAACGAGCCCTTCAAGGTGCTCGAGCTCGAAGGCCGTTACGACGTCATCGCCCGCATCGCGGGTGGCGGTGTCTCCGGTCAGGCCGGTGCGCTCCGTCTCGGTGTCGCCCGCGCGCTGAACGAGGCCGACGTCGACAACAACCGCGGCCCGCTCAAGAAGGCCGGCTTCCTCCGCCGCGACGACCGTGCGGTCGAGCGCAAGAAGGCCGGTCTGAAGAAGGCCCGCAAGGCCCCGCAGTACAGCAAGCGTTAATACGCAGCTGCCTGTACGTCCGAACGCCCCGGCGGCACGCCACAGTGCCGTCGGGGCGTTCGTTTATCACGGCCTTGGGCGTATAACGGCACAAGGCGCTCAAAGGCTCGTGTGATCGGCTGACCGCCGTGACTCATGCTTCTTCAGGAGGACAAGTGGGACGACTCTTCGGCACGGACGGCGTGCGCGGCGTCGCCAACGCGGACCTGACGGCCGAGATGGCGCTCGGTCTGTCGGTCGCGGCGGCGCATGTGCTGGCCGAGGCGGGCACGTTCGAGGGCCACCGGGCGACGGCGGTCGTCGGACGTGATCCCCGTGCGTCCGGGGAGTTCCTGGAGGCGGCCGTGGTCGCGGGCCTCGCGAGCGCAGGCGTCGACGTCCTGCGCGTCGGCGTGCTGCCGACCCCGGCCGTGGCGTATCTCACCGGCGCGCTCGGCGCCGACCTGGGCGTCATGCTCTCCGCGAGCCACAACGCCATGCCCGACAACGGCGTCAAGTTCTTCGCCCGCGGCGGCCACAAACTGGCCGACGAGCTGGAGGACAGGATCGAGGCGGTGTACGAGTCCCACCGCCACGGCGAGCCGTGGGAGCGGCCGACCGGGGCGGGCGTGGGGCGCGTGCGGTCGTACGACGAGGGGTTCGACCAGTACGTCGCCCACCTCATCGCCGTACTCCCGAACCGGCTGGACGGGCTGAAGATCGTTCTCGACGAGGCGCACGGGGCCGCGGCGCGGGTCTCGCCGGAGGCGTTCTCGCGGGCCGGCGCCGAGGTGATCACGATCGGGGCCGAGCCGGACGGGCTCAACATCAACGACGGGTGCGGGTCGACGCATCTCGACAAGCTGAAGGCGGCCGTGGTCGAGCACGGGGCCGCGCTCGGGATCGCGCACGACGGTGACGCGGACCGGTGCCTCGCCGTGGACCACACCGGCGCCGAGGTCGACGGTGACCAGATTCTTGCCGTGCTGGCGCTGGCGATGCGGGAGCGGTCGGTGCTGCGGTCGGACACCGTGGTCGCGACCGTCATGTCCAACCTGGGCTTCAAACTGGCCCTGGAGCGCGAGGGACTGACGCTCATTCAGACCGCGGTCGGCGACCGCTATGTGCTGGAGGAGATGAAGGAGCACGGGTACGCGCTCGGCGGCGAGCAGTCCGGGCACGTGATCATCCTGGACCACGCCACGACCGGCGACGGGACGCTGACGGGGCTGATGCTGGCCGCGCGGGTCGCACAGACCGGGCGGACGCTGCGGGACCTCGCCGGTGTCATGGAGCGGCTGCCGCAGGTGCTGATCAACGTGCCCGACGTGGACAGGTCCCGGGTGAGGACCTCCGCGGAGCTCGCCGCCGCCGTCGCCGAGGCCGAGCGCGAACTCGGCTCCACCGGCCGGGTGTTGCTGCGGCCCTCCGGAACCGAGCCGCTGGTACGGGTCATGGTCGAGGCCGCGGATATCGACCAGGCCCGGACCGTGGCCGGCCGCCTGGCCGACGTCGTGAAGTCGGCGCTCGGCTAGGAGACCGCCCTGCGCTGCCTGGCCCAGAGGTACTTCTGGGCCAGCAGCGTGAGCGTGCCCGCCAGGACGATGCCCAGCAGGTTCAGCAGGAGCTGCTCCGTGGAGCCCCAGGCCTGCCGGTACTCGCTGTAGGCGAAGGCCACCGCCGCGTTCGCCGCTGCCGGGACCGTGGTCACCGAGATCGCCACGCCCACCAGGAGGCCCGACTTCGCGGACGTGAGCGAGAGGGTGCCGGCGATGCCCGCCAGGACCGCGACCACGAACGAGAACGCGTCCGGGCGGTAGATGAAGTTGGTGTTGGGGCGCTCGGCCTCCAGCCGGACCCTGGTGAAGAGGTTCACCGCGTCCATGAAGTACGTGAAGCCGACCGTCGCCAGCATCGCCACCGCGAAGCCCACCAGCAGGGCGGTCAGGGAGCGCAGGGCGAGGCGCGGGTGGCGCTGGACCACCGCCGTGCAGATACCGGCCAGCGGACCGAACTCCGGGCCCACCGCCATCGCGCCGACGATCAGGATCGCGTTGTCGAGGACCACACCGCAGGCCGCGATCATCGTGGCGATCGTGATGAAGGCGACGTAGGTGACGGAGAGCGTCGACTCCTCGTGCGTCGCGTCGGCGAGGTGCTCCCACAGGACCGCGTCCGCACCCTCGCCGGGCGCCTCGGCCTCCGCCTTGTCCGCCCGCTTGGACAGCGACAGGTCGATGTTCTCGACGGCGATCGAGCCGGTCCGGTCCAGCTCCAACTCCCGCAGCGCGCCGATGAGTTCGTCACCGGCCTCGCGCGCCACGTCACAAGTTACGACGTCCCCGGCGGGGTTGCGGGCGGCGCCGGGCAGCACGACGAGGTGGGCGGTGCCGACCGTCTTCTCGATCAGGCGGACCACGTCGTCGGTCCGGTCGGCCGGGGTGATCAGGCGCAGGTGCAGCATGACGCCCTTTTTAACAGGCGGCTTCAGAGCTTGCGCAGGCGCAGCCGCTGGACCTTGTGGTCCGGGCCCTTGCGGACGACCAGGGTGGCCCGGCCGCGGGTGGGGGCGATGTTCTCCACCAGGTTGGGCTTGTTGATGTTGCGCCACTGGGTGCGGGCGTAGTCGAGGGCCTCGTCCTCGGAGACCTGGGTCCACTTGCGGAAGTACGAGGACGGGTCCTGGAACGCCGTCTGGCGCAGCTTCTTGAAGCGGTTGAGGTACCAGCTCTCCACGTCGTCCGCGCTGGCGTCGACGTACACGCTGAAGTCGAAGTAGTCGGCGAGGCCGACGCGGGTGCGGCCGTCCTTGCCGGGGAGGGCGGGCTGCAGGACGTTCAGGCCCTCGACGATCAGGATGTCCGGGCGGCGGACGACGAGCTTCTCGCCGGGGACGATGTCGTAGATGAGGTGGGAGTAGACGGGCGCCGTCACCTCGTCCTTGCCGGCCTTGATGTCGGCGACGAAACGGGTCAGGGCCCGGCGGTCGTACGACTCCGGGAAGCCCTTGCGGGACATCAGGCCGCGGGCCTGGAGCTCCTTGGTGGGGAGGAGGAAGCCGTCGGTGGTGACCCGCTCCACGCGCGGGTGCTCGGGCCAGCGGGAGAGGAGCGCCTGGAGGAGGCGGGCGACCGTCGACTTTCCGCAGGCCACCGAGCCGGCGATGCCTATCACGAACGGGGTGCCGGACTGGGAGCCCTGTTCGCCGAGGAAGGTGTTCAGCGCGCCTCTGAGGCCGTCGGTGGCGCCGACGTACAGATTGAGGAGGCGGGAGAGCGGGAGGTAGATGTCCCGCACCTCGTCGAGGTCGATGACGTCGCCGAGGCCGCGCAGTTTCTCGACCTCCTCGGCGGTGAGCGGGAGCGGAGTCTTGTCGCGCAGCGCGCTCCACTCCGTACGGGTGAGGTCGACGTAGGGAGTCGCCTCCGGCCTGTGCCGGTGGGCGCTCCGGGGCATCGAGGAGACCGGAGAGATCACAGTCCATTGTTAACGGAGTTTGAACGGGACGGCGGGTGGGGTGCGTCACGCCTTTCCTGTGGAAGCCCACGAGGGGTTCGTATGGGCGTGGGAATTTCCGATTTCGGGCACGCTGAGGCTCTTTTCGACGGCCGTCGGCCCGTACGCTGCCGCTCATGTGCGGAATCGTGGGATACGTGGGGTCGCAGTCGGCGCTCGATGTCGTGATGGCCGGACTGAAGCGACTGGAGTACCGGGGGTACGACTCGGCCGGAGTGGCCGTTCTGGCGGACGGGGGACTGGCCGGCGCGAAACGGGCCGGGAAGCTCGTCAATCTGGAGAAGGAGCTGTCGGAGCGGCCGCTGCCGACCGGGAGCACGGGCATCGGGCACACCCGGTGGGCCACGCACGGCGGACCGACGGACGCGAACGCGCATCCGCACCTGGACAACGCGGGGCGGGTGGCCGTCGTCCACAACGGGATCATCGAGAACTTCGCGGTGCTGCGCGCCGAGCTGGCGGAGCGGGGGCACGACCTGGCCTCGGAGACGGACACCGAGGTGGTCGCGCATCTGCTCGCCGAGGAGTTCTCGTCGTGCGCGGACCTCGCCGAGGCGATGCGGCTGGTGTGCCGGCGCCTTGAGGGCGCGTTCACGCTGGTCGCCGTACACGCCGACGAGCCGGACGTGGTGGTGGGGGCGCGGCGGAACTCGCCGCTGGTGGTGGGCGTTGGAGAGGGTGAGGCCTTCCTCGCCTCGGACGTCGCCGCGTTCATCGCCCACACGCGGTCGGCGGTCGAGCTGGGGCAGGACCAGGTCGTCGAGCTGCGGCGCGACGGGGTGACGGTGACCGGCTTCGACGGGAGTCCCGCCGAGGTGCGCTCGTACCACGTGGACTGGGACGCGTCCGCGGCGGAAAAGGGGGGCTATGACTACTTCATGCTCAAGGAGATCGCCGAGCAGCCCAAGGCGGTCGCCGATACGCTGCTCGGCCGGATCGACGCGGGCGGCTCGCTGACGCTGGACGAGGTGCGGATCCCTCCGGGGGTGCTGCGGGAGGTCGACAAGGTCGTCGTCGTGGCGTGCGGTACGGCCTTCCACGCCGGGTTGATCGCCAAGTACGCCATCGAGCACTGGACGCGGATCCCGTGCGAGGTGGAGCTGGCGAGCGAGTTCCGGTACCGGGATCCGATTCTGGGGCCGCAGTCGCTGGTGATCGCCATCTCGCAGTCCGGGGAGACCATGGACACGCTGATGGCACTGCGGCACGCCCGGGAGCAGGGGGCCAAGGTCCTCGCCATCTGCAACACCAACGGGGCGACGATTCCCCGGGAGTCGGACGCCGTGCTGTACACGCACGCGGGCCCGGAGGTGGCGGTCGCGTCCACGAAGGCCTTCCTGACACAGCTCGTCGCCTGCTACCTGGTCGCGCTGTATCTGGGCCAGGTGCGGGGCACCAAGTGGGGCGACGAGATCTCCGCCGTCATCCGGGACCTGTCGCAGATCTCCTGCGAGGTCGAGCGGGTGCTGGAGACGATGGAGCCGGTACGGGAGCTGGCGCGGACGCTGGCCGACAAGGACACGGTGCTGTTCCTGGGGCGGCACGTGGGCTACCCGGTCGCGCTGGAGGGGGCGTTGAAGCTCAAGGAGCTCGCCTACATGCACGCCGAGGGCTTCGCGGCGGGCGAGCTGAAGCACGGGCCGATCGCGCTGATCGAGGAGGACCTGCCAGTGGTGGTGGTCGTTCCCTCGCCTCGGGGTCGGTCCGTCCTCCACGACAAGATCGTGTCCAACATCCAGGAGATCCGGGCGCGGGGTGCGCGGACGATCGTGATCGCGGAGGAGGGCGACGAGGCGGTCGTGCCGTATGCCGACCATCTGATCCGGATCCCGGCGACTCCGACGCTGCTTCAGCCGCTGGTGGCGACGGTGCCGCTGCAGGTGTTCGCGTGCGAGCTGGCGACGGCTCGGGGGAACGGGGTGGATCAGCCGCGGAATCTGGCGAAGTCGGTGACGGTGGAGTAGGGGTCTCGCTCGAGGGATTCCACGAAGGTGACGAAGGCCCCGGTCGGGAAGGTGAGGGTGGCCCTGGCCGGGGTCTTTGTGTCACGGACGGCGACGTGGGTGGGGGAGTCGGCTATCTCCACGCAGGCATTGCCGTCGCCCTCGCCGGAGTAGGACGACTTACGCCAGTTGCCCATGGGGTGCCTCACAGCTCCTTCGTCAGCCGGTGGATGAAGTCGCGCGATCGGTCCGGTCCGAGCGATACGGCTTCCAGTTTGCGGAAGCGCGTTCGATACGTGCTGAGTTGGGCTTCGGAATCAAGCAAGACGGAGCCATGAGGCGCGTCGCGCACCAACGTGTCCAGCTTGGGTACATCCCCGCCGACATACGTCATCGTGCCGGAAGCTCTGGCGAAGCCCTCCAGGTCGAAGGGAAGCGCGGCCTCGTGGAGCACGACCTCATGGGGGAACGCCGCCTCGCCCTGGCGTGTCAGCCGGTGCCGGACACTCAACTCGAGTTCTTGACTGGTGAGTTCGGGGATCCGGCCCGAGAAGACCGCGCGGGCGTAGTCCTCGGTCTGCAGCAACCCCGGGACGTACAGGATCGCGACCTCGTGCATGAATGTGGCGTGGTGGTCCAGTTCGGCGAGGTCCAGGAACGCCGTGGGAAGCAACCCTCGGAACTCCTCCCACCAGCCGGTTTCCTGCTTGGTGGCCATGACGACCAGTGCGTCGACGAATTCCTGGTCCGTGCAGTCGTAATGGGATGCGAGGCGGCGAACACGTTGCCTCGGTCGTGGTGAGCCCTGCCCCCTGACGAAGCCTGCGTAGCTCAACTCCCAGGCGCATCTGACGCGCAGTTGGTTCGCGCCTCAGGACCATCAGCCGCTCCTTGGTTCAACGTGCCCGCACGTGCTGCGGGAGTGCGCCGCTCCGCCCTGCCGTGACGGATGCGGCAACGCCACCGCCGAACCCCCACCGCCGAAACGGAGTTGCCGCATGCCCGAAAACGAGCCGAACGAACAGTGGGAGTACGCCCCGTACATCCCGAACGACCCTCGCTCCGGCACCGTCTGCCGCCGCACCCTCTGGCTGATCCTCACCATGCACGGCCTGATCCGCCTCGTGGACACCGCCGAGCTGCTCGCGACCGAGCTGGTTTCCAACGCCGTACGCCACACCGATGGCCCCGCTGCCCTGCGCGTTCGCTGGTCGGCCGGCGTGCTGCGGATCGGGGTGTGGGACGCGGACCCCGAACCGCCGGATCCGCCAAGGGAGTTGGGTCAGCCCGCTGATGCGGAGGAAGGGCGGGGGCTGGCTCTGGTCCGGGCCTGTGCCGATCTGTGGGGCTGGCAGCCGTTGTCCCGGCACGGGAATCGGGGCAAGTACGTGTGGTTCGAGCCGGCCTCGGCGGCGTGAACGTTTCCCCGCCGCTCGAAAGGGTGAACGCATCGCGGTCGCCCGCGCAATCCATCCATTGATCCACTTAGGTTGCGCACATGGTCACATCAGCTCACGAGGGCATGCACCGCATCTTCCAGGAGCGGCCCGAGATTCTGGCTCCCGTGTTCGGGGTGCTGGGCGTTCCGTTCGCCGCGAAGGCGACCGTGGACGCCGTCACCACGGATGTGACGGAGGCCCGGCCGCTGGAACGTCGCGTGGACACGGTGCTGCGCATCGGCCCGTCCGACGGCGAGAGCTTTCTGCTCGCTGTCGAGGCGCAGTCGGGCAAGGTTGAAGGCAAAGAGTGGAGTTGGGCGTATTACATCGGGTACCTCCAAGCGAAGTACAAGCTGCCCGTGCTGCTTCTCGTCGTCTGTCAGGACAGGGCCACTGCCAAGTGGGCAGCCGGACCCTTCGACTGCGGCACGCGCGGCTGGACGGCTCTGCGGACATATCCGCTGGTTGCCGGGCCGGACAACCTGCCGGTGATCACCGACGCCCGGACCGTGGCGAAGAACCTCCCGCTGGCAGCGCTCTCCGCACTGGCACACGCCCGTAGCCGTGACGGCCCATCGGTACAGCCCTTCAGGAACTCCTGGATACCGACCCCGCCACCGCCAAGTACTTCTTCGACTTCCTCGAAGTCACCCTGGGCAAGACTCCAGCCGGAGAGAAATGGAAGGCAATCATGTCGACGTTCGTCAGCTACTTCCCCGGTCGGGGGACGGTCCGTGAGACGGCCTACCTGGAGGGCAAGGCCGAAGAATGCGGCTTGATGATCCTCCGTGCGTTGGAGAAGCGCGGCATCGCCGTCCCCGAGGAGACGCGGGAGCGTGTCACCTCGTGCACCGATCTCGACACCTTGACCGCCTGGTTCGACCGTTCCCTGACGGCCGCGACGGCCGAGGACCTGTTCGTCGAGGACGCGGGGCTTCCGGGGGCCGGTTCTGGAGAGGCCTGAGCATTGGCCGAGCAGCAAGAGGAGCAGCAGGACGACTCGCCGGAGTTGTTCAACCTCCTCCGGTTCGCTGCCGCCTGCCTCGCGCTGGGCATTTTCCCGGACAAGGTGGACGAAGCGGCTCAGGGTTACTTGTCAGGGCTGCACGGCCTCAGACGGCAGGGGGTTCTTCGCCTTGAAGACCTGACTCAGGTGTACTCAAGAGATCCAGAGCATGTCGAGCGCTGGGCCGCCGGCTTTGCCGCGGGGTATCTCTCGGCGTGGGCCATGGCGGTGCTGCGTGTCCTGGACAGGCGCGATGTCGCCGTTGACAACCACGTTCTCCGGGCTCTCGACCTGTGCCCCGACGCGGATCTGCTCACCCGCTTCCTGGACCTGGCCGTCACCGCGGCGCGCAAGTCCGATTCGGTCGTCGGAGAGGCGGGCCGCGGGGCCCAGGCGGATCGTAGAGTGCCCGGATGAGCATCATCGGCGTCGGTATCGACGTGGCCGAGATCGGGCGGTTCGAGGCGTCGCTGAAGCGGACGCCGGGGATGGCGGAACGGCTGTTCGTCGAGCGGGAGTTGTTGCTGCCCAGTGGGGAGCGGCGGGGGGTTGCCTCGCTCGCCGCGCGGTTCGCCGCCAAGGAGGCTCTCGCCAAGGCGCTCGGGGCGCCCGCCGGGCTGCACTGGACCGATGCCGAGGTGTATGTCGAGGACAGTGGGCAGCCTCGGTTGCGGGTCAAGGGGACCGTGGCCGCTCGGGCCGCCGAGCTCGGTGTGCGGTCGTGGCACGTGTCCCTCAGCCATGACGCCGGGGTGGCCTCGGCGGTGGTGATCGCCGAAGGCTGAGGGCAGACTCGGTCGCATGCGTACTGCCTACGGCGTTGAGACGGTAAGGGCCGCCGAGCGCGAGCTCGTGGCGCGGCTTCCCGAAGGGGCGTTGATGCAGCGGGCCGCCGCGGGGCTGGCCGCCGCCTGCGCGGATCTGCTCGGGCGGGTCTACGGCAGCCGGGTCGTGCTGCTGGTCGGCAGCGGCGACAACGGAGGCGACGCCCTGTACGCCGGCGCGCGGCTCGCCCGGCGGGGGGCGGGGGTGGTGGCCGTGCTGCTGGCGCCCGAGCGGGTGCACGCGGGGGGACTGGCGGCGCTGCGGCGGGCCGGGGGTAGGACCCTTGAAGCGGGGTCGGCTGGGCAAGCGGGGTCGGCTGGGCAAGCGGGGTCGGCTGGGCAAGCGGGGTCGGCTGGGCAAGCGGGGTCGGCTGGGCAAGCGGGGCAGGCAGGACAGCCAAGCCAGGCAGGGCAGCCAGGCTCGGCAGGGCAGCCAGGCTCGGCAGGTCCGGCAGCCCCGCAAGGACCGGCAGCTCCGCAAGCACCGACAGCTCCGGAAGGACCGGCAGCCCCGGCAAGGCAGAGCGTTGCCGTTGCTCCTGCTGGTGACAGCGCCGCAGCCGCCGCCGGTATCACCCCCATCGAAGAAGCCATCCTCCGCGCCGACCTTGTCATCGACGGCATCGTCGGCATCGGCGGCAAGGGTGGACTCCGGCCCGCAGCAGCCGAGTTGGCCGCCCTCCTCGCCGAATCCCGTGTCCCCGTCGTCGCCGTCGATCTGCCCAGCGGTGTCGACGCCGACTCCGGTGAAGTGCCCGGCGCAGCCGTCCGCGCCGACCTCACCGTCACCTTCGGGACCCATAAGCCGGGGCTGCTCATCGATCCCGCGCGGGAGTACGCCGGCTCGGTGCGGTTCGTCGACATCGGGCTGGGTGTCGTACTGCCCGACGAGCCGGAACTGGAGGCCCTGCAGCATGCCGACGTGGCCCGGCTGCTGCCGATGCCCGGTGCCGAGAGCGACAAGTATCGGCGAGGTGTCGTCGGGATCGCCGCTGGCTCCGCGCGATATCCCGGCGCTGCTGTGCTTGCCGTGTCGGGGGCCTTGAGGGGCGGGGCCGGAGCCGTTCGGTACGTCGGGCCCGCCGGCGGCGCCGTCATCTCGCGGTTTCCCGAGACCCTCGTGTCGGATCAGGGGCCCGCGAAGGCCGGGCGCGTGCAGGCCTGGGTCGTCGGGCCGGGGGCCGGGGACGACGCCGGGACCGTCGCCGAGGTGCTGGAGGCCGACGTACCCGTGCTGATCGACGCGGACGGGCTGCGGCTCGCCGAGCGGGATGTCGTACGACGTCGTGGCGCGCCGACCCTCATGACCCCGCACGCCGGGGAAGCCGCCGCGCTGCTGGGGGTGTCCAGGGACGAGGTCGAGGGGGCCCGGCTCAAGTGGGTGCGTGAGCTCGCCGCGCGGTACGGGGCGACCGTCCTCCTCAAGGGCTCGACCACGCTCGTCGCCGACCCGGGCGGCGGAGCCGTACGCGTCAACGCGACCGGGACACCCTGGCTCGCCACCGCCGGCAGCGGAGACGTGCTGTCGGGGCTCACCGGGTCCCTGCTCGCGGCCGGGCTGTCCGCCCTGGACGCGGGGAGCGTGGGTGCCTATCTGCACGGGCTGGCCGGAAGGTTCGCCGCCGACGGTGCTCCGGCCGGCGCGCACGACGTCGCGGAGGCGATTCCGGGGGCCTGGCGGGATGTGCGGGACACACGGGACCTCCGAGACTGACCCTCTGATCCCCGAATGTCCCCTACCGGGCCGGGCCCCACTGCAAGGCCCCTACCGCACGCTCCTATCGCGCGGCCCCGACTACGCCTGCTGCGTCACGCAAAGAATGTTCCCCTCGCTGTCCTTGAACCACGCCGCCCGCATCCCGTCGTCCTCCGCGACCCCGTTCACCGTCTTGAGGCCGGGCTGGTCGTAGTCCTCGAACGTGACGCCGCGGCCGCGCAGGTCCGTCATCTCCGTGTTGAGGTCGGTCACCAGCCAGGTGGCCAGTGTGTGGGCGGCCTTGCCTCCGCTCGGGGTCGAGTAGAGGGAGAACTGGACGCCGCCCGACTCGAAGACCGCGAAGTCGCTGCCGTCGAGGACGAGCTTGAGGCCGAGTGTGTCGCCGTAGAAGTGTTTGGCCCTGTCGAGGTCGCTTGCGGGGATCACGGCGTTCAGGGGTGTTTCTGCCAACATGTCCGCCACCTCCTGATTCCAGCCTAGGCTCGCTCCTCAATAAGGGTGACTCGGCGGCCTGAATAAGGGTGACCCGGCCGCGCGCCGCCCCGGCATCCCCATACCCGCACGTTTCTCTGATCGCATGATCAGCAGACGTATCAGTAGATGTGTCACCGGACGAATCACCGGGCGTACCACAGGACGTGTCACCGGACGTGTCACCCGACATGCCGCCTGTCGCGGTGCCGCCGTCGTGCTCGCCGCCCTCACCGTCCTCCCCCTCGGCACCGAGGCACTCGCCGCCCCCGCGCCCCCGATCCCCGCCCCTGGCCCGGAGGCCGAGCTCGTTCCCGGTGTCGCGCCCGGGCCCGCTCAGCCCTGGCAGATCGACACGCCCGACCAGGTGCTCGCGCCGAAGGTGTACGCGCCCAGTGCCGCAGAGGATGCCGTCGAGCCGCGGGACGCGGCGGTGGGGACGTACGACCTCGTCGAGTACGTGCCGCTCGGGGACGCCGTCGGGAAGGTCGCGTGCAGCAAGCGGACCGGGCCCTATCAGCGCGGTGTCGAGCGGTGGCTGAAGCTGAAGGTGGACGGGAAGCAGTCGGCGGCGGACTGCCGGGCCATCCGGAAGTTCCAGGTGAAGTACAGGATCAAGCCCGCCATCGGGTTCGCCGGGCCCGTCACCTGGGCCACCATGCAGCTCATCGGGGCCAGGAAGAATCCCAACGCGGCCGGGAAGTGCCCCGTGCGTTCGTATCGCGTCGTCTGTGTCGATCTCAGCCGGCAGCTGACCTGGGTGCAGAAGGGGAAGAAGGTCGTCTTCGGGCCCGTGCCGATGCGGAGCGGGCGGGCTGGGCACCGGACCCGGCCCGGGTGGCACAAGGTCTACTGGCGGCACAAGAACCACTGGTCGACGCTGTACAACTCGCCCATGCCGTATGCCCAGTTCTTCGACGGCGGGCAGGCCTTTCATGCCGTCTACGGGAGCATCTACACCACCGTGGGGTCGTGGGGGTGCGTCAACCTGCGGTTCGGGGACGCGAAGAAGCTGTGGGGGGTGCTGAAGAAGGGCGACCGGGTGTACGTGTGGGGTCGGCGGCCGGGTGCCTGAGCGGTCCTGGGGAAGTCGGCTGCCCCGCGGCGGAGCCGCAAGACGATGCAGCGGCAACGCCGCCAGGGGCGCGGGGCTGTGTCGATGTGCGGCTACCGCCGCGATGAGGGTCCCCCCGCGCGAGCGAAGCCGAGCGTGGGGGAGCGACCAGCCACGACGGCGCCGCGGTCGACCGACAACATCTCGCTGCTCTTCCAGCGGAGCGCTTAGGCGTCCGGCAGGAGTGTCCGACCCCTCTGAGACACTGGGGGCGTCATGAGTGAGACTGCTGCTGCCCCTGCCGCGTCCCTGCGGGCCCGTGCCGAGATCGATCTGGCCGCCCTGCGGGGCAATGTGCGTGCCCTGCGCGCCCTCGCGCCGGGTGCGCAGCTCATGGCTGTCGTGAAATCGGATGCTTACGGGCATGGGGCGGTGGCCTGTGCTCGGGCCGCCGTCGAGGCGGGGGCCGGCTGGCTCGGGACCGCCACGCCCGAGGAGGCGCTCGCGCTGCGGGCGGCCGGGCTGCGGGGGCGGCTCATGTGCTGGCTCTGGACGCCGGGCGGGCCCTGGCGGGAGGCCGTCGAGGCCGACATCGACGTGTCGGTGAGCGACATGTGGGCGCTGGCGGAGGTCACCGCGGCGGCCCGCGAGGCCGGCCTTGTCGCGCGCGTGCAGCTCAAAGGTGACACCGGGCTCGGGCGCAACGGCTGTCAGCCGGGCGCCGACTGGGCCGAGCTCGTCGGCGCGGCCGTCGAGGCCGAGCGCGCGGGACTCCTGCGCGTCACCGGGCTCTGGTCGCACTTCGCCTGCGCCGACGAACCCGGGCATCCCTCGATCGACCACCAGCTCGGCCTCTTCCGGGAGATGGTCGCGTACGCCGAGCAGCGGGGCGTCCGCCCCGAGGTGCGGCACATCGCCAACTCGCCCGCCACCCTCACCCGGCCCGACACCCACTTCGACCTCGTACGGACCGGGATCGCGCTCTACGGCATCTCGCCGAGCCCCGAGGTCGGCACCCCCGCCGACTTCGGACTGCGGCCCGTGATGACGCTCGCGGCGAACATCGCCCTGGTGAAGCACGTTCCGGGCGGTCACGGCGTGAGTTACGGGCACAAGTACGTCACCCCCGGCGAGACGACCCTCGGCCTGGTCCCGGTCGGTTACGCCGACGGCATCCCGCGGCACGCCTCCGGCACCGGACCCGTCCTGGTCGGCGGCAAGTGGCGGACCGTCGCGGGGCGGGTCGCGATGGACCAGTTCGTCGTCGACCTCGGCGGGGACGAGCCGGAAGCCGGCGCCGAGGCGGTCCTGTTCGGGCCCGGCGACCGGGGCGAGCCCACCGCCGAGGACTGGGCGCAGGCCGCGGGCACCATCGCGTACGAGATCGTCACGCGCATCGGAACGCGCGTTCCCCGCGTCTACGTGAATGAGGAACAAAGCGGGTAAGCGGCACAAGGGGCCGTCGGCACCGACCGGCTGCGGTACAGCACCGGCGATGCGAGCAACACGTGTAACAACAGGCAACATCAGTAACACCTGCATCACCCGACCCAGCGAACGAGAGTCCGGCGAAGAAGGAGCGGTACGTGAGCGAGAGCAGTGCGGAGGCCGTCGCAGCCGTCGCCTCCGCCACGGGGGCGGCCGGGAACTGGCGCAGGGCGACCGGTATCGCGGGCGCCGCGATAGGCGTGGTGGCGGCCGGGGCCGCGGCCGGCGTCGCCATCGAGCGGCTCACCGTCGGCCGCGGGATGAGGAAGAAGGCACGGCTCGCGCTCGACTCGACGGGACCGTACGGCTCACTGCGCGGCACACCCGGCAAGGCGTACGCCGACGACGGCACGGAGCTGTACTACGAGGTCGACGACGTCGACCCGGCCGCCGTACCGCCGCTCAGCCCGCGCCGCCGGCGCCTGTTCGGACGTAAGGCACCCGCTCCCGTCACCGTCGTCTTCAGCCACGGCTACTGCCTCAACCAGGACTCCTGGCACTTCCAGCGCGCGGCCCTGCGGGGTGTGGTGCGGACCGTGCACTGGGACCAGCGCAGCCACGGTCGGTCCGGGCGGGGCGTGCGGCAGGTGCAGGACGGGGTGCCGGTCGACATCGACCAGCTGGGGCGCGATCTGAAGGCCGTGATCGACGCGGCCGTGCCGGACGGGCCGATCGTGCTCGTCGGGCACTCCATGGGCGGCATGACCGTGATGGCGCTGGCCGACCAGTACCCCGAGCTGATCCGCGACCGGGTCGTCGCGGTCGCCCTCGTCGGTACGTCCTCCGGGAAGCTCGGCGAGGTCAACTTCGGGTTGCCCGTCGCGGGTGTGAATGCCGTACGGCGGGTGCTGCCGGGCGTGCTGAAGGCGCTGGGGCAGCAGGCCGCGCTGGTGGAGAAGGGGCGGCGGGCGACCGCCGACCTGTTCGCCGGGATCATCAAGCGGTACTCGTTCGCCTCGCGGGACGTCGACCCGGCCATCGCGCGGTTCGCCGAGCGGATGATCGAGGGGACGCCGATCGACGTGGTCGCCGAGTTCTACCCGGCGTTCACCGACCACGACAAGACCGAGGCGCTCGCGCACTTCGCGGACCTGCCGGTGCTCGTGCTGGCCGGGATCGGCGACCTCGTCACGCCCAGCGAGCACAGCGAGGCCATCGCCGACCTGCTGCCGGACGCCGAGCTGGTGCTGGTTCCGGACGCCGGGCACCTGGTGATGCTGGAACACCCGGAAGTGGTGACCGACCGGCTCGCCGACCTCCTCACCCGTGCGGGTGCCGTGCCGGCAGGGGCTACCGTGGGTGGCTATGGAAGCACCAGCAGCACCGCACAACCCGGTTGAGACCCAGCTGACCGTCACGTCTCCCGAGCAGATGCTCGACCTGGGCCGTCGGCTCGCCAAGCTGTTGCGCGCCGGTGACCTCGTGATGCTCAACGGCGAGCTCGGCGCGGGCAAGACGACGCTGACCCGCGGGCTCGGCGAGGGGCTGGGGGTCCGGGGCGCGGTCACCTCGCCGACCTTCGTGATCGCCCGGGTGCATCCCTCCCTGGGTGACGGTCCGCCGCTCGTACACGTCGACGCGTACCGGCTGGGCGGCGGCCTGGACGAGATGGAGGACCTCGACCTGGACGTCTCGCTGTCCGACTCGGTGATCGTCGTCGAGTGGGGCGAGGGCAAGGTCGAGGAGCTGACCGACGACCGGCTGAACGTCGTCATCCACCGGGCCGTCGGCGACACGACGGACGAGGTGCGGCACGTGACCGTGACGGGGCTCGGGGAGCGCTGGGCGACGGTGGACCTGAGCGTGCTGTCCGCCTGACGCCCCCAGGCCCGGGCCTGACGTACGGACATTTCCGTGAACGTTTCCGACAAGACGTCGGCAAGATATTGCATTCGGCGTCTTGCGCGTGGTCACATGGTACCCAGCTCGTAGTTAGGTCTACCTAACTACGCCCGCCCCCGGGTCCTCAGGAGGCGTCCATGCCGGCCACCGAGAGCAACGAGCAGAAGCCGTACGCCGTCGTCGCGGGCGTGTCCATGCGCGAGCTGCTGGCGTCGTGCGCCGCGGCCAGCGCGATTTCGACCCCGCCCCGGCTCCCCGACCCCGAGGTGCCACGGCGACCGGTGCAGCAGGGCAGGGAAGCGGCCTAGCGGATCACGACCACGTTCGCGCCGATCGTCGCGAACGCCCACATCGCGTCGCCGTCCTCGCGGGACTCGCGGACGCCGCCCGTGCGGACGCCCGGGTCGGGGGCCGACTTGGCCTTCTTCACCGCCGCGCTGAAGCCGACCGCGACGCCGTCCACGTTCGCGAAGCGGACCACGTGCTCGATGGGGGTGCCGTCGGTGCCGGTGATCGTGTTCGAGCGGGACGTGACCGGATAGGCGCCCGGGAGCGGGTCGACGCTGCCGGGGGTGACGGTGAAGGTGCGGGTGACCTTGTTGCGGGCGTCGACCAGCCAGACGCGGTCGTCGTCCAGCGAGTACACGACCCGCTCGCCGGTGCCGGAGTTCCCCGGCAGGGCGGTGGGGTTCCTCTTGTCGCGCGGTGCCTTGACGGCGGCCGCCGGGGAGGCGCTCGCGTGCGGCTTGCCCAGGTCCGCGGGGACGGTCGCGGAGGCCTGGTAGCCGAGGACCCCGACCGTCACGAGCGCCGCCGTGGTGAGCCCGAACACGAATCCGGAGCTGCCGTTCGCCACCGTCGCCCACCTGACCCATCGCCTCGTACGCCGTGCATCCCGGCGACCGTAGCAGCACAGACGGGTACCAGCCGGGCGGCAATGCCGCGGCCCGAAGCGCCGTAGGCTGTTTGCGTGCTCTTGCTCGCTCTGGATACCGCCACCCCGGCCGTCACCGTCGCCCTGCACGACGGCACGGACGTCATCGCCTCGTCGAGTCAGGTGGACGCGCGCCGGCACGGGGAGCTGCTGCTGCCGGCCGTCGACCGGGTGCTCGCCGAGGCCGGACTGAGGCTCGACGCCGTCACCGGCATCGTCGTAGGGATCGGGCCCGGTCCGTACACGGGCCTGCGCGTCGGGCTGATGACCGCCGACACCTTCGGGCTCGCCCTCGGCGTGCCCGTGCACGGCGTCTGCACCCTCGACGGCCTCGCCTTCGCGGCCGACATCGGCCAGGGCCCCTTCGTCGTGGCGACCGACGCCCGACGCAAGGAGGTCTACTGGGCGCGGTACGCCGACTCCCGGACCCGGCTGACCGACCCGGCCGTCGACCGGCCCGCCGACATCGCCGAGCAGGTCAAGGGTCTGCCGGCCGTCGGCGCGGGCGCGCTGCTGTACCCGGACACCTTCCCGGACGCCCACGAGCCCGAGCACGTGTCGGCCGCGGCCCTCGCGGGCCTCGCCGCCGAGAAGCTCGCCGCGGGCGAGGAGCTGCCGGCGCCCCGGCCGCTCTACCTGCGCCGGCCCGACGCCCAGGTCCCCAAGAACTACAAGGTGGTCACCCCCAAGTGACCACACCCGTGACCCCTCGGCTGCGCGAGATGCGCTGGTGGGACATCGATCCCGTGCTGGAGCTGGAGAAGGACCTCTTCCCCGAGGACGCCTGGTCCCGGGGCATGTTCTGGTCCGAGCTGGCCCACGCGCGCGGCGCCGAGGCGACGCGACGGTACCTCGTCGCCGAGGACGGCGGCCGGATCGTCGGCTACGCGGGCCTCGCCGCCTCCGGGGACCTGGCCGACATCCAGACCATCGCCGTCGCCCGCGACCACTGGGGCACCGGCCTCGGCGGCCTGCTGCTGACCGAGCTGCTGCGGGCCGCCACCGCCTTCGAGTGCGCCGAAGTGATGCTGGAGTGCCGGATCGACAACATCCGCGCCCAGAAGCTCTACGAGCGCTTCGGCTTCGAGGGCATCGGTTTCAGACGCGGCTACTACCAGCCGGGCAACGTGGACGCCCTGGTCATGCGGCTGACAGACCCATCAACCTCCGTACAAGGAACCGAGATCCATGGCTGACGAACCCCTGGTCCTGGGGATCGAGACCTCCTGCGACGAGACCGGCGTCGGCATCGTGCGCGGCACCACGCTGCTGGCCGACGCCGTCGCCTCCAGCGTCGACGAGCACGCCCGCTTCGGCGGCGTCGTGCCGGAGGTCGCCTCCCGCGCCCACCTGGAGGCGATGGTCCCGACGATCGACCGCGCGCTGAAGGAGGCGGGCGTCAGTGCGAAGGACCTGGACGGCATCGCGGTCACGGCGGGCCCCGGTCTCGCCGGCGCGCTCCTGGTCGGCGTGTCCGCGGCGAAGGCGTACGCCTACGCGCTCGGCAAGCCCCTCTACGGCGTCAACCACCTCGCCTCCCACATCTGCGTCGACCAGCTGGAGCACGGCGCCCTGCCCGAGCCGACGATGGCGCTGCTCGTCTCCGGCGGGCACTCGTCCCTGCTGCTGTCCACGGACATCACTTCGGACGTACGGCCCCTGGGCGCGACCATCGACGACGCGGCGGGCGAGGCCTTCGACAAGATCGCGCGCGTGCTCAACCTCGGCTTCCCCGGCGGTCCGGTCATCGACCGGTACGCCAAGGAGGGCGACCCGTCGGCCATCGCCTTCCCGCGCGGCCTGACCGGGCCGCGCGACCCCGCGTACGACTTCTCCTTCTCCGGTCTGAAGACGTCCGTGGCCCGCTGGATCGAGGCGAAGCGGGCGGCGGGGGAGGAGGTGCCGGTGCGTGATGTGGCGGCCTCGTTCCAGGAGGCGGTCGTGGACGTGCTGACCCGCAAGGCCGTACGGGCGTGCAAGGACGAGGGCGTCGAGCACCTGATGATCGGCGGCGGCGTGGCCGCCAACTCGCGGCTGCGGGCGCTGGCGCAGGAGCGCTGCGAGAAGGCGGGCATCCAACTCCGGGTACCGAGGCCCAAGTTGTGCACGGACAACGGGGCGATGGTGGCCGCGCTGGGTGCGGAGATGGTGGCCCGCGGCCGCGCCGCCTCCAGTTGGGACCTGTCGGCGGACTCCTCCCTGCCGGTGACCGACCCGCATGTCCCGGGTCACGACCACGTCCACGAGGTCAGCAAGGAGAACCTCTACTCGTGACGGTCGCCCTCATGTGGGAGGCACGGGCGGCGGAAGGCCGGGGCGAGGACCTGCTGACCTGGGCACGGGCACAGCAGTTGACGCCCGAGCCCCTGCGCCGGGAGACCTTCCGCGCACCCCAGGACCGGGTCCTGGTCATCACCTGGTGGGACGCGCCGTACGACGCCGAGCTGCCCGAACTCCCCGAGCCGGACGGGGAGTTGGTCATGCGGGCGGTGCATCGGTGGCGGTTCGAGTCAGTGGCGGCCGACTGACTCCGTCCGCCCGTTACGGACATGAGCGGCATATGTCGTATGCCTATCTACCCTGTTACATATCTCACTTGCGTAAAGCCGGACGACTTCTCCCATCTGCCCACGGTCCGGACCAATACATTCCTCATTCTCGGTATGCGCCTTCTGGCCGATTCCGTCCCATGACGGCTCGAATGTGCTGTCGGCCGACGCATGCCAACTGGGGGAAAGGGCTGGGGGGCCAATGCAGGTGGGAGAAATGGCGGTCGAGGCTGTCCGGATTCTGACGCATGCCATGTCGTCGGCGGCCGCGGGCGCGGGGGAAGTGGCGCAGGGGGTGGCGACCCGACTGCTGTCGGATCTGGTCGCGGACCGGCTGCGCGGCAGGGGGAACGGGCGGGAGTGGGAGGACTTCACCCGCGACCCGGCCAACAGCTCCCTCGTCGAGTACCTGTTGCGACAGGAGGCCGAGGAGGACGGCGACTTCAGGCTCGCGCTCGCCGGGGCGGTGCGCGACGCGAAGGCCGAGCGGCCGGCCGGGGTGAGCGTCAGGTCGATCAGCATCGGCGGCGACGGCGACGCGCGGATCGGGGACCGGCGGGACACGTACGGCGACCACAACCGGGTGGTGAACGGGGACGGTTCGATCTACGAGGGGGACGTCACCCAGCACCGGGACGGCGACACGTACGAGGGGGACGTCAACCAGGAGAACCCTCTTGGGCGGTACGTGCTGATGGCCGTGGGCGTCGTGGTGCTGCTCCTCCTCGTGTTCAAGGGCATCCCGGCCGTCATCGGCGGCGGCAGCGGGGGCGACGGGCTCTCCGCGTCCTCGACCTGCAAGGAGTTCCTGAACGCGGACCAGGGGACCGAGTCCCAGGCGCTCGTCGACATCGCCACGTCCAAGGGGCTCGGCGGCTTCGGCAGCCCACTCGCGCTGCCGGCCATCCGCTACGAGTGCAGCTACCACCCGAGCGAGTCGCTGGGTGCGGTGATCGAGCAGTACAAGGGTCAGTTCTGAAAGTGGGGGGATCAGTCATGCATTGGGGTGTCTACGAAGTCTTCTCCGTGATCTCGGGGGCCGTGCTTCTGGTGTGCGGGCTCATGTTGCCGAAGGTCGCGGTGAAGGACAGGGCCTGGTCGGTGATCGGCGGCGCGTTCCTGCTGGTCTACGGCGTCTATGTCGCCAAGCAGACCTCAGGCACGTACTACTTCCCGGTCGGCGTCTTCATCATCCCGGCGGGAGCGGTGCTCTACCTGCTGGCCGCCGCCTTCGGCACGACGGGGTCCAGACCGGCCGACGGCCGGGACGACGGCGAGTAGGGGAGGGGGAACGTCATGAGTGACTCCGTGCACGGTTCCCCCGACGCCCGCCCCGAGCCGGGCGGGGTGCCGCCGGTGCCCTCGGTGCCGCCCATGCCGGTCGGGCCGCCCGTGCCGGACCGGGCGCCCGGGCCTCCGCTCGGGGCGCGGGAGAGCTTGTCGCGTGCGGTGTTCGGCGGGTTCTGGTGTCTGGTCGCGGTGGCCGGTGTCGTCGCCGGGATGAAGGGGCTGAGGGACGGTGACTTCGGTGGCTTTCTGTTGAGCGCGCTGGTCGCCGCGGCCAGCGGCTGCTACGCCCGTTACATCTTCCGGGGTGGCCGGTTCCGGATTCTCTTCTGGTAAGGGGTGCCGGTCACTTGGTGGTGGGGGAGTACGTCAGGCGCCACGGTTCCTGGTGGTGGTACCCCCGCCACACCCGCCGGCCGGTCCTGCGCTCGAACCAGACGGCCGCCGCTGCCCTGGCCAGCCAGTCCATGGGCAGCAGGAAGGCGATCAGCGAGTCGTCCGGCCAGAAGTACGTGAGCAGGACCGGAGCCAGGAAGAGGAGCACGTAGGGCGGGGAAAGGAGTACGTGGAACGGGGCGGGGCGGGGGAGCCGGGCGTCGCTCGGCAGGGGGACCGCGCCCCGCAGGTCCCGTATCCCGCTGACCCACCTGATCCCCGAGACGTGCAGCAGCGTCAGCACCGCGAGGCATCCGGCCGTGTAGGCGATCACCTTGAGCACGGTGTCGCCGCCCACGGGCACGCTCCCCCGCACCACCACCGCGGCCGTCCACCCGATCAGAGCGCCGGCCAGCCACGTCACCCCGGCCGCCAACTCGTGGTACACGTACCTGTGCATCGGACCCCGCGTCCCCCGGGCCGGGGATCACACCGGCCCCGACACCTCCGTCCCGCACAACAGCCGCCGGTCCGTGCCGAGCACCCTCGTCGGTCCCACGAGGTTCAGCCGGGCGGTGTGCCGTACGTCCGTGCTCGATTTCGCCAACCGTAGTTCCAGCGCGCCGGGTTCGACCACCCGCGCACCTGAACGGTCGGTGAACGCCGACAGGTCCGCGTGGAAGGCGAAGGTGACCCGGGCCGCCTCGCCGGGCGCCAACTCCAGCCGCCGGTAACCGATCAGCCGTACGTCCGGACGCGTCACGCTCGCCACCGGGTCGTGCAGATACAGCTGTACGACCTCCGCGCCCGGCCGGCCGCCGGTGTTGCGGACCGTGACCGAGACGTCGTACGAGCCGTCCGTGCCGATCTCCGCCCCCGTGGAGTCCGACTCCCAGCTGAAGGTCGTGTACGAGCGCCCGTGTCCGAAGGGGTACAGCGGAGTCGGGTCGAGGTTGCTGACCTCGCCCGCGAGGCCCAGAGGCGGTTGGAGGTACGTCCACGGCTGGCCGCCCGGCACCTGCGGGACGCTCACCGGGAGCCGCCCCGACGGGTTCACGCGGCCGGACAGGACGCCCGCGACCGCCGGGCCGCCCTCCTCGCCCGGGAAGAACGCCTGTACTACGGCGGCGAGTTGGCCGTGCCAGCGGCCCAGTGCGTACGGCCGGCCGGTGAGGAGGACCAGGACCACCGGGACGCCGGTGGCGACCAGGGCGTCCAGCAAGTCGCCCTGCACGCCCGGAAGGTGAAGGTCCGTCACATCGCAGCCCTCTCCCGAGGTGCCCCGCCCGAACAGGCCCGCCCGGTCGCCGAGGACCGCCACGCACACGTCCGCCTCGGCCGCCCGCGCCACCGCCTCCTCGAAGCCGGCCGGGTCCGGGTCGTCGACCCCGCAGCCCTCGGCGAACGTCACCTTGGCGTCCGGGAGTTCGGCGCGCAGGGCCTCGATGACCGTCGGGATCTCGATGCCCATCGGGATCTCGGGGTGGTGGGTGAGGACGTGGGAGGGGAAGGAGTAGCAGCCCAGCATGGCGAGGGCGTCGGCGGCGCGTGGGCCGACGACCGCGATCCGGGTGTCGGGGGCCAGCGGGAGCAGGCCGTCGGGGTTGTCGAGGAGGACCACCGACTCCTCGGCGAGACGGCGGGCGATGGCGCGGTTCGACGCCGAGTCGAGGTCGATGGGGGCGGTCGGCTCCGGGGTCCAGTCCTCGTCCAGGAGGCCCAGTTCGCACTTCTGGAGCAGCACCCGGCGGGCCGCCCGGTCGATCAGGGACTCGGGGATCTCGCCCGCCCGTACCGCCTCGACGAGCGGTGTGCCGTAGCACTTCAGGGTGGGCAGCTCGACGTCCAGGCCGGCCGCGAGCGCCGCGTGCGCCGCCTCCGCCTCCGTGCCGGCCACCCGGTGCTGGCTCTGCAGGAAGCCGATGCCGAAGTAGTCGGAGACCACCGTGCCGGTGAAGTCCCACTCCTCGCGCAGGAGTTGGGTCAGCAGGCCGGGGTCGGCCGAGGCCGGGACGCCGTCCGTGTCCGTGTACGCGGCCATCACTGAGCGCGCCCCGGCCTCGCGCAGCGCCAGCTCGAAGGGCGGCAGCACGATGTCCGCGAACTCCCGCACGCCGGCCCGCACCGGTGCCTGGTTGCGGGCGCCCGCCGAGGAGGCGTACCCCGCGAAGTGCTTGAGCGTGGCGACGATCCCGGCCGACTCCAGGCCCCGTACATACGCGGTGGCGACCGTGCCGACCAGGTACGGGTCCTCGCCGATGGTCTCCTCGACGCGGCCCCAGCGCGGATCCCGTACGACGTCCAAGACCGGGGCGAGCCCCTGGTGCACGCCGACCGAGCGCAGGTCGCGGCCGATGGCGCGGGCCATCTCCTCGACCAGCCCGGGGTCGAAGCTCGCGCCCCAGGCGAGCGGTACCGGGTAGGCGGTGGCCCGCCAGGTGGTGAAGCCGGCCAGGCACTCCTCGTGCGCGAGCGCGGGTATGCCGAAGCGGCCCGCGGCGGCGATACGGCGCTGGGCGCGGGCCAGTGCCTGCGCGCCCAGCGCCGGGTCCACCGGGGCCGTGCCGAAGGGGCGGGTGAGCTGACCCAGGCCGTGGGTGATCAGCTCGTCCCAGTCGTAGTCGGAGGACATCTCGCGCTGCAGCGGGGCGACCCCGTCGCCGTCGGTGTCGGCGCCCACCCAGACGCCGTAGAGCTGGGCGGTCTTCTCCTCGAGGGTCATCCGGGAGAGGAGGTCGTCGACGCGGGAGTCGGCGGGCAGGGCGGGGTCACGCCAAGGGGCGGTGGTCATGAAACTCCTGCTCTTGTCGAGTGGGGTGCGGCCCTCTCACGAATGCTGACTGCGAATGTTTCGTTGTAAGTATCGAATGTTCCGGGAACCTAGGCCGGGCGCAAGGGTTCGTCAAGAGGTCGCGCAGGGATACGATCGCCGCCATGACGCCCCCCGAGCCCGTTGAAACACGGACGACAACCGCGACGACAGGCCGGTCGACACAGACCGCCACCCTCGCCGAGATCGCCCGTGAGGCCGGCGTGTCCGCGCCGACTGTTTCGAAGGTCCTCAACGGCCGTGCGGACGTGGCCCCGGCCACCCGCACCCGGGTCGAGGAACTGCTGCGTGCGCACGGCTACCGGCGCCGACGAGCCGAGGCCAGCCGCTCGCCCCTGCTCGACCTGGTCTTCCACGAGCTGGAGAGCGCCTGGGCGATGGAGGTGATCCGGGGCGTGGAGAACGTGGCCCGGGACACCGGCCTGAGCGTGGTGCTGAGCGAGAGCGCCGGGCGGCTGACCCCCGGCCGCACCTGGGCCGACCAGGTCGCCGCGCGCCGCCCGCACGGTGTGATCCTCGTCCTGTCCGGCCTCGACGAGTCCCAGCGGGCGCTGCTGACCAGCCGCTCCATCCCGTTCGTGGTGATGGACCCGGCGGGCGACCCGGGCGTCGACGTGCCCTCGATCGGCGCGACCAACTGGCAGGGAGGCCTCGCCGCCACCCGGCACCTGGTGGAACTCGGCCACACCCGCATCGGCGCGATCACGGGTCCGTCCCACATGATGTGCAGCCGCGCGCGTGTGGACGGCTACCGGGCCGCCCTCGAAACCGCCGGGCTCCCGGTCGACCCGTCGCTCATCGCCACCGGCGACTTCCACCACGAGACCGGCTACCGCCAGGGTCTGGAACTGCTGCGCCGCCCGGACCGGCCGACCGCCGTCTTCGCCCTCAACGACCTTCAGGCGCTCGGTCTTTACGAGGCCGCGCGCGAGCTGGGGCTGCGGATTCCGGAGGACCTGAGTGTGGTCGGCTTCGACGACCTGCCGGTGGCGCGCTGGGTGGGGCCGCCGTTGACGACCGTACGGCAGCCGCTGACGGAGATGGCCGAGGCCGCGGCGAAGCTGGTGCTGGACCTGGGGCGGGAGGACCAGGCGCCGGTGGCGACGCGGGTGGAGCTGGCGACGAGTCTGGTGGTGCGTTCGAGCACGGCGGCGGCTCCTGCCGTTTAGCGGGTCTGTATTGACGGCTGTTGTGGGTCGCCCCACACTGCTCCGAAGCCAATCGGTTGTTCAGCCGAAACTTTCGGAGGTACCCGCAATGCGATCTCTGAGAACGGGCTTATCCCTGGCGGCACTCGTCACCAGCGTCGCCGTGCTGTTCACGGCGCCCGCGGCGCACGCCGCCGACACCCCCCTCCGCGACCTCGCCGCCGCCAAGGGCAAGGTCATCGGTACGGCGGTCACCGGGTCCAAGCTGACCGGCAGCTACGGGGACATCGCCGGCGCCCAGTTCAACTCGCTCACCCCCGGCAACGCCATGAAGTGGGGCTCGGTCGAGCCGGCCCAGGGCAGTTTCAACTGGACCGAGGCCGACCAGATCGTCGCCTTCGCGCAGGCCCACAACCAGCAGGTGCGCGGCCACACCCTGGTCTGGCACAGCCAGAACCCCAGCTGGCTGACGAACGGCAGCTGGACCTCCGCCCAGCTCGGCAGCCTCCTCCAGAACCACATCAGCACCGAGGTCGGCCGCTACAAGGGCAGGATCGCCGCCTGGGACGTCGTCAACGAACCCTTCAACGAGGACGGCACCTACCGCTCCACCCTCTGGTACAACGGCCTCGGCGCGGACTACATCGCCAACGCCCTGACCTGGGCGCGGGCCGCCGACCCGGACGCCAGGCTGTACATCAACGACTACAACGTCGAGGGCGTCAACGCGAAGTCGACCGCCCTGTACAACCTGGTGAAGGACCTCAAGAGCCGCGGAATCCCGATCGACGGAGTCGGCCTCCAGGCCCACCTGATCCTCGGCCAGGTCCCCGCCACGCTCCAGCAGAACATCCAGCGCTTCGCCGACCTCGGCGTGGACGTGGCGATCACCGAACTGGACGTACGCATGGCGCTGCCGTCGGACAGCACGAAGCTCGCCCAGCAGGCCGCCGACTACAAGTCGGTGCTCGCCGCGTGCGTCGCGGTGACCCGGTGCGCGGGCGTCACCGTCTGGGGCTTCACCGACTCCGACTCCTGGGTGCCGAGCACCTTCCCGGGGTACGGGGCCGCGACGCCGTACGACGAGAACTACGCGCCGAAACCGGCGTACTACGCGATCGCCCAGGCGCTCGGCGGCACCCAGTCGACGGACGGCTGCTCGGCGACGTACAGCGTGACGAGTCAGTGGGCCACCGGCTTCACGGGACAGGTGACGATCGCCTGCTCGGGGACGGCCGCCCTGTCCTCCTGGCGGGCGGGCTGGACCTTCGGGGCCGGGCAGCAGATCACGCAGGCGTGGAACGCGACGTGCACGCAGAGCGGCTCGGCGGTGAGCTGCGCGAACGCGTCGTACAACGGGACGGTGCCGAGCGGCGGCTCGGTGACCTTCGGCTTCAACGGATCGTGGAGCGGCAGCAACCCCGTACCGACCGTGACCCTCACCTGACGGGCCGCTGAGAAGCGTGAGATTTTCCGAAGAAAACCGTCGCTCGCGGTCGTCGCTAACAATCTCCTAATAATTCGGACTTACGTTCCTGCCCGTGACGGGACACCTTGAGGGACACGAGGAGAGCGGCGACGCGGGCAGACCCAGGGGCCGGCGGTCGACCGTACTGAAGATCGCCGGCTTCACCCTGGCGGGCCTGCTGGTGCTGGCCGCGGGCGCGGCGGGACTGGCGTACTGGCACCTCGACAGCAACATCAAGAGCGTCGACATCGACCAGGCGCTCGGCGACGACCGCCCGGCGAAGGGTGTGACGACCCCGTCGGCATCCGCGTCCGCGTCCGCCTCGGCGACGCCGCTGCCCACCGGTTCGCTGAACATCCTGGTCCTGGGCTCGGACTCGCGCAGCGGCAAGGAGAACAAGGCGCTGGGCGGGGGGAGCAGTTCCGGGGCGCGTTCCGACACGGCGATGGTGGTGCACATCGACGCGGGGCGTAAGAAGGCCACGATCGTCAGCATCCCGCGCGACACGCTGGTCACGCGGCCGTCCTGCCCGCTGAAGTCCGGCGGCTCCACGGCGGTGGCGTACAACGCGATGTTCAACAGCGCCTATTCGGTGGGCGGGCCGGTGTGCGCGGTGAAGACGGTCGAGTCGATCACCAACGTCCGCATGGACCACTACATCGAGATCGACTTCTCGGGCTTCGCGAAGCTCGTGAACGCGCTGGGCGGGGTCACGGTCACGACCGACGAGGACATCGACGACGACGACAGCCACCTGCACCTCAAGGCGGGCACCCATCACCTCAACGGCAAGCAGGCCCTCGCTCTCGCCCGCACGAGGCACGGCATAGGCGACGGCAGCGACCTGGGCCGCATAGGCCTCCAACAGAAGCTGGTGAAGGCCCTGTTGAAGCAGATGGCCTCGACGAACCTGCTCACCGACCCGGCGAAGCTGTACGAGGTCGCCCAGGCGGTCACCAGCAGCCTCACCACCGACACCGGCCTGGACTCGATCAGCGAGCTGGTGGGCCTGGGCCGAAGCCTGGAGAGCCTCTCCGCCGACTCGGTGAAAACGGTGACGATGCCGGTGGTCACGGCCCCGTCGGACCACAACCGGGTGGTGGCGAAGGAGCCGGCGGCGAGCGAGCTGTGGGAGTCGCTGCGCTGAGGTGACGCCGGTCGGTTACAACCCCGTTCCCCGGTGACGCGTCTTCCTTGATGTCACCGTTAACGAGGGGGTCCCCCGGTGTTTTCCCTTACTCTGCCCGCCCGTTGGTCGATCCCGGTGGTCGCGGGCCTGATCGGGCTGGGGGTGACTCCGCCGGAGTCGATGACCCAGGCGGAGGCGGCGGCGCCGGCGTCCGTCCGGGAGGACTTCAACGGTGACGGTTACGGGGATCTCGTGGTCGGCGCCCCCGGGGCCACCGTCGCCGGGCACGCCAAGGCGGGATACGTGACGGTGATGTACGGCGGCCCGCACGGTCTGTCGGTCACCCGACGGACCGTCATAACCCGTTCCACGGACGGGATCCCGGGCAGCGCGGCGAGCGGTGAGGGGTTCGGGGCGCAGGTGTCCCGGGGGGACCTGGACGGTGACGGTTACGCGGATCTGGTCGTCGGGAACCGGGCCGGTGAGACCGACGCGGTGATCGTCTGGGGTGGACGTGGGGGCCTGACCGGCTCCGGTGCGAAATCCGTGCCCGCCACCAGCACCCAGACCGGCGACTTCAACGGCGACCACAAGCCCGACCTGGCCCTCTTCCGCACCCGCCCCTCCGCCGGCGACGACCCGAACGGCAGCACGGCGACCGTGTGGAACGGCCCGTTCGCGCGGACCGGCGGGCACGGCGCGGAGACCGCCCTCGACGCCGACCACCTCAAGTACTACGACATCGAGGGCGGCACCACGGGTGACGTGAACGGCGACGGCCGTGACGACCTGGCGCTCACCGTCTACTGCGGCGACGGCAGCTACTGCACCCGCTTCTACACCGGCTCGGCTTCGGGCCCGACCCCGGCGCCGGACGACAGCCTCCCGAACGGCGACGGCGGCATCGCCCTGGGCGACCTGAACGGTGACGGATACGCCGACGTGGCCGTGGGCGGCACGGACTTCTCGCAGGTCACCGTGGTGTACGGGTCGGCTGCGGGCCCGCGCCCCCGCGCCACCTGGGTGACGTTCTCGGCGGACACCCCCGGCGTCCCCGGCACCGCCTCCGACGTCGACCGCTTCGGCGCCTCCGTCTCCGCCGCCGACATCACCGGCGACGGCATCGACGACCTCGCCGTCGGCGTCCCGGGCACCGAGATCGGTTACGACGACAACGCGGGCGCGGTGGACGTCCTGCGCGGCACGAAGACGGGCCTGACGGGCAAGGGCGCCCAGTCCTTCACCCAGAACACCCCCGCCGTCCCGGGCACGGCCGAACTCGCCGACGCCTTCGGCTCCGCGGTCCAACTCCTCGACATCAACGGCAACGGATACGCCGACCTGGCCGCAGCGGCGGTGGGGGAGGACGGCGGGAACGGGGCGGTGTGGGAGCTGCGGGGACGGCCGACGGGGGTGGTGACGGACGCGGCGCTGCTGGTCGGGCCCAAGGCGATCGGGGCGCCGTATGCGAAGGCGGGGTTCGGGTTCGAGGTGAAATGACGGGAGCATGCGGAGTTCTGAGTGCGCCTGTTGAGCACCGATGCGACCTGAGGCGCTACCCCCGAGGGGCGGTCCAGAGGGGCCCTGGGTGCCCATAATGGTGCTGTGCTTCGGGGGCCGTTACGACGGGCGCGTGTGCGTCGGCGCCTCGTCCGCGTCGGCCTTCTCGCCGCCGCCGGTGCGGGGTCGGTCGGTCTTGCTGTGTGGATGCTGGTCAGCGACGCGTCTGATCACGTGGCCACGGTGGGTGGTCTGTTCGTCGGGATCGCTTCGCTCTTCCTGGCCCTCTTCGACTTCCTGCGGGAGGAGCCGGCCTCTCCCGATCCCGCCGGGTACGCGGACGACCTGGCACACACAGTCAGGGCGCAGTGGCTGGAGGAGGCGGAGACCCGTCGGCTGCGCGACCCTCGCGTGTTGCCGATCGCCTGGGCGTCGACCGGCAGAGAGGTCGCCGACGAGCCACGGACGGAGGCAGCGGGCGGACGGGTGCTGAGGGTGCGCCTCGACGGCCGTCTGGACGGGCGCTTCGACCGCTCCATCGAGCAACTCGCCCATGGGTACAGCAGATTGGAGCACGGTCGGCTCGTCGCCATCGGGGAGCCTGGCGCCGGCAAGACGGTATTGGCGATACTGCTGACCCTGGGCCTGCTGGGAGCCCGAGAACAGGGCGGCCGCGTTCCGGTTCTGCTCCCCGTCTCCTCCTGGGACCCGCTGCGCGAGCGGCTCGACGACTGGATCGTGCGTACCCTCGCCGTCCCGTACTACGGCGGCGACCCGGAGATCCCGCGCATCCTGCTCTCCCACGGACTGCTGCTGCCGGTGCTCGACGGTCTGGACGAGATCCCGGAATCCGCCCGTCGCGGTGCGATCCGCGGCATCAACCAGGCGATCGGCGCGGACCGCCCTGCTGTCGTCACGTGCCGTGCCGTCGAGTACGAGGAACTGATCCGGGGCGGCGCGCCTCGCCTGCGGCAGGCGCCAGTGGTGGAGGTGCTGCCGGTCTCGCCGGACGACGTCATCGGTTATCTCCGTGAGGCGGCATGGCCCGCGGGCGTCGACTGGAGCGGCGTCTTCGAACGGTTGCGGAATGAGCGGCCCGGACCGTTGGCCGAGGCCCTGTCGACGCCACTGATGGTGACCACGGCCCGGCTGGTGTATCAGCGCGGAGGTCGGGAGCCCGCGGAGCTGTTGGACGAGGACCGGTTCGACTGCCGGTACGCAGTGGAGGATCACCTGACGCATCAGGTGGTGGAGGCGGTGTACGCAGGAGGGGAGGAGAGAGAGCGCGGTCGGTGGAGTCCTGAGCAGGCGCGGCGGTGGCTGACGTTCCTGGCGAGCCATCTGCATGAGCATCGGGAGCGTGATCTGGCGTGGTGGCTGCTCGGGGGACGGTTGTTGCCCGTGTGGGTGGGACCGGTCATCACGCTCGTCGTGGGGTTGTTGCTCGCGGGGGTGGCCGTCCTCTGGGTCTGGGCCACCGCAGGTTTCGCAGCGGATCCGCCGTTCGGCTATATCGTGGCATGGGCGCTGGGGTCCGCAGGCCTCTTCGCGCTGGTCGCTTCGATCCTCTGGTATGCGGCGGGCAGTCCGCTGCCCGGAAGGCTCTCGTGGTCGCCGAGCGGATCCGCGGGGAGGCTGCGACGAGGGTTCCGCAGTGGAGCGGTGCTGAGTGCGGCGTTCGTCGTCCCCATCGCGAGCGGAGTCACCCTCGTCGTCGTGGTGGGGACCACGCTCGGGCCGGGGACGCTGCAGGGCGCCGAAGACCTGGCCAAGCTGCTCACCGTGTGTGCCGCGCTGAGCTTCGTCACCGGACTCGCCCTCGCCGCACATGGATGGCTCAACGCGCCCCCCTCCCGCGCTGCCCAGGTCAGCGCCGCCAACTCCGTTGCGCAAGACCGTCGTTCGGCCCTGGCTGGTGCGCTGGTGGCTGGCGTGGTCTTCGGTATAACCGCGATGTACGGACTGTGGGCGGGGCTGTCGGCAGGAGGTCTCCTCTTTCGCTGGTGCACTGGTTGGCCGGGCTGGCCCGGCGACGCCGAGACAGGTGCCTACCTCCGGGCGGAGTGGGCGCGATCGGATCATGCCTACCACGCGGGAGGCTACGGCCCAGGGCCGTCGATGCTGTTGCCGGGAACCGTGTTCGCGATCTTCGTCTTTCTGACCCGTGCCTGGCCGCGTTTCGTGCTGGCCCGATGGTGGCTGGCCGCACGGGGCCGGCTGCCGTGGCGGTTGCTGGACTTCCTCGAGGACGTCCGGCAGCGGGAGATCCTGCGTCAGTCCAGCGGCACCTACCAGTTCCGGCACATACGGCTCCAAGAGGCGCTCGCCGGGCAGCCGGTCGGCGAAAACAGGCCTTCGCGCACCCCGGGGTGGACGGAGCCGGAGGGTATCCGCCGAAGGGTCGTGCTGACGGCAGGGCTGACGGCGGCCCTCGCCGGTGCGGGCGCGGGCGTCGCCCACCAACAGGACGAGAGCAGGACGGTGTTCGCGGATCCGAGCGGACAGGCCGTGACCGCCGTGGCATTCCGGCCTGGTATTCGCCAGAACCAGTTGGTCTGGGCAACAAGTGACGGCAGGGTCTGGTGGGGCAGTGTGCTGTCGGGGTCACGGCTGGTCGGCGTTTCCGATCAGCGGGTTCTCCCCGAAGGGAAATACCGTCATTCGACCGTTCGCGCGCTGGCCTTCGACCCCGACGGCAGCGTCCTGGCCGTCGCACGCGGTAAGAAGGTGGAACTCTGGGACGTCGGACAACGGGAGCCCGTCTTCCGGGGCCGTTGGAAGACGGGAGCGGTGCATTTCCTCGCCTTCCACCCCCAAGGCCGCTACCTGGCCGGCACGTATTACGACGACGACTTTTCCGACCCTTCGACGGGCTACATCGTGGGCCGTGTCGGCGACCACGGGCTGCCTGAGACGCTGAAACGCATCGGCTCCACGGACCCCAACCTGGGGGCGGTGTCCTTCCTGAGCCAGGATGAACTGCTCGTCCGTGACGAGGAGATGGGCGTCAGCGCCTACCGGGCACCCGAGTTCAGGAAATCGAACCGCCAGCTCCTGGCGACCGGGCAGCTCTCTGCGGACAGCGATCACCCGGACGGCGTGCTCGCCGGCCCGCGCGGCGACTGCCTCTACGTCACGGGTTCCAGGAACGGGCTGTGGCAGCTCGGGGCCGGGAACGAGTGGCACGAGGAGGCCGGAGAAATGCCCTTCTCCTCCGCTGCCGCGTTCCACCCGAGCCAGGCTGTCCTTGCCTTCGCCCCTACAGGCGACGTCTACGGATCTCGAGCCGACGGCACCATCCAGGTGTGGTCCACGGACGCGATCCCGTCCTACGTCAGAACCCTGCACGGTCACATGGACGAGGTCACCGCCATGGACTTCAGCCCTGACGGCAGTCTCCTGGTGACCGCCGGCGTGGACGGGACCGTCCGCCTCTGGACCGGCGTGGCCTGACCGCACCGGCCCGCTGTAAATCTCTTGCGGACCTCGGCACTTGAGCTTCGGGGCCCGGGATTCGAGATCCTTTTGCAAGGAATGGATGGGTGGCTCAACCCGCCCGCCCTCCCAAGTCGCCTTCTGGCCAGGCGAGATGACTTTTCGTGATCGGGTCGCGTCATAGCGTGTCGAGCGTGTAGCGTGCGCCACGAAAGCGTCGACCCCCGTGGGTGCTCCAACACCACGCGGGGGTCTCACCACGAGACCGAATGCGACTCGATCCATGGCTGCCGCCCAGCTTAGTGCTGCCCCGCGCCCGTCCGCGCACCCGAAGGCCAATCCCGGCTACGGAAAGAAGTCCGCCCCCGGCCAAGAGCCGCGCACCGGACGGGACTTCGACCACCTCCCCGCCCGTGAGGCGTCGATCGCCATGTACCTCGACCGGCTCGACGACGAGGCGGACATCTCCATCAAGACGCTGGCCAAGCACCTCCCGTACGGCCAGTGCGCCATCGGTACCGCCCTCAACAACCTCTCCGCGGCGGGCCATCTGCGCCGCGTCCGCCGCCCGGTCACCCTCGACGGCAAACCCCGCTGGGTCTGGCACACCTTCTTCTCCCGCACCGCGCGCGACGACGCGTGGTGGGACGCCTTGCTCGCCGGGGAGGCTCCGGTCACCAGGCCGTCGCCGCAAGCGGTGCGTTCGGCCGCGTACGGCGTGCTCGCCCGGCTCGGCCGGATCGACCCCCGGCTGACGCTCTCGGCGGGGGAGTGCGGCGCGCTGGAGGGCAGCGCGGCGGAATGGTTCGAGCGGGGCGCGAGCGAGGCGCAGCTCGTGCACGCCGTGTCGGCGGGGCTTCCGAAGGAGGTGGCGCACGCGTACGGATTCGTACGCGCCCGGCTCGTCGCGAAGCTGCCGCCCGAGCCACTGCCGCAGCCTCCGGGCACGCGGTACGAGGTCGTCTGTACCGCCTGCGGCGAGCCGGGGGAGGGTGCCCGACTGCGCGGAGGCCTGTGCGAGGGCTGCCGTGGCGGACGGCCGGTCCTCGCCGCCGAGCAGGTCCACGCCCATGCGGGGCGACTGCGCACGGCTCTGCGCGCCCGGCCTCGTACACAGAAAGGAGTGGACGCATGACGACCTTGCAGCACAGCCCGCCGGAAACCGGGGCAGGATGGAGGGGAGGAGGCGACGCCATGACCCCCAGGACATCCGACCGGCCCCAGATGCTCGTCGAGGAATTCGAGGAGCTCGCACGTCACGCGCCGGAGTCCGCGCGCCTGGAGTTCCTGAACGGGAAGATCGGGGTCAAGCCCATGCCGGACGGCAACCACGGCGAGATCGTCGCCTGGCTTCTCAAGCGGTGCATGCAGCATCGTCCTGAGTTGTTCCTCTATCCGGAACAAGGGCTCAAGGTCGAGGCGTACCGCAAGGGGCGAGCCAAGCCGGACGGTGCTCTGGCCCCCGAGGAGTACTTCGTGGGCGAGGGTGAGTGGGCCAACCCCGCAGGCGTCCTCATGGTCGTTGAGGTCACCTCCCACGACCGCGACGCGGACCGGCGTGACAGGATCGAGAAGCCGGACGGCTATGCGGCCGCCGGCATCCCCGTCTACCTCCTCGTCGACCGAGATCTGGACAGCGTGACTGTCCATGCCGATCCCGAAGGCGGCGTTTACCGCTCTGTCACCACCCGGGCCTTTGGAGCGGAGATCGAGTTGCCGGACCCGGTGGGGTTCACACTGGACACGGGGAAGCTCAAGGACTTCGTCGACTGACCTGGCCTGCGGAAACGTCCGTCCGGAAATTCTTCGAAGAAAAACCGGTGAGTCTGTCGATCCGGGCCGGTCCTGATCGACGCAAGGGTGAAGGGCCGGAACCCGGCCTGCCGAACCAGAACTCACCGAGGAGTCACCATGCCCCGCTACCTCTCCCTCGTCCGGATCGACGAGAGCACCATGCCCGCCGAAGGTCCCAGCCCCGAGCTGATGCAGCGCATGGGCGAGTTGATCGAGGAGGTCACCAAGGCCGGTGTCATGCTCGACACCGCCGGGCTCACCCCGTCCGCGCAGGGCACCCGCGTGACCTGGCAGGGCGGCGAGATCTCCGTCACCGACGGCCCCTTCACCGAGTCCAAGGAGGTCATCGGCGGTTACGCGATCATGCAGTGCAAGGACCGGGCCGAGGCCCTGGAGTGGGCGACCCGTTTCCTCAAGGTGCACGAGGACCACTGGACCGTGACCTGTGAGGTCCGGGAGATCGCGGAGGGCTGACATTCCTTGGCCTGAAGCCGTCCGGGGTGTTGCATGGTGGGCTGTGGAACAGCAGCCCACCGCCACCCATGCCCAGCACGCCCATCGCGCCGAGCAGGCCGAGCGCGCCACGCACGCCACGCACACCACCCACGCCATCGAAACCGTCTTCCGCATAGAGTCCCCCCGCATCATCGCCGCCGTCACCCGCCTCGTCCGTGACATCGGCATCGCCGAGGAGCTCGCCCAGGACGCCCTGGTCGCCGCCCTGGAGCAGTGGCCGCGCGACGGTGTCCCCGACAACCCGGGCGCCTGGCTCATGGCCACCGCCCGCCGCCGTGCCGTCGACCTGATCCGGCGCCGGGAGAACTACGCCCGCAAGCTGGAGGAGATCGGCCGGGACCTGGAGACCACCGCACCGCCCGAGGAGCCCGCCGACCCGGACGACATCGACGACGACCTGCTCCGGCTCGTCTTCACGGCCTGCCACCCCGTGCTGTCCGCCGAGGCCCGCATCGCCCTCACCCTCCGCCTCCTCGGCGGCCTCACCACCACCGAGATCGCCCGCGCGTTCCTTGTCCCCGAGCCGACCGTCGCCCAGCGCATCGTCCGCGCGAAACGGACGCTGGCCACCAGGAACATCGCCTTCGAGGTGCCGTACGGGCCGGAGCGCGAGGCCCGCCTCGGTTCCGTACTGGACGTCATCTACCTGATCTTCAACGAGGGTTACGCCGCCACCGCGGGCGACGACTGGCTGCGCCCCGCGCTCTGCGAGGACGCCCTGCGCCTCGCCCGTGTCCTCAGTTCCCTCATGCCGAAGGAGCCGGAGGTCCACGCCCTGACCTCCCTCCTGGAGTTCCAGGCGGCCCGCACCGCCGCCCGCACCGGCCCGAACGGCGAGCCCGTCCTCCTCAAGGACCAGAACCGCCGCCGCTGGAACCGCATGCTGATCGCCCGCGGCATCCAGGCCCTCCACCGCGCCGACGCCACCGCCACCGGCGCGCCCGGGCCGTACGCCCTCCAGGCCGCCATCGCCGCCTGCCACGCGCACGCGTACACCTACGAGGAGACCGACTGGGCGAGCATCGCCACGCTCTACGGCCTGCTCGCCGCCCGCACGCCCTCGCCCGTCGTCGAGCTCAACCGCGCCGTCGCCGTGTCGATGGCCGACGGCCCGGAACCGGCGCTGGAGATCGTCGACGCCCTCACCGGCGAACCCGCCCTGCGGGAGTACCACCTGCTGCCGAGCGTGCGCGGGGACCTGCTGCGACGGCTCGGGCGGACCGCCGAGGCCCGCGAGGAGTTCGTACGGGCGGCGGGGCTCGCGCGCAACGAACGCGAGCGGGAGCTGCTGCTCGCGCGGGCCGAGGAGTCCGGTTCGTAACCTGATCGCGGGCAACTGTTCATCCGTAAATCCGTTCCCCATGCGTCTCGTTGGTCACTACAGTTACCCAGCCCCCTGTGCGGGGCCTGTGCAGATCCATGGGGGGTCGACAACTTGAGACTGTTCACGCGCCGCCGTGCCGCGGCGCTCTCCACCGCGGCCGTGCTGGCCGCCATGGGCACCCTGGCGATCGCGCCGGGTGCCGTCGCCGACGACGCCGGGCCCTGGCCGGGCACCGAGGGCAGGATCCTCGTGGACGGACCGCGGCTGATCGACGCGGCCACCGGTACGGCCACCGACCCGGCCGTCGGCTCCGGCCAGTACGGCGCCTGGGCGCCGGACGGCAGCCGCTTCGCGACCGTCCTGGACCAGACGATCACCAGCGTGCGCGCCACCGGCTCCACGAAGATCACCCTGCCCAAGGCCCAGGGCATGCGCTCCGGCGGCGCCGGCTACACGGACCTGGCCTTCGGCTGGAGGGGCCGCTACGTCGTCTTCTCCGTCGGCGGCCAGCTCGCCTACGGCCCCTCGGACGGCTCCTGGGCCCCCGAGCCGCTGCTGTCGAGCACCCTGGGCCCGTCGAGCGCCTGCGACAGCGACCCGAGCGTGAGCGGCGCCGGCCTCGTCGCCTTCGAGCGTCGCAGCGGCGGCTGCAGCGCCACCCCGGGCGTCTACGTCTACGAGCCGTCCACGCAGACCGTCAAGCGCGTGCTCACCGACGCCGCGCAGCCCGCCTACTCGCCGGACGACAGCAGGCTGGCCTTCGTCCGCGGCGGCAAGATCTTCACGGCGAACGCCGACGGCACGGACGTCAAGCAGATCACCACCGACGCGCGTACGTACGCCAACCCGTCCTGGTCGCCCACCGGCACCCGGATCCTCGCCGACGTCGAGACCGCGACGGGCGGCGGCGGTTACGTCCACTCCACCGAGTACGTCGACCTGGCCACCGGCGAGTTCACCGCCGTACCCACCGACTGGCAGGGCAGCAACCCCAGTTGGCAGCCGCTGCGGAAGAACACCACCGCCCGGGTCTGGGGCGCCGACAGCTATGCCACCGACATCGCCTCCTCCCGCTTCAGCTGGAACACGGTCGGCCAGAGCGAGCCGGGCCTGCTGAACGCCAAGGCGGCCGTGCTGGTCAACCGGGACGACGCGGTGTACTCGCTGACCGCGCCCGCGCTGGCCGGCAAGAAGCAGGGCCCGGTGCTGATGACGCCGAAGACGGCCCTGTCGACGGCGGTGAAGAACGAGCTGAAGCGCACCTTGAAGAAGGGCGCGACCGTCTGGATGCTCGGCGGCACCTCCACCCTCACGACCAACGTCTCCACGCAGCTGAAGGCGCTCGGCTACGTCCCCAAGCGGCTGTCCGGCACGGACCGTTACGACACCTCGGTCAAGGTGGCCAAGGCCGTCACGACCGCCCCGGAGTACGTGTTCCTGGCCAGCGGCACCGACTACAAGGCGGCGCTCCCGGCGGCCTCGGCGGCGGGCGCGGAGGGCACCGGCAGCACGGGCGGCCTCGTCCTCACCGCCGGCAAGAAGCTGACCGCGTCGGTGAAGTCGTACCTCAACACCCTCAACCCGGCCAAGACCATGGTCATCCCGGTCGGCTCGGACGCGAAGTACGCGCTGACGCACACCAACTTCTCCCACTGGCCGTCGACGTACTACTACTACCCGGTCACGGCGACCACCAGCGAAGGCCTCTCGGTGGCCCTCGCCAAGTTCTGGTGGACCACCCCGGGCCAGATCGCCCTCGCCTACACCGGCGCCTGGCGCGACGGCATCTCAGCGGGCGCGGCGATGAACATCTACGGCCCGCTCGTCTGGACCTCCCGGCCCGCCCTGTCCAGCGAGGTCAAGAGCTACCTGCTGCGCGAGTCCGCGGGCACCCAGGCCGCCGTCGCCTTCGGTCCGACGGCCTCGGTCACCGCGGGCGCGCTGAACACGGCAGGCGCGTCGATGAGCGCGAGCGGAAGCCAGTTCGTGTACGAGCCGTTCTACAACGGCGTCGAGTCGTCCACGAGCACGTTCGCCCAGCGCACGGCGGGCACCGAGTCCGCCGCCACCACCAAGTCCGGCCGGGCGACGGCCGATCCGCACCTGGGCCCGCTGAAGACGGTCCAGCACCAGTAGCGGCTAGCGGCTACGCCGGGGCGCCGATCAGCATCGTCGGCGCCCCGGCGACCCGCGTCAGGAACACGGTCGCCGAGTTCGGCCCGCTCGGCTTGACCTTCTTCCGCAGCTCCTCCGGCTCCACCGCCGACCCCCGCTTCTTCACGGTCAGGATCCCGACCTCCCGCTCCCGCAGCAGCGCCTTCAACCTCTTCAGGTTGAAGGGGAGTTGGTCGGTGATCTCGTAGGCGGTGGCGTACGGGGTTGGGCGCAGCTCGTCGGCCGTCACATAGGCGATGGTCCCGTCGATCAGGCCGCCGTCGAGGTCTTCGGCGACCTCGGCGACGAGGTGGGCGCGGATGACGGCGCCGTCGGGCTCGTACAAGTACCGCCCCACGGGCCGGACTTGGGGGTCGGGCAGGCCCCTGCCGAGGAGGGTGCGCGGGCCCGGCAGCAGCGTTGCCCGTACCGCCCCCGGCTCCGTCCCGAACCACAGCACCGCCTCCTTCACGTCCCCGCCGTCAGAGATCCACTCGGCCTCGGCGTCGTCCGGCACGGCCTCGTGCGGGATGCCGGGGGCGACCTTGAGCGCGGCGTGCGGGGCCCCGCGGGCCGCCTCGACCGCCCAGGAGAGCGGCGGCGAGTAGGCCTCGGGGTCGAAGATGCGGCCCCGCCCGCCCCGCCGGGCCGGGTCAACGAACACGGCGTCGTAGCCCGCCGTGTCCACCTCCATGACGTCCGCCTCGCGCACCTCGACGAGATCGGCGAGCCCCAGCGCGTCCGCGTTCGCCCGCGCCGCGGCGGCCGTCAGCGGATCCCGGTCCACGGCGAGGACCCTGATCCCGGCCCGCGCCAGCGCGATGGCGTCGCCCCCGATCCCGCAGCACAGGTCGGCGACGGAGGTGACCCCCAGCCCCTTCAGACGTTCCGCGCGGTACGAGGCGACACTCGCGCGCGTCGACTGCTCCACCCCGTTCGGCGTGAAGAACATCCGCCCGGCATCCTCCGCGCCGAACTTCGCCGCCGCCCGCTGCCGCAGCCGCGCCTGCCCGAGCGCCGCCGACACCAGCTCCGCGGGGTGCTCGCGGCGCAGCCTGGTGGCGACGGCGAGTTCGTCGGCGGGGGCCGTGCCGCGTACCTCGTCGAGGAGGGCGCGGCCTTCGGGGGTGAGGAGGGGGGCGAGGTCGTTCACCGGCTCATTGTGGGCCAGTCGGTGGATGGTGTGCCTCCGGTCGCGGTGTCGGCCCGGGGTCGGGGCGGGCGCCTGCAAAGATCCGGCACCATGCGAGTAGTCGTACAAAATGACAAAAATCGGTCGTCGCGTCGGGTCGGGATCCGCGGCGTCATCGCCGTGCTCGCCGTCGCCGCCATCGCGTCCGGCTGCGCACAGAGCGCCGAGCCCAAGGCGGTGCCTCCTGCCCCCGGTCAGCCGCGGCTGAAGGCCCCCGAGGCGCGTGCCCTCGACTCGTACGCCACCAGGCTGCGCGCCGCCATGACCGCGCGGGCGGCGGCCGCGAAGCGCTGGGGGCTGAAGCAGGTGCCGCTGACGGCTCCGCCCGCCCCGGTCGAGAAGCCGCACATCACCGCCCGCAAGGGCTTCGAGGTCGACGACCAGGAGGAACTCGGCCTCCCGCCGGTCTTCACCACGGTCCCCACCAAGGAGCGGATCGTCTTCCTCACCATCGACGACGGCGCCGAGAAGGACCGGGCGTTCCTGCGGATGATGAGCGAGCTGAAGATCCCGTACACCGCCTTCCTCAGCAACTTCCTGGTCAAGGACGACTACCCGTACTTCCGCAAGATGCAGTCCGAGGGCGTGACGCTGAACAACCACACCCTCACGCACCCCTTCCTGCCCGGACTGTCGTACGAGGAGCAGAGGCACGAGATCTGCGGCATGCAGAAGGTGATGAAGAAGGAGTTCGGGAAGGCCCCCACCGTCTTCAGGCCGCCCTTCGGGAACTACAACCGCGACACCCTGCGCGCCGCCAAGTCGTGCGGCATCAAGTACGCGCCGATCTGGGACGAGGAGGTCTTCGTCGACCACTGGGAGTACCGCGAGTGGGACCGGGACCTGCACCCCGGCGACATCGTGCTCACCCACTTCCGCGGGCGCGACGAGTGGAAGGGCACGATGGTCGACGACATGCGCCGCTTCCTGAACCGGGTCACCGCCGACGGGTACGCGGTGGCCCGCCTGGAGGACTACCTGTGAGGCGGCCGGCGCTCGCGGCCGGTGCGCTGGCCCTCGCGGTCCTCCTCACCGGCTGCGCCCAGTCCGTCGACCCCATCGAACGGCTGGGCAAGAAGGCGGCCCAAAGGGTACGGGCCCACGGACCCTCCGCCCCGCAGCTCCCGCCGGTCGTCTCCCGCGTCCGCACCCGCGACAGGGTCGTCTTCCTCACCTACGACGACGGCGCCGAACGCGACCCCCGCTTCGTCGCCCTGGTCCGCGAACGGCGGCTCCCCGTCAGCGTGTTCCTCACCGACGACGTCGTAGGACCGGGGTACGGCCACTTCGCCCGCCTCCAGTCCGTCGGCGCCACCCTCCAGAACCACACCCTCGACCACTCCGCCCTGCCCGGCCTGCCCTACGCCGGCCAGCGCGCCGAGATCTGCGGCCAGCGCGACAAGCTGCGCTCCCGCTTCGGCATCCGCCCGGACCTCTTCCGCCCGCCCTACGGCACGTACGACACCACGACCCTGCGGGCGGCGGCCGACTGCGGGGTCTCGGCGCTGGTGCTGTGGCGGGCGTGGGTCACGGGGAGCGGGCAGCTGGCGTACACGCACGGCGAGGACCGGCTGCGGCCCGGGGACATCGTGGCCGTGGACCCGGACGGGGGGACGGGGACGACGCTGGAGCAGCGGACGGCGCGGCTGCTGCGGGAGGTGCGGGGGCGGGGGCTGCGGGTGGGGCGACTGGAGGACTATCTCTGACCTCTCACAGGGACGCGCTCCGACTTCTCACAGGGACGCGATTGGCACTCCGCTTGACCGAGTGCTAATCGCAGTCATAGTCTCGGGTCTGGCACTCCCCCCTGGAGAGTGCCAACTACGCGACGGGCAGGTCCGGCACCCGCGACGACGGATCCACCTGGTCGCCACCTCAGACAGTTAACCCCGTGAGATCTCCGAAGGGGGAGGTCGGATCGTGACGACCGCCAGCTCCAAGGTTGCCATCAAGCCGCTCGAGGACCGCATCGTGGTCCAGCCGCTGGACGCCGAGCAGACCACGGCCTCTGGCCTGGTCATTCCGGACACCGCCAAGGAGAAGCCCCAGGAGGGCGTCGTCCTGGCCGTGGGCCCGGGCCGCTTCGAGAACGGCGAGCGCCTGCCGCTCGACGTCAAGACCGGCGACATCGTGCTGTACAGCAAGTACGGCGGCACCGAGGTGAAGTACAACGGCGAGGAGTACCTCGTCCTCTCGGCTCGCGACGTGCTCGCGATCATCGAGAAGTAATTCACCTCAAGCACTTTCTGCTTGTGAGCTGCGCCCCGGGTTCCCGCGTCCTTATGAAGCCGGGCCTCCGGGGCGCAGTTCGTTTCACCCACGTTTTCCGAGAGGGCTGAACCGCTCCCATGGCGAAGATCCTGAAGTTCGACGAGGACGCCCGTCGCGCCCTCGAGCGCGGCGTCAACAAGCTGGCCGACACGGTCAAGGTGACGATCGGCCCCAAGGGCCGCAACGTCGTCATCGACAAGAAGTTCGGCGCGCCCACCATCACCAACGACGGCGTCACCATCGCCCGTGAGGTCGAGGTCGAGGACCCGTACGAGAACCTCGGCGCCCAGCTGGTGAAGGAGGTGGCGACCAAGACCAACGACATCGCGGGTGACGGCACCACCACCGCCACCGTGCTCGCCCAGGCGCTCGTGCGCGAGGGCCTGAAGAACGTCGCCGCGGGTGCCTCCCCGGCGCTGCTGAAGAAGGGCATCGACGCGGCCGTGGCCGCGGTCTCCGAGGACCTCCTCGCGACCGCCCGCCCGATCGACGAGAAGTCCGACATCGCCGCCGTGGCCGCGCTGTCCGCCCAGGACCAGCAGGTCGGCGAGCTCATCGCCGAGGCGATGGACAAGGTCGGCAAGGACGGTGTCATCACCGTCGAGGAGTCCAACACCTTCGGTCTGGAGCTGGACTTCACCGAGGGCATGGCCTTCGACAAGGGCTACCTGTCCCCGTACTTCGTCACCGACCAGGAGCGTATGGAGGCCGTCCTCGACGACCCGTACATCCTGATCAACCAGGGCAAGATCGCCTCGATCGCCGACCTGCTGCCGCTCCTTGAGAAGGTCATCCAGGCCGGTGCCTCCAAGCCGCTGCTGATCATCGCCGAGGACGTCGAGGGCGAGGCCCTCTCGACCCTCGTCGTGAACAAGATCCGCGGCACCTTCAACGCGGTCGCGGTCAAGGCCCCCGGCTTCGGCGACCGCCGCAAGGCGATGCTGCAGGACATGGCGGTCCTCACCGGCGCCACGGTCATCTCCGAGGAGGTCGGCCTCAAGCTCGACCAGGTCGGCCTGGACGTGCTGGGCTCCGCCCGCCGCGTGACGATCACCAAGGACGACACCACGATCGTCGACGGCGCCGGCGACTCCGCCGACGTCGTGGGCCGCGTCGCCCAGATCAAGGCCGAGATCGAGAACACGGACTCCGACTGGGACCGCGAGAAGCTCCAGGAGCGCCTCGCGAAGCTGGCCGGCGGCGTGTGCGTGATCAAGGTCGGCGCCGCCACCGAGGTGGAGCTGAAGGAGAAGAAGCACCGTCTGGAGGACGCCATCTCCGCGACCCGCGCCGCGGTCGAGGAGGGCATCGTCTCCGGTGGTGGCTCCGCGCTCGTCCACGCCGCGAAGGTGCTGGAGGGCGGCCTCGGCAAGACCGGCGACGAGGCCACCGGTGTCGCGGTCGTCCGCCGCGCGGTCGTCGAGCCGCTGCGCTGGATCGCCGAGAACGCCGGCCTGGAGGGTTACGTCATCACCTCCAAGGTCGCCGAGCTCGACAAGGGCCAGGGCTTCAACGCCGCCACCGGCGAGTACGGCGACCTGGTCAAGGCCGGCGTCATCGACCCGGTGAAGGTCACCCGCTCCGCCCTGGAGAACGCCGCGTCCATCGCGTCCCTCCTCCTGACGACCGAGACCCTGGTCGTCGAGAAGAAGGAAGAGGAGGAGCCGGCGGCGGCCGGCCACTCCCACGGCCACGCGCACTGACGTAAGTCACTGACGCAGTAGGAAGGCCCGGCACCCTGCAGACAGGGGGCGCCGGGCCTTCGCTCTTTTTGGCTGCCGTCCTACTGCTCAAGCCCCTCAAGGGCGCCCAACTGGGCCATCAGCCCCAGTCGGTCGTACTCCCACCAGGCCTCGACGATCTTCCCGTGCTCGCCGAAGCGGTGAGTGGTGACGCCGGTCATGGACACCTTCTTCCCACTGGCGGGAATCCCCATGAACTCACCGGTCTGAGTCGCGTTCCAGGTCCACCGGGTACACACCCGGTCCTCCTGGGCGATCTGATCCTGGATGTCGAACTCGAACTCGAATCCACTGCGCCACATCCCGATCTCGCGCCGCAGGGCATCCATCCCGATGGTGTCCTGCTCGTTCGAGGGATCGTGGTCGTGGTAGTTCTCGGCGACCAGGTCGTCCAGCGCCGGCAGCTCGCCGGAGACGGCGATGGTCTCGAAGAACCGCCGCGCGTTCTGCGCGTACAGCTGCTCGTCCCGCACGACGTCCAGATCCGTGAAGGTCGGCATCTCGTCACAGAGCGCGACCATCTCCCGGAATATCTTGTCCGTCTCGGGAAGATTGGAGTTCCGCATGGCCTCCTCGTACGACGGAAACTCCACGATCTCGATGAAGTGCGACGCGTCGGACCGGTCCTTCCCGATCACGTTGTGCGTCGCGGTCCGCTTCCCCTTGGTCTGCTCGACCCACGTGTCCATCAGCCGATTCATGTCGTCGAACCGACTGGTCCTGCAGTCGATGATCTGAACGAAGGTCATGGCGCCACCTCCGGTCCGCCTGGGTCCGGCTGGGTCCGGCTGTACGCCACCATTTTCCCACCGAGGGGCCGCGGGGGCGCGCCACGCGGTCCCCATCCCGCTTACTGAGGCCCGTACTTCCGCCCGGTCCGAGACGTAATCCCACCCAACAACCCCCTGGGCGCCACCTTCACGATCCCCATCAACGCCTTGTACCGCGGATCCGGAATCGACAGCGACTTCCCCCGCGCCAGATCGCTCAGCGCCGCCGCCACCAATTTGTCCGCGTCGAGCCACATCCAGCCCGGGATGTTGTCCGTGCCCATTCCGGCGCGCTGGTGGAATTCCGTGCGGACGAAGCCGGGGCAGAGGGCCATCAGGCGTACGCCGGTGCCCGCCAGGTCCTTCGCCGCGCCCTGCGTGAACTGGACGACCCAGGCCTTCGACGCGCCGTACGTGCCGCGTGGCACGAAGGCGGCGACGGACGCCACGTTCACGACCCCGCCCCGGCCCCGCTCCCGCATCGCCTCCGTCGCCGCCGACGTCAGCCGCAGTACCGCCTCGCAGTGGACCTTGAGCATCTTCAGCTCGTCGGCCATGGAGACGTCGAGATAGCGGCCCTTGTTGCCGAAGCCCGCGTTGTTGATCAGCAGGTCGACCGGGTTCTTGCGGTCGGACAGACGGGCGGCCACCGTCTCGATGCCGGTGTCCGTCGCGAGGTCGGCCGTGAGGACCTCCGCCTCGATGCCGTGCCGGTCGTGCAGTTCGGTCGCCTGGTCGCGCAGTCGCTTCGTGTCGCGGGCGACGAGCACCAGGTTGTGCCCGTCGGCAGCCAGCCGCCGTGCGAACGCGGCGCCGATGCCCGCGGTCGATCCCGTAATCAGAGCCGTTGTCATGGCCCAAGGGTAGTTACCCGGATTGTGGGAATCCGATCTCTGCACACGGCCCGACGGTGGTGAAGCAACTGGGGAGACCCGGTCTGGCGGGATGTCAGGCGCCGTACTTCGCCACGTACCTGCGCGCCGCCTCCAGCTCCTCCGGGTGCAGTGCCGCGCCGGCCGCCAACACCCTTGGCAGCAGCTCCCGTTCGGTCGTCGACGCCCGGAACGCGAGCCCCACCGTCACCTCGTGGTCCGGCCGGTGCACGGTCTCCACCGGGTCGCCGGCCCGGATCTCGCCGGGCACGATCACCCGCAGGTACGCCCCCGAGGCCCCGCGGCGCGTGAACCGCTTCACCCAGCCCTTTTCGCCCAGATGGCCCTGGAAGGTACGGCAGGGAATCCGGCCGGACGTGACCTCCAGGACCACCTCCGCCCCGATCCGCCAGCGCTCGCCGATCAGCGCGCCGGTGATGTCGAGGCCCTCCGTGGTGAGGTTCTCGCCGAACGAGCCGTTCGGCAGTGCGCGGCCCAACTCGCGCTCCCACTCGTCCAGGTCCTCGCGCGCCACCGCGTACACCGCCTGGTCGTCACCGCCGTGGTGGCGCCGGTCGCAGACCGAGTCGCCGGCCAGCCCGCTCCCCGCGAGCCCCTTGGGCCCGGGCGCCGCCACCCGCACCGGGCCCGCGACCGGCTGCTTGTCGATGCCGGTCAGGCCCTCGGGGTGGTCCGTGTAGGGCGCGGCCGTCGCCCGGCCCAGGTTCACTGACAGAAGCCTCATGGCCGCACGGTAGGCGATCGTCGCCCAAAGTGTCGACGCGGTATTCGGCGTCGTATCAAAGCCTCGCTTATTCTCGACACGTGCTCGAAGCCCGTCATCTCCGCGTCCTGCGCGCCGTCGCCACCACCGGCTCCTTCTCCGCCGCCGGTCGCGAACTGGGCTGCACCCAGCCCGCCGTCAGCCAGCAGATGAAGGCCCTGGAGGCGTCCGTGGGCACCCCGCTGCTCGTCCGCAACGGGCGCGAGATGCGGCTCACGCAGGCCGGCGAGGCCCTCGTCCGGCACGCGGGCGGCATCCTCGCCGGTCTCACCGCCGCCGAGGAGGAGATCGCCGCGATCGCCGGGCTGCGCGCCGGGCGGGTGCGGCTGGTCTCCTTCCCCAGCGGCAGCTCCACCCTCGTACCGACCGCCCTCGCCGCCCTGCGCGCCGCCCACCCCGGCACCCGCGTCTCCCTCGAAGAGGCCGAACCACCCGCGTCCGTCGAGATGCTCCGCGCGGGGGAGTGCGACGTGGCGCTCGCCTTCCGGTACGAGGGTGCGGCGGGCGCGGGCGGCGAGGAGGGGGAGTGGGAGGACCTGGTGGTACGGCCGCTGCTGACCGACCGGCTGGTCGGGCTCGTGCCCGAGCGGCACCGGCTCGCGGACGCCGGGGCCGTCGCCATCGGCGAGCTCGCGCGCGAGTCCTGGATCGCCGGATGCCCGCGCTGCCGCGGTCAGTTGGTGGAGGTGTGCGAGGCGGCCGGCTTCACCCCGCGCATCGACTTCGCCACCGACGACTACCCGGCCGTGGTCGGCCTCGTCGGCGCCGGTCTCGGCGTCGCCGTACTCCCGCAGCTCGCCATCGAGTCCGTACGGCCGCGCCACGCGCGCGTGCTGACGCTCCGCCCGGCGGTGCGGCGGGAGATCGTGGCGCTCACCCTGCCCGACCTGGCCCGGGTACCGGCGGTCGCGGCCACGCTGGAACAGCTCGGCCGCGCCGCCGCCCGGCAATGAAGGGCAATGAAGGGCAATGAAGAAGGGCACGCGCGCGTGCCCTTCTCGGTGGGAGCTCGGGGTTCTGGGAGCTCGGAGTCGCTGGAACGCAGAAACGTTCCTTCAGTTGTTCGAAGCGCTCTCCCCGCTGGTGGCCCCCGCCGACACCAGCCGGTTCCGCGCCCGACCCATGAGCTCTTCGCGCTCGTCCTCGGTCAGGCCGCCCCACACGCCGTACGGTTCTCTGACCGCCAGCGCGTGCGCCGCGCACTGCGCGCGCACCGGGCACCTCATGCAGACCTCCTTGGCCGAGTTCTCGCGAGCGCTCCGGGCCGCGCCACGCTCGCCCTCCGGATGAAAGAAGAGCGAGCTGTCCACCCCGCGACAGGCAGCCAGAAGCTGCCAGTCCCAAAGGTCCGCGTTCGGTCCGGGAAGGCGGGAGAAATCTGCCATTACGTGACCCCTTGTAGCCGTTCTGAGCGGATACGGTGCCCACGACCGTACATCTACGATCTAAGGAGATGAAAATATGACTCATTGCGAATCTAGCCTCAGACACCAGCAGATGGGAAGAAATGGGGCTAAATGGGGCACTGGTTGTGATGAAACATTGTGGGTCCGCCGCGCGTGCCTGCACCGTGTCCGCACCCTCACGTAGAGTGCCGAAGATGGCACAAAGCCCCGTAACTCTTTCGAGTGACCATCGTTGAGAGTGCGGAGGCGGTTGAAGCAACAAGTGCTCGGGCTGGTGTCCGAGACGGTCGACCGCACAGGTGACGATTTCGTACCAGCCTGGAGGCTCAAGGTGACGTGCATCAGCTGCGGAGGGCGGCCATGACATCCGTCCTCGTCTGCGACGACTCCCCGCTTGCCCGAGAGGCGCTCCGCCGCGCGGTCGCGACCGTGCCCGGCGTCGAGCGCGTGACGACCGCGGCCAACGGCGAGGAAGTCCTCCGCCGCTGGGGCGCGGACCGTTCGGACCTGATTCTGATGGACGTACGCATGCCCGGACTGGGCGGCGTCGAGACCGTGCGGCGGCTGCTGTCCGCCGACCCCGGTGCGCGCATCATCATGCTCACCGTCGCGGAGGACCTGGACGGGGTCGCGCTCGCGGTGGCCGCCGGAGCGCGGGGCTACCTCCACAAGGACGCCTCGCGTGCGGAGTTGCGGGCGACCGTCACTCAGGCGCTTGCCGACCCGACTTGGCGGCTTGCTCCGCGTCGGCTGCGGTCTGCCGAGATGGGGGCGGCGCCGACGCTCACCGCGCGGGAGATCCAGGTGCTCGAGGGTATGAGCCACGGTCGGTCCAACGCGGAGATCGGGCGGGAGCTGTTCCTGTCCGAGGACACCGTGAAGACGCATGCTCGGCGGTTGTTCAAGAAGCTGGGTGCGTCGGACCGGGCGCATGCGGTGGCGCTTGGCTTCCGGTGGGGCCTCGTTCGTTAGCCCAATGGGGTGCCGCCCTTTGTCCTCTGGCGGCTGCGGGTGCGTTGTGGCTGGTCGCGCAGTTCCCCGCGCCCCTTTGGGGCGCGGGTCTTGGCGCCCGGTGCTTGTTTCGGCGCCGATGCCGCATCCTTGAGGTGTGGAGTCTCTCGGGGACGAGTCGGTCGAGCGGAAGGGGAGGGCGCAAGGGATGAGTTCCGGCGCACCTGCTCATAACGCTTCGGTGCACAACATCGGACGCGGTGCCACGGACCGCAACGCCGCAAGGCACCATGGACCGATGCGCGACGACGAGGCGGCCAAAGCCGTAGGGGCGATCGGTGCACTCGTCCATCGCGCCGTCGACGGGGACGAGCAGGCCACGCATGACCTGCTCGCCCATGTCCACCCCCTGGCGCTGCGGTACTGCCGCACCCGGCTGTCCCGGCTGCCGGGCGACGCCCGGCACTTCGTGGAGGACCTCGCGCAGGAGGTCTGCGTCGCCGTCCTCCTCGCCCTGCCGCGCTACCGCGACACCGGCCGGCCCTTCGAGGCGTTCGTCTTCGCCATCGCCGCGCACAAGGTCGCCGACCTTCAGCGGGCGGCGATGCGGCACCCGGGCTCGACCGCCGTGCCCTCGGACGAGATGCCGGAGCGGCCGGACGACTCGCTCGGCCCGGAGGAGCGCGCGCTGCTCAGCAGCGACGCCGAATGGGCCAAGAAACTGCTGGCCAACCTGCCGGAGAACCAGCGGGAGCTGCTGCTGCTGCGCATCGCCGTGGGGTTGACGGCGGAGGAGACGGGTCAGATGTTGGGAATGTCACCCGGGGCCGTACGGGTGGCGCAGCACCGGGCGCTGAGCCGGCTCAGGGCGCTGGCGGAGCAGTAACCCCTGTGCGGTGGGCGCCTTTTTCGGCCGGGCCTGCCTTCTTTGAACAGGCCGCCCGGGGATTCCGTACGAACATACGAAGCCCGAGGTCATGCGGAACCGTGGAATTTGATGGCTGCGCTTCCCGTTAGCATGGACATCCGCACCGATCAAGGCCATTTGGGGAAGGTGTCATGACTGCGAACGTCGACGGAGTGCCCGGAAAATTCGCGACACTCGGGCTGACCTACGACGACGTGCTGCTGCTGCCGGGAGCGTCCGAGGTGCTCCCGAACGCGGTCGACACCTCGTCCCGCATTTCCCGCAACGTCCGGGTCAACATCCCGCTGCTCTCCGCGGCGATGGACAAGGTGACCGAGTCCCGCATGGCGATCGCGATGGCCCGCCTCGGCGGCGTCGGCGTCCTGCACCGCAACCTCTCCGTCGAGGACCAGGTCAACCAGGTCGACCTGGTCAAGCGGTCCGAGTCCGGCATGGTCACCGACCCGATCACCGTGCACCCCGAGGCCACGCTCGCCGAGGCGGACGCGCTGTGCGCGAAGTTCCGCATCAGCGGCGTCCCGGTCACCGACCCGGCCGGCAAGCTGCTCGGCATCGTCACCAACCGCGACATGGCCTTCGAGTCCGACCGCAGCCGCCAGGTCCGCGAGGTCATGACGCCGATGCCGCTGGTCACCGGCACGGTCGGCATCTCCGGCGTGGAGGCCATGGAGCTGCTGCGCCGCCACAAGATCGAGAAGCTTCCCCTGGTCGACGACTCCGGCGTCCTCAAGGGCCTGATCACGGTCAAGGACTTCGTCAAGGCCGAGAAGTACCCGAACGCCGCCAAGGACGCCGAGGGCCGCCTGCTCGTCGGTGCCGCCGTGGGCGCCAGCCCCGAGGCCCTGGAGCGCGCCCAGGCGCTCGCCGAGGCCGGCGTCGACTTCCTGGTCGTCGACACCTCGCACGGCCACAACAGCAACGCCCTCAGCTGGATGTCGAAGATCAAGTCCAGCGTGTCCGTCGACGTCATCGGCGGCAACGTCGCGACCCGCGACGGCGCGCAGGCCCTCATCGACGCCGGTGTCGACGGCATCAAGGTGGGCGTGGGCCCCGGCTCCATCTGTACGACCCGTGTCGTCGCCGGTATTGGCGTCCCGCAGGTCACCGCGATCTACGAGGCCTCCCTCGCCGCCCGCCCGGCCGGCATCCCGCTCATCGGTGACGGCGGCCTCCAGTACTCCGGCGACATCGGCAAGGCGCTCGCCGCCGGCGCCGACACCGTGATGCTGGGCAGCCTCCTGGCCGGCTGCGAGGAGTCGCCCGGCGAGCTGCAGTTCATCAACGGCAAGCAGTTCAAGTCGTACCGCGGCATGGGCTCGCTCGGCGCCATGCAGTCCCGCGGCCAGGGCAAGTCGTACTCGAAGGACCGCTACTTCCAGGCCGAGGTCGCCTCCGACGACAAGCTCGTGCCCGAGGGCATCGAGGGCCAGGTGCCCTACCGCGGCCCGCTGTCCAGCGTCCTGCACCAGCTCGTCGGCGGTCTGCGCCAGACCATGGGCTACGTGGGCGCGGCCACCATCGACGAGATGGAGTCCAAGGGCCGCTTCGTCCGCATCACCTCGGCGGGCCTGAAGGAATCGCACCCGCACGACATCCAGATGACGGTCGAGGCGCCGAACTACAGCAGCAAGTAGTCGCACGCGCGCGTAGAGGCGGTCCCGGAAGCATCCGGGGCCGCCTCTGTCGTACCCGTCGGCGATACTGGAAGACGCTGAACGCATCAGGGAAAGGCCACAGACGTGACTGAGATCGAGATCGGGCGCGGCAAGCGCGGCCGCCGGGCGTACGCCTTCGACGACATCGCCGTCGTCCCCAGCCGCCGTACGCGGGACCCGAAGGAGGTCTCGATCGCCTGGCAGATCGACGCCTACCGCTTCGAGCTGCCCTTCCTGGCCGCCCCCATGGACTCGGTCGTCTCCCCGGCCACCGCGATCCGCATCGGCGAGCTCGGCGGCCTCGGCGTCCTGAACCTCGAAGGCCTCTGGACGCGGTACGAGGACCCGCAGCCGCTGCTCGACGAGATCGCCGACCTCGACGCCGAGACCGCGACCCGCCGTCTCCAGGAGATCTACTCCGCCCCCATCAAGGAGGAGCTGATCGGCGCGCGCATCAAGGAGGTGCGCGACTCCGGCGTGGTCACGGCGGCCGCGCTCTCCCCGCAGCGCACGGCGCAGTTCTCCAAGGCGGTCGTCGACGCGGGCGTGGACATCTTCGTCATTCGCGGTACGACGGTCTCGGCGGAGCACGTCTCCGGCTCGCACGAGCCGCTGAACCTGAAGCAGTTCATCTACGAGCTCGACGTCCCGGTGATCGTCGGCGGCTGCGCCACGTACACGGCGGCCCTGCACCTGATGCGCACCGGCGCGGCGGGCGTCCTGGTCGGCTTCGGCGGCGGCGCGGCGCACACGACGAGGAACGTGCTGGGCATCCAGGTCCCGATGGCCACGGCGGTCGCGGACGTGGCGGCGGCCCGGCGTGACTACATGGACGAGTCCGGCGGCCGGTACGTGCACGTGATCGCGGACGGTGGCGTGGGCTGGTCCGGCGACCTCCCCAAGGCGATCGCCTGCGGTGCGGACGCCGTGATGATGGGCTCCCCGCTCGCCCGCGCCACGGACGCGCCGGGTCGTGGCCACCACTGGGGCATGGAAGCCGTCAACGAGGAACTGCCGCGCGGCAAGAAGGTCGACCTCGGCACGGTCGGCACGATCGAGGAGGTCCTCACGGGCCCGTCGCACATCCCGGACGGCTCCATGAACTTCTTCGGCGCGCTGAAGCGGGCGATGGCGACCACCGGATACAGCGAGCTGAAGGAGTTCCAGCGCGTCGAGGTGACGGTGGCGGACTCGCAGCACAAGCGGTAGGGGTTACGGCTGGAAGGGGGCCGGTCACCTGAGGGGTGACCGGCCCCTTTCGTGTGCCCGGGGCTTGCGCGGGGCGCGTGGGGTGGTGTGGGGGCGTGCGGTTGTGTTCAGGGCGGAAATGGCCTGGTCGACGGGTCTTGGGCGGATAGCGTCTGTGTTGGCGCTCCGTTCTTTGGGGCGCCCCCTTCCAAGGAACACGGTCCGGACCTTGTAGCCCGGGGCCCGGCCCGGTTCCGATGGGCCGTCCACCGGGTCAATGGGCGGCGTCGTGGAAGGGGGCGCGCCCATGGGCCGTCACCGCAAGCCCACTCGCTGGGATCGCATTCGGCTTCGGCTGGTGAAGTTCCGGAGGAGGTGGATCTTGCGGATCCACGGAAGGTGAGCGGCCACCCCTACAAGAACTAGGGGTGGACACTCCGTTCACTTTCAGGAGCCCGCTGCAGTGCCCTCTGCGGTGGGCTCCACCTTGTCGGTGTGATGGTGACCGGCCGTCCCTATAGAGAGTAGGGGCGGACACTCCCTGATCCATCCACGAGCCCGCCGTAGTACCCGCTACGGCCGACCCCACCTGTCTCCGTAAGGTACCCGCGCCGCGCCCCGCATGCCACCAGCCCCGGAGCCCGTCGCACCCGCGCGCCCCCCTTCACAATCAACGCGCCACCCCGCCCCGCACGGGCGGCGTCAGACCGCCGCCTTCTTGGCGCCGGTGAACGCGACATACGCGGCGATCGCGAAGAACACGAACGTCAGCGGGTCGGCGTCCGCCTTCCAGGCCTCCTGGACGACGTCGAAGTGCTGGAAGAAGACCTCGGTGAAGCTGAGCGAGGTCTCCTTGGCGCCGATCATCGCCTCGCCGACCAGCTGGCCGATGTAGACGGAGCCGAGGGACAGGACCGCGCTCGCGACCGGCAGGACCGGGTTGCGGCCGCCGACGCGGCCCGCCGCGAGGCCGACCAGGAAGCCGACGCCGACCGCCGCCCAGCCGATCTCGTGCTTGGTCAGGCCGATGATCGCGCCGTAGACACCGGCGGCGACCACGGCGGCGACGAGGGCCGCCCCCAGACCGAGGCCGACGTTGTTCTTCGCCGGGGCGGGAGCGACGGGGGCGTACGGCACATCGGGCACCGGGGGCGGCGGTACGGCGGCGCCCTGCTGCTGCGCGTCCGGCGCGCCGTCGGCGGCCTGCGCGTACGGGTTGCCGTCGACCGGCTGGGGCTGCGGCTGCGGCGGCGGAACTGACTGGGTCATGACAGAGATCCCCCCACGGGATGGAACAAGCGGAATGGTGAAGCTCAGATGCGTGCGCACGAGTGTGCGACGAGTGAGGGGAGACTAACAGGTGGGTGTGACACTGCCACCAGCGAATTCGACGTCAGCGGACCTCAGAGACGGTGGGCCGCACCGGTAGGTGTCGTTCCCCTTGTGTCCAGCAGGAGTTGGGCCTTCACCGACAGACCCTGCAGGTCGTACGTGCGGTGGTGCTGGAGCAGGATCGTCAGGTCGGCGTCGGCCGCCGCCTCGTAGAGGGAGTCGGCGCGCGGGACCGGGCGGTCCAGGACGTTCCAGGACGGGACGTGCGGGTCGTGGTAGCTGACCTGGGCGCCGAGCTCCATCAGGCGGATCGCGATCTCGCGCGCGGGAGTGGCCTGTTGGTCGGCGAGGTCGGGCTTGTAGGTCACGCCGAGGAGGAGGACGCGGGCGGCGCGGGCCGACTTGCCATGCTCGTTCAGCAGGGTGGCGGCGCGCTGGACGACGTAACGGGGCATCTGGCTGTTGACCTGCTGGGCCAGTTCGACCATGCGCAGGGTGCGGCCGGCCGGGCCGGTCAGGTCCTGGGGGAGGGCGTGGCCGCCGACGCCGGGGCCGGGGCGGAAGGCGTGGAAGCCGAAGGGTTTCGTCTCGGCGCAGCGGACGACGTCCCAGAGGTCGACGCCGAGGTCGTGGCAGAGGACGGCCATCTCGTTGACGAGCGCGATGTTGACGTGCCGGAAGTTGGTCTCCAGGAGCTGGACCGTCTCCGCTTCGCGCGGTCCACGCGCGCGTACCACCTTGTCGGTGAGGCGGCCGTAGAAGGCGGCGGCCGACTCGGTGCACGCGGGCGTGAGGCCGCCGATCACCTTGGGGGTGTTGGCGGGGGTGAAGTCGCGATTGCCGGGGTCGACCCGGCTGGGGGAGTAGGCGAGGTGGAAGTCGCGCCCCGCGCGGAGCCTCGAACCCTCTTCGAGGATCGGCCGGAGCAGGTCCTCGGTGGTGCCGGGCGGGACCGGGGATTCGAGGATGACGGTGGTGTGCGGGCGCAGGTGCGCGGCGAGGGTGCGGGCGGCCGACTCCACCTGGGTGAGGTCGAGGCCGCCGTCGGCGCCGCGCGGGGTGGGCGCACAGATGACGGCGGTGCGCACACGGCCGAGCTCGGCCGGGCCGGTGGCGTGCCGGAAGCCCCCCGAGAGCATCCGGCGCAGGTCGGCCGCGCTCAGCGAGCCGGGCTCGGGGCCGGTCTTGTAGCCGACGGTGGGGATCCCGGCGGCGACGGCCGCCTGGGCGAGGGGCAGGCCGAACGGGCCGAGTCCGATGACGGCGAGATCTGCGGGCATGGCGTGGGCCGTCCTTCCCAGTAACCGAAGCGGGACAGGTGCGCAAGCCCTGTGGACAGAACGAGCGAGCGCAATGTCAGACTAGGAGTAAATATGACCGATTTGCGGGATTGGTTCGTCGAGTTTCCGTGAGTGTTGTCCACAGGCTGGGGGTGAGTGGTGGCTGAAGTCGGGCAAGCCGGTCAGAATTTGGGCATGGGGGAGAGGGAACGGGCTTCGCCCGACGGGTGCGGCCGGCGCTACCGATAAGCAGGAGGCAGCGGTGAGGACAGCGACACTGGGGCCGGCGCAGCGCGCCGAGGCACTGGCGGGAATGGCCGAGCGCGAGCTGGACGTGCTGGTGGTGGGCGGCGGCGTGGTCGGTGCGGGCACCGCCCTGGACGCCGTGACACGCGGCCTGGCCACCGGTCTGGTGGAGGCGCGCGACTGGGCGTCGGGCACCTCCAGCAGGTCCAGCAAGCTGATCCACGGCGGCCTGCGCTATCTGGAGATGCTCGACTTCGCACTCGTACGGGAGGCGTTGAAGGAGCGCGGGCTGCTGCTGGAGCGGCTCGCCCCGCATCTCGTGAAGCCGGTGCCGTTCCTGTATCCGCTCCAGCACCAGGGCTGGGAGCGCCTGTACGCCGGTTCGGGCGTCGCGCTCTACGACGCCATGTCGATGGCCCGCGGGCATGGGCGGGGCCTGCCGACACACCGTCATCTGAGCCGCCGTCACGCGCTGCGGGTGGCGCCCGCCTTGAAGAAGGACGCGCTGGTCGGGGCACTGCAGTACTACGACGCCCAGATGGACGACGCCCGCTATGTGGCCACCTTGGTGCGCACGGCGGCGGCTTACGGCGCGAAGGTCGCCAACCGTGCGCGCGTGACGGGCTTCCTGCGCGAGGGCGAGCGGGTCGTCGGCGCGCGCGTGCAGGACGTGGAGGCGGGCGGCGAGTACGAGATCCGCGCCAAGCAGGTCGTCAACGCCACGGGCGTGTGGACCGACGACACCCAGGCGATGGTGGGGGAGCGCGGGCAGTTCCACGTCCGGGCGTCCAAGGGCATCCACCTGGTCGTGCCGAAGGACCGCATCAACTCCTCGACCGGCCTGATCCTGCGCACCGAGAAGTCGGTCCTCTTCGTCATCCCCTGGGGCCGCCACTGGATCATCGGCACCACGGACACCGACTGGGACCTCGACAAGGCCCACCCGGCCGCGTCCAGCGCGGACATCGACTACCTCCTTGAGCACGTGAACTCGGTGCTCTCGGTGCCGCTGACCCGGGACGACGTACAGGGCGTGTACGCCGGTCTGCGGCCGCTGCTGGCCGGCGAGTCCGACGCCACCAGCAAGCTCTCGCGTGAGCACACCGTGGCGCATCCCGTGCCGGGGCTTGTCGTCGTGGCGGGCGGCAAGTACACGACGTACCGGGTGATGGCCAAGGACGCGGTGGACGAGGCGGTGCACGGGCTCGACCTGCGCGTCGCCGAGTGCGTGACCGAGGACGTGCCGCTGCTGGGCGCCGAGGGGTATCGGGCGCTGTGGAACGCGCGGGCGCGGATCGCGGCGCGGACCGGTCTGCACGCGGTGCGTGTGGAGCATCTGCTGAACCGTTACGGCTCGATGGCGGAGGAGGTCCTCGACCTCGTCGCCTCCGACTCCTCCCTGGGCGAGCCGCTGCAGGCCGCCGACGACTATCTGCGGGCCGAGGTCGTGTACGCCGCCTCGCACGAGGGTGCGCGGCACCTGGACGACGTGCTGACCCGGCGCACCCGCATCTCCATCGAGACGTTCGACCGGGGGACGCGGAGTGCCCGCGAGGCCGCGGAGCTGATGGCGCCGGTGCTGGGCTGGGACAAGGACCAGATCGAGCGCGAGGTCGAGCACTACGAGAAGCGGGTGGAGGCGGAGCGGGAGTCGCAGCGGCAGCCGGATGACCTGACGGCGGATGCGGCGCGGTTGGGGGCGCCGGACATCGTGCCGTTGTAGTGCGGCGGGGACCCGGGCGGACGGCGGCTGCGGTGTCTCCCGGTTGGGCTCGTGCTGGGGCGGTCCGGCGGTTCACTCGAACGGGTGTCGTGGAGCGGGATCTTCGTTCGGGGACCGGGCGTTCTACGAGGTGCGGGGGCAGAACTCGGCGGCGAGCAGGGCCGGTTCGAGGTCGGGGTCTGCGATCGCCGTCGTGTTCACCCGGAAGGTGAGGACGCGACGACCGTCCACGGTGGCCGCGGTGCGCACGTAGCTGCCGGTGATACGGCCGTTGTGCCCCCACACCGTGATGCCGCACGACAGCTTCTGAGGAAACAGGCCCATGCCGTACAGGCCGTGTGCGGTACGGGTGTCGAGCATCTCGCGCAGCCGGCGCGGGGGCAGCAGCTCACCGCCGAGCAGCGCCGCGTAGAAGCGGTCCAGGTCGGCGAGGGTGCTCACCAGCTCGCCCGCGGCCCCGGCCACCCGCGGGTCGAGTTCGGTGACGTCGGTTCCGTCGGCGGCGTAGGCGCGGCCGTGCGGGGAGGGGAGAGAGGTGCGGGAGCCGGGGAAGGAGGTGCCGGTCAGACCCAGCGGAGCGATGATGCGCCGCTCGGCCTCGGTGGCGTACGAGCGGCCGGTTACCTGGCGGATGACCATGCCGAGCAGGACGTAGTCGGTGTTGGAGTAGTGGTAGCGGCCGAGGTCGGTCGGGGGGTGGGTGAGGGCGATGCGTACGGCTTGAAGCGGGGAGAGGGGGACGACGCCCTTGGTGTCGACGGTGAAGTCGTAGAGGCCGCTGGTGTGGGTGAGCAGGGCGCGCAAAGTCATCGTCCGGCCGTCGTTGCCGGCGCCACGGACCAGGCCGGGCAGGTGCTGGTCGACGGTGTCGTCCAGTGACAGGCGGTGTTCGGCGGCCAGTTGGAGGACGACGGTCGCGATGAAGGTCTTGGTGATGCTGCCGGCGCGGAAGTGGTCGGCGCGGGCGATGCCTTGGCCGGCCTGGGCGTAGTGGGTGGTGACGGGGGCGGGCTCTGTGCCGGTGTTCGGTTCCTCGCGGGTGAGGAGGGCGGCGGCGGGGGCGTGGCCCTGGGTGGTCAGGAGCCTTAGGAGCGTGTCCGTGCTCGGCGCCGGGGAAGGGGAGGCGGCGGCCGGGGCAGGGGCTGAGGTCGGCAGTTTGGTGGTGGCCGCTTGGGCGAGGGCCAGCAGGGTCAGGGACACCGGCACGGCCAGGAGTGTCCTCAGCGACGGCATCGTGGGGGTCCTTCCTCGTTGCGGGCCATCATGCAGGGTGGAGCTGTGTGGCTCGCTTCCGGGATGGGGGCGGGCAGGCGGGGGCTGTTCCCGCGAGGCCGGGGGCGGACATACGTGGGCCGTCTCCCCGGAAACGGTCGCGGATCTGTGGGGGCTGTCCTCGGGTCGGCGGTGGATCCGGGTGGGCTGTCCTCGGGGACCGAGGCTGAGTGGGGGCTTTGAGGTGGTTGTGCGGGTGTGTTCGTGCAGGCGTGGGTGACCGGGGCGGTGTCGAACCGTTGTCCGGGACCTCGTGCGGGAACAGGGGCACCCTAGGCGTCGGGCACTTGTCGGGTGAGGGACAATGGAGGCTCTGTCAGGGCGGGTTGTATGAGGGGACGCATGTCGGAGGCGGAGCGGGCGGGCACATCTCGTCAGGACACTCGTCAGGACAAGAACGAGCGTCTTCTCGCCGGGCGGTACCGGTTGGGAGGGGTGCTCGGCCGCGGAGGCATGGGCACGGTGTGGCGGGCCGAGGACGAGACCCTGGGCCGGACGGTCGCCGTCAAGGAGCTGCGGTTCCCGTCGAACATCGACGAGGACGAGAAACGCCGGCTCATCACACGGACGCTGCGCGAGGCCAAGGCGATCGCGCGGATCCGCAACACCAGCGCGGTGACGGTCTTCGACGTGGTCGAGGAGGACGACCGGCCCTGGATCGTGATGGAGCTCGTCGAGGGCAAGTCGCTGGCCGAGGTCATCCGGGAGGACGGCCTGCTGGAGCCGAAGCGGGCGGCGGAGGTGGGGCTCGCGATACTCGACGTGCTGCGTTCGGCGCACCGCGAGGGCATCCTGCACCGTGACGTGAAGCCGTCCAACGTGCTGCTGGAGTCCGACACCGACCGTGTCGTGCTCACCGACTTCGGTATCGCCCAGGTCGAGGGCGACCCGTCCATCACCTCGACCGGCATGCTCGTCGGCGCGCCCTCCTACATCTCCCCGGAGCGGGCCCGCGGGCACAAGCCGGGCCCCGCGGCCGACCTGTGGTCGCTCGGCGGGCTGCTGTACGCGGCGGTCGAGGGCGTGCCGCCGTATGACAAGGGGTCGGCGATCGCGACGCTGACCGCGGTGATGACGGAGCCGCTGGAGGAGCCGAAGAACGCGGGGCCGCTGAAGGACGTCATCTACGGGCTGCTCACCAAGGATCCGGCGAAGCGGCTGGACGACGCGCGGGCCCGGGCGATGTTCAACGCGGTGATCCACGCGCCCGAGCCGAAGCCGGCCGAGCCGGAGCCGCCGGCGGACGCGACCCGGGTCGTGCCGATCCCGGCGCAGCCCGACGGGCCTTCGGGCAAGGGGAGTTCGGGCGGCTCCGGTGGCAAGCGGGGCGAGGAGGCGGCGGAGAAGCTGCGCGGGGCGCTGCGTTCGATGCGCAAGGCCGCGGGGGCCGCGGGGGCGGTGGCCGGATCGGCGGCTGTGTCCCGGGGCAAGTCGGCGGGCGGCAAGGCGGGTTCGGAGACCGGCGGGAGTGCGTCGGGTGGGGCGGCCGGGGCGGGGGTGCGGACGGGGGCTGGTTCCGGTTCGGTGTCCGGTTCCGGGGCCGGGTCCGGTTCTGGTTCTGGTTTGGGTTCTGGTGGTAAGGCGGCGGGCTCGGGTTCCGCGGCTTCGGGCTCCGCTGCGGTGGCGGGGGCGGCTTCGTCGGCGCCGTCCGCTCCGCCTGTGCCGCCGGCCAGGTCTGGTGGTAAGCCGGTGTCGGCGTCGGCGGCTCCGGTGGGTTCTTCGACGTCCGCGGGTGCCACCAAGGGATCGTCCGGCTTCACGTCCTCCTCCGGGTCCACCTCTTCTGCGGCTGCCTCCGCCACGCCTTCCTCCTCGGCCTCGCCGTCTTCCGCGGGCTCCGCCAAGGGGGCCGCGGGCGGGGCGAGTTCGGGCTGGCCCAAGTTGGCGCCGCCGGATCTGCCGGAGCTGCCGCCGCGGCCCGTGCCGAGGGCGCCGCTCACCGATGTGGTGCCGAAGCGGACCTTGGTGATCATCGCGGTGGTCGTCGCGCTGGCGGTGCTCGGGACCGTGCTGGCGATCACGCTCGGCGGGGACGACGGCAAGGACTCCGACGGGGCGAAGGGCAGCGGTGGCAAGGCCGTTGCGAGCGCGTCGGCCAGTGCCGACACCAAGGAGGACAAGAGCGGCGGGACCCAGACGGACAGCGGCTCGACGGCTTCGCCCGGGGCCGCTGCGGGCGGGAGCACGCCCAGCAACAGCCCGTCCGCGTCCGGCGCCAGCGGTGCGGGGGTGGACGGTTCGTCCGGTGGCAGCGCGGTCGAGAAGACGTACAAGGGCGGTCAGGGGTACTCGATCGGGTTGCCCAAGGGCTGGAAGTACGAGTCGACGGGGGCGGCGGGGGACCGGTTCACCGGGCCCGACGGGCAGAAGCTGCTGGTCGCCTGGACCAGTACGCCCAAGGGTGATCCGGTGGCCGACTGGAAGAACCAGGAGCGCTACATGACGCGCTCGCAGTACCGGAAGATCCGAATAGAGGCGGTGAGCTACCGCGGCTGGAACACGGCCGACTGGGAGTTCACCTATGTGGAGAGCGGGACCGAGTACCGGACGATCGACCGGGGGTTCGTCGTCAACAGTCATCTCGGGTATGCGCTGATGTACACCGCGAAAGCGGCCAATTGGGGCACCGAACTTCGTAAGGACACGTGGAAGACGCTCGCGAACACGTTCGAGCCCGAGTCGTCGAAGTAACTGTGCGTGTTTGAGGAATGAGATCCGGCATCCGCTCTTTGCAGGTTGCCTCCGGCACGTATCGTGAAGGCTTGCGGACCGTACGCATCCGGGTATGCGTCCGGAACGGGGCACAAGGCGAACGGAATTGACCAACCGGGCGGCCGAGGGAGGCAATGTGGACGACTACGCGGGTCGGGTTCTCGCCGACCGCTACCGCCTGCCGCTGCCGCCCTCCGACGAGTACGAACTCACGGAGACCCGCGCCTTCGACACGTACAGCGGGCAGGAAGTCCTCGTTCGGCAGGTGCCGTTGCCGGAGGTCGTCGAGGCGGAGGTGCTCGACGCGGAGGGGCTGCCCGACGGGTTCACGGCGCGTGAGCCCCGGGAGCGGGGGGCTCGGCGGTCGCCGACGCGTACGGGGCCCCGCCGGCCGACGGATCCCGCGGTGCGGCGGGCGGTGGAGGCGGCGCAGGCCGCGGCGCGAATACCTGACCATCCTCGGCTGGACCAGGTCTTCGACGTGTTCGCCGAGGGTGGGTCGCTGTGGATCGTGAGCGAGTTCGTGGCGGCGCGGCCGCTGGCGGCGTTCCTCGCGGAGAAGCCGCTCACGCCGTATCGGGCGGCGGAGGTCGCGTCCGATGTGCTGATGGCGCTGCGGGTGTTGCATGCGCATGGCTGGGTGCACCGGAACATCACCGCGCGCACGGTGCTGATCTGCGACGACGGCCGCGTGATGCTGACGGGCCTGGCGGTGGGCGCGGCGGAGGAGGCACTGTGCGGCTACGACCCGGTGCCGGCGCCGGAGGGTGACGGCGAGGTCGGGGGCGGGAGCGGTGCGGGTGGCGGTGCCGGGGGCCCTGGAGGGCACGGCGGCGGTGCCGGCGGTACGTTCGGTGGCGGCCCTGGCGGCGGTGCTCTGGGGCATGGGGGGCCCGGTGGCTTGTCTGCCGGCCCCGGCGGAAGTGGTGTTGGCGGCGGGCCTGGTGGCCGTGGGGGATACGGCGGTGGTGGCGTCGGCGGTATGGCCGGTGGCCCCGAGGGACGCGGCGGGGGTGGCCCCGGTGGCTCCGTCGGCGTAGGCGGGTCGCAGGACTTCGTGGCCCCGGGTGGTATGGATCCCGTGGCTGCTCGGAGTGCTGCCATCCGGGCGCGTTCGGCCGGTGGGTTGCCGAGTGCCGAGACGGATTCGGGGCACGGGAGTGGTGGGGCGGGGGCCCACGTGCCCAAGGCCCTTACCAGCGGCGGTGACGTCAGGGCGGCGCGAGCCGGGGCCATCGCCGCGTATCGGGCGGGCGCCCGGGCAGCGGCCAGGGTGCAGGAGGCGCAGAACGGACGGGCGGCGCTGCCGGGTGCGCGCCCGGCGCCCGAGGGTGGGGTCGGCGCGACCGGCAACGGTGCGGGGCAGGCGTATCCGGGTGGTGACGGCGGTTTCGGGAGCCAGGCCAACGGCTCGGCCCAGGCCCACCCGGGCGGCGACAGCAGCTTCGCGGGACAGGCCAACGGCTCGGCGCTGCAGCCGTATGCGCCCGGTGAGGGCGGGGTCGGCCCGGCCGCCAACGGCACGGCACAGCCGTACACCTCCGGTGAAGGCGTGCAGGATGCCCGCAGTAGCGTCACGCCGCCGGGGCAGATCGCCGACCCCTATGGCGTGGCCGGTACCTCCTGGCACGGGGCCACTCCGCGTGGCGGTGCCGGGAACGCCGGCGCGTCTGCCGGGGCCATGGGCAACGGCCCCGCCGACCTGGACACGGCACCCCCGACCGGCCTTCCCGGCTCGAACTTCGGTGGGAATCCCGCACCCGGTTCCCCGGCCCCCGGCTTCGGTGGGAATCCCGCACCCGGTGTTCCGGCCCCCGGCGCCGGTGGCACTCCGGCGACCGGCATGCCCGTCCCCGGCTTCGGTGGCGCTCCCGCGACCGGCATGCCCGCCTCCGCCCCAGGCGATGCCCTCGCCGACCCCGCCTCCCCCTTCAACGCACCCCCCTCAAGCACCCGTATGCCCAAGGGCTTCGACGCGCCCCACGCCTCAACCTCAGCCCCCGGCCACGCTCCTGCTCCCCCCACCCCCGCCCTCGAAGCCCCCTCCGCCCCCCAACCCCCCACCCGCTGGGACGACTTGGTAGCCGGCACCCCCGCTCCGCCCCGAGGCCCCGCCACCGCGCTCGCCGCGGAGCGGGCGCGGCAGGCGCGGATGGCTGTCGTCGGCCCCGTCACCGAGCGTTGGGCGCCCGAGCAGGCCGGGCCCGTGCATGAGAACTGGCAGTTGGCGGCGCCGATCGGGCCCGCCACTGATCTGTGGGCGCTGGGGGCGCTGCTGTTCCGGGCCGTGCAGGGGCATGCGCCTTATCCCGAGGAGTCGACCGCCGAGCTCGTGCAGATGGTGTGTGCCGAGCCGCCGGCCTTCGCCGAGGAGTGCGGGCCGCTGCGGCCGGTCGTGGAGTCGTTGCTGCGTCAGGATCCCACCGAACGGCTGGAGTTCGAGGAAGTCAGGGGTTGGCTGCGGTCCCTCGTGCGGTCCGCGCCCGAGCCCGACGCCGGGGCGCACGTCGTCGCCGCCCCGCCCGCCGACGCCAGCCGGCTGCCCGTCGTGCGGCGGCGCGGTGAGCTCGTGCGGCGGCGCAAGGCAGGGCTGCCCGCGACCACCCCGCACGGCCGCCACAAGCGGGCCAAGGAGCAGGCGGGCTCGCCCCGCAAGCTCGGCCGGACGCTCCTCCTGCTCATCCTCCTTCTGCTCGCGGGCGCGATCGCGTACGCCATGCTCTTCATGCCGAAGGCCGGGCAGGACAGCGGCGCGAGCGGGGAGGACAGGACCGGTGCCGCCGGGCAGGTCAGTCCCGCGCCCGAGCAGTCCGACCAGAGCGCCAGTAGTCAGCCGCAGCCCGATCAGTCCTCGTCCAAGGCCGCTGACAGTCCCACTCCCTCCAAGTCGGCGGGGGCCACACAGACGCAGACCACCGATCCCGACGTCGGCGCCGGGTTCACCCTGCGCAAGGACCCCGAGGGCTTCCAGGTCGCCGTCGCCAAGGGCTGGTCGAGGGCGGGCAGGAACAGCTGGAACCAGATCGTGTACTCCAAGGGCGACTTCGAGCTGATCGTCGTGCCGGGCCGGGACGGTGCCGTGACCTACGGCAGCGACCCGATGGCGTACCAGCGCGACGAGGAGCACGAGCTGCAGCCGTACCGCAGCTCCAGCTGGGCCACCGCGACTGGGCTGCGGACCATCACGGTGGGCACGCGGACCATGGCCGAGGGACAGTTCACCTGGACCGACGGCAGCGGGCGCGACCTGTACGTGCGCAACCTCGCGATCCTGATCGACGGGCGCTACCACGTCGTACAGGTGCGTGGTCCGGAGTCCCAGCGCGACGAGGTGACGAAGCTGTACGAGCAGGCTTACGCGACGTACACGTACACCGGCTGACAGTCACCCGGTCATCCTCGGGAAGCGACAACCGTCACAGTGCTGTCTCCATGGGACCCCGCCGGTTCCCTGGACGGGGGGCGATCCTTAGTCTGACCCTGTCAAGACCATTGCGGGGCAACGTGAATCAGATGCAGGGCCAGCTTGTCGCGGGCCGCTACCGGCTCGCCGACTCGATCGGCAGCGGCGGCATGGGCCGCGTGTGGCGCGCACACGACGAGGTGCTGCACCGGGCCGTCGCGATCAAGGAGTTGACCGCCGCGCTCTACGTCTCGGAGAGCGACCAGGAGCGGCTGCTCGCGCGCACACGCGCCGAGGCGCGCGCCGCCGCGCGCATCAACCACTCCGCCGTGGTGACCGTCCATGACGTGCTCGAACACGACGGGCGGCCGTGGATCGTCATGGAGCTCGTCGAGGGCTACTCGCTCGCCGACGCGGTCAAGGAGCGCGGCCGCGTCGAGCCCGCCGAGGCCGCCCGGATCGGGCTGTGGGTGCTGCGTGCGCTGCGCGCCGCGCACACCGCGGGAGTCCTGCACCGCGACGTGAAGCCCGGCAACGTCCTCATCGGCCACGACGGCCGGGTCCTGCTCACCGACTTCGGCATCGCCCAGATCGAGGGCGATACGACGATCACGCGCACCGGCGAGGTCGTCGGCTCCGTCGACTACCTCGCCCCCGAGCGCGTCCGCGGCCACGACCCGGGCCCCGCCTCCGACCTGTGGGCGCTCGGCGCGACCCTCTACACCGCGGTGGAGGGCAGGTCGCCCTTCCGCCGCACCTCGCCGCTGTCCACCATGCAGGCGGTCGTCGAGGAGGAGGCCGGCGAGCCCCGGTACGCCGGTCCGCTCGGGCCCGTCCTCGGCGCGCTGCTGGCCAAGGACCCGGCCGAGCGCCCCGACGCGACCCAGACGGAACACATGCTCGCCGAGGCGGCCGAGGGCCGCCGCTCGCACTCGGCGCAGGCGTATGTGCCGACGCAGTACGGGGGTTCGCGGTACGAGACGGGGAGCGCCAGTACAGGCCACACCGGTACGAACGGCTTCGGTGGTACGGGGACGCCGTACCCGCCGGTGACCGGGCCGACGGCGGCCGGGCCGACCGGCATGGGCGGTCCGGGCCACCCCACGAGCGTCAGCCCCGCGCCCGCGCCCGCCCCGAAGCGCCGGCGCCTGCGCACCGCCCTCCTCGCGCTCGCCCTCGTCGTGATCGTCGGCGGCGGCGGGGCCGTGGCGTACCAGCAGTGGGACCAGAGCCGGGACTCGGACGCTTCCGGATCCGGTGGCACGTCCGCCTCGCAGAGCCCGACTCCGTCGAACTCACCGACCACGAACGCGAACGGGAACGTTCCCGCCGACTGGAAGCGGTACGACGACCCCTGGGGCTTCAGCGTCTACCTGCCCAAGGGCTGGGAGCGCAAGGTCTTGGGTGTCGACGGCGACCTCAGGCAGGTCGACTACACGCCGGACGGCGGCGACCACTTCGTCCGGATCGCCATCGACACCTCGCCGGACTTCGCCGACGCCTACTCCCACCAGCTGAACCTGGAGGGGCAGATCAGCCAGCGCTTCGCGGACTACCACAAGGTGCGGCTGGAGAAGAACACCTACCGCGACCGTCCCGGCGCCATCTGGGAGTACACCTTCACGCAGGGGCAGGGCGCCGACTTCCCCGGACCGCGCCGCGCGGTCGAGGAGACGTACATGTCCGCGGAGGGCACCGAGTACGCGATCTACATCTCCTCGCCCGCGAAGGACTGGGCGACCACCAGCAAGCAGTTCAAGTCGGTGCTGCAGGGCTGGCAGGAGAAGACCGAGCAGTAACGGGCCGTCCGCGCGGTTGGCCGGTCGCCGTCCCGGAGCCCGTCTCTCCGGTGCGGCATGATGGGGCGCATGGGGACCGAGGGGGCAGGCGTCCGCGTCATCGCGGGCCGGTATCGGCTCGAATCGCGGCTGGGCCGTGGCGGCATGGGCGTGGTGTGGCGCGCGACCGACGAGTTGTTGGGCCGGCAGGTGGCGGTCAAGGAGATCCCCCTCGACCTCGACGACGCCCTGTCGGAGGAGGAGGCCCGGCGTCAGCGTGACCGGACCCTGCGCGAGGCGCGGGCCGTGGCGCAGCTCCGGCACCCGCACATCATCGTCGTGCACGATGTGGTCGAGGAGGACGAACGGCCGTACATCGTCATGGAGTTGATCGACGGAGGCTCGCTCGCCGACCGGATCTCCGCGCGTGGGCCGGTCAGCGCGGACGAGGCCGCCCGGATCGGGATCGGGCTGCTGAGCGCGCTGCGCACCGCGCACGCCGCCGGTGTCCTGCACCGGGACATCAAGCCGGCCAACGTCCTCGTGGAGTCCGGCTCGGACCGGGTCGTGCTCACCGACTTCGGCATCGCCCAGGTCGCGGGTGCCACGACGCTCACCGAGACCGGGTCCTTCGTCGGCTCGCCCGAGTACACCGCGCCCGAGCGGATGTCGGGCGCCCGTACCGGGCCGGAGTCCGACCTGTGGTCGCTGGGCGCGCTGCTGTGCACGGTGCTCAGCGGTGAATCCCCGTTCCGGCGCGACTCGTTGGGCGGCATCCTGCACGCCGTCGTCTTCGACGAGATCCGCCCGCCCGTGCAGGCCGGGCCGCTGCTGCCCGTCGTACGAGGGCTGCTGGAGCGTGATCCGGACCGGCGGCTGGACGCGGCGCAGGCCGAGCGGATGCTGCGCGCCTTCCGCGACACCGGCCGCACCCCGCAGCCGCCGCCCGGCTACACCCCGACCCAGCGGGACGTGCCACGCCCGCCGACACCCACGCCGACTCCCGCGCCCTCGCCCACGGTCGAGACCCGCCGCTCCACCCGGGGCGTGCTGATCGCCGCGCTGCTGGTCGCCGCGACGGCCGGGGCGGGCGTGTCGGCGGCGGCGCTGCTGATGAACCGGGACGACGGGGGCGGGGACGGTACGCCGACCGGTTCGAGGACGGGTACGTCGATAAGCGCGTCGCACTCGCCGACGTCACCCACGCCCACCCCCACACCGACCCCCACCCCCTCCGTCACCGCCACCCACCCCTCCGCCCCCTCCGGCTACCGCGTCGCCGACGACCCGGCCGGCTTCTCCCTCGCCGTACCGGAGGACTTCACCCGCAAGCCCCAGGGCGAGCGCGTCTTCTACATGTCGCCCGGCGAGACCTTCCGCCTCGGCATCAAGCTCGCCGACCCCGATCCGGACGGCCCGCTCGCCGTGATGCGCCGCTCGGCGGCCGCGGGGCCGGACAGCAACCCCGGTTACCACGACGGCCGGGTCACCTCCACCACCCACGACGGACACCCGGCCGCGCTCTGGGAGTTCACCTGGAACGGCTTCAGCACCGCCGAGGGCCCCCGGCACACCTACGACCTGTGCTGGGAGGAGGACGGCCGGATGTACGACGTGTGGGTGTCAGCGCCGGTCGGGAAGGTGCGGGAGGCGAAGGAGTACTTCGACGTCGCGGTGGACACCTTCGCGGGCACGTAAGGATGGTCACGGGTCTGTGACCGGAAAGCGTTCCTGGTGGATACGGGAGCGGTTGCCGCGATAAGGATGGACCCATGAGCAGTAGCGGGGGACATGGCACCCAGCCCGAAGACACGACGAGTTTTGTCCTGCAACCACCGCAGCCGCAGATCCCACGGCCCCAGCAGGATCCTGGTGCCGGACGGCTGATCGCGGGCCGTTACCGGCTGTTGTCGAAGCTCGGGCACGGCGGTATGGGCACGGTGTGGCGGGCCAAGGACGAGACGGTGGACCGTGAGGTCGCCGTCAAAGAGCCCAGGATCCCGGACCATCTTCCCGAACGCGAACGCGCCAACGTCTTCGAGCGGATGCGGCGCGAGGCACGGGCCGCGGCCCGCCTCGACCACCCGGCCGTCGTGAACGTCCACGACGTGGCCGTGGTCGACGGCCAGCCGTGGATCGTCATGGAGCTGGTGCAGGGGCGTTCGCTGGGCTACGCGTTGCAGGAGGGCACGCTGGGCGCGCGCGAGGCCGCGCGCATCGGCCTGGAGGTGCTGGGCGCGCTGGAGGCCGCGCACGCGGCGGGCATCCTGCACCGGGACGTCAAGCCGGACAACGTCCTGCTCGGCCGCCACGACCGGGTCGTCCTCACCGACTTCGGCATCGCCCAGATCGAGGGCGAGACGAACCTGACGGACACCGGCAACTTCGTCGGCTCGCCCGAATACATCGCCCCCGAGCGGGTGTTGGGCCAGCGCCCGGGCCCGGCCTCGGACCTGTGGTCGCTCGGCGTGGTCCTGTACGCGGCGACGGAGGGCGTCTCCCCGTTCCGCCGCAGCAACACCCCGGCCACCCTCCAGTCGGTCCTCAACGCCACGCCCGCGGCGCCGGCTTCGGTGCCGGGCCCGCTCGCCGAGGTGATCACCGGCCTGCTCCAGAAGGACCCCGCCCATCGGCCCAACGCGGCCCAGGTGAGAGCCCTGTTGACCGAGACGGTGAACCCACCGGCACCGGCGCCCACACAGGTCGTCCAGGTGGTACGACGGGGTGTCACCCTCGGCCGCAAGGCGTGGCTCGGCATCGGCGCGGGGGTGGTCGCGGCGGCGCTGGCGGCGTACCTGCTGATCGCCGATCCCTTCGCGGGGACGCTGCCCGACGGCTGGAAGACCAAGGACCTCGGCACGAAGGTCGGGTCGACCATCGGTATGCCCGCGGGCTTCGTGAAGGGCAAGCTGCCCACCGGCACCGACGGCACGACCGCGTCCTTCCAGGACCCGAGCGGTGCGGTCTGGATCACCGTCGACCGCGACATCAAGGCCGACGACAAGAGCAACGAGATCCAGGACACCGCTGCGGCCCGGGCCTTCGCGGAGTGGGCGACGCTCAAGGACGGCGAGTACTCCTGGGGCATCGCCGACAAGCCGGCCCCGAAGGGGGAACCGAAGGAGACCACCTACGAGGGCCGCAAAGCCGCCGAGAACACCATCGACTACAACTACACCGACGACGAGCAGCGGCGCGAGGCCCAGGTCCGCTACTACCGCAACAGCCAAGGCGACATGTACCGCCTGTGGATCGACTACCCGGCCAAGGGCTACTTCACGGACGAGGGCCGCCAGATCGCCGCGAAGGTCATCGCGAACTGGAAGATCCACCAGCTCTGAACCTGCCCGGCGTCACCCCGAACTCCCGGCTGAACGCATGGGACAGCGCATACGGCGTCCCGTACCCCGCCTCCCTGGCCACCGCCGCCAGCGGGGCGTCCGTGTCCCGCAGCCGGGTCGCCGCCAGGGTCAGCCGCCACCAGGTCAGGTAGGCCATCGGCGGGCGGCCGACCAGGACCGTGAAACGGCGGGCCAGGGTCGCCCGGGACACGCCCGCCTCCGCCGCGAGCCGGTCGTTGGTCCAGGGCGCCGCCGGGTCCGAGTGCAGGGCGCGCAGGGCCGCCGTCGTCACCGGGTCGCTCAGGACCGCCGGCCAGGAACCGGTCGCCGACTCCGTCATCCACGCCCGCACCATGTAGATCAGCAGCAGGTCGAGCAGGCTCGGCAGGGCCAGGCAGGCACCCGGCCGCCGTTCGTCGACCTCGCGCGCCAACAGGTCCACGGCGGACCGGAGTTCGGGGTGCGCGCCGACCCGGTTCGGCAGATGGACGACCTGCGGCAGCTCCGCCAGCAGCGGGTGCACCCGGGTGTGGTCCAGGCGGTACTTCCCGCACAGCAGCTCCACCTCCCGCCCGCCGCCCGCCGGCCGGGTCATCTCCTCGAACGGCACCGCCCGCGCCGTGTCCCCGGGAGCGTCCGCGAGCACATGCCCCGCCCCGTGCGGCAGCAGTACGACGTCCCCCGCGCCCAGCGTCACCGGCTCGCCGCCCCCGTCGGGCACCAGCCAGCAGCCGCCCGCGAGCACGACGTGGAACCCGGCACCCTCGTAGGGCGCCAGCCGGGTGCACCAGCTGCCGCCGACCCGCAGCCGGTTGGAGGAGGGCTGCCCGATGCGTACGGCGGAGATCGCGTCACTGACCACGTCCATGAGACGTAAGCGTATCGAATTGAGCCGAGCAGGCATTGGGATGCGCACGGCAGCGCTTCTAGTGTTCGGGGCATGGCTGATGACAACGCACAGAGCTTCGTGATCGGTGACGTCGAGGTGCTCCGGGTCGTGGAGTGGCAGGCGGCCTACGCCCCCGCCCGCGACCTCGTCCCGGGCGTCGGGCCCGAGGTGTGGGAGGGCAACCGGCAGGTGCTGACCCCGGACCACTGGGAGCCCGGCAGCGACCGTGCCGTGGTGGCCCTGCAGACCTGGGTGCTGCGCAGCGGCGGGCGGACCGTGCTGGTGGACACCGGGGTGGGCCACGGGCGGGAGCGGCCGGGCAACCCGCTCTTCCACCGGCAGCAGGGCGACGGGCTGCTCAACCGCCTGGAGCGGGCCGGCGTGCGGCCCGAGGACGTCGACGTCGTGGTCAACACCCACATCCACGGAGACCACGTCGGCTGGAACACCCATGACGTGAACGGCGGTTGGGCGCCCGCCTTCCCCAACGCCGAGTACCTCCTGCCCGCCGACGACGACCACCACTTCGGCCCGGACGGCGGCTACGGCGGCGGTGTCCGCCCCGACGACAAGCTGACCTACGAGGACAGCATCGAGCCCGTGCACCGGTCCGGGCAGGCCGTGCTGTGGGAGGGCGAGCACCGCATCGACGCCCACCTCGCCCTGGAGCCCGCGCCCGGCCACACCCCCGGCTCGTCCGTCCTGCGCGTCGCCTCGCGCGGCGAACGGGCCGTGTTCGTCGGCGACTTGCTGCACAGCCCGGTCCAGATCCTGCACCCCGAGTGCAGCAGCTGCTTCTGCCTGGACCCGGCGCAGGCGGCCACCAGTCGCCGACGGGTGCTGGAACGGGCCGTCGACCAGGGCGAGTTGGTGATCCCCGCGCACTTCGGCGGCTCGGGTGTCGTGGAGGTACGGCGGGCCGGGGACGCGCTCGCCTTCGCCAATCGGACCCTGTAGCCGAGCCGCGTCGACAAGTCCCCGTTCCGCACGGTACTGATGGGGCATGAGTGCTGGCGGCGAACAGGCGCGCGAGGACCGGTTGCTCGGCGGGCGTTACCGGCTGACCGAGCGCATCGGCTCCGGCGGCATGGGCACCGTCTGGCAGGCGTACGACGAACTCGTCGGCCGGGACGTCGCCGTCAAGCAGCCGTGGCTGCCCGGCGACCCGGAGGACGAGCAGCGCCGACGGGCCGCGAGCCGCCTCCACCGCGAGGCCCGCGCCGCCGCCCGCGTCGACCATCCGGCCGCCGTGTCCATCCATGACGTGGTCGTGGACGACGACGGACTCCCCTGGATCGTCATGGAGTTGATCCGCGGCGAGTCCCTGCACGAGGTCCTCCGGCGCGGGCCGGTCGACACCGCGGAGGCCGCGCGCATCGGCCTGGCGGTGCTCGGCGCCCTGCACGCCGCGCACACCGTCGGGATCGTCCACCGCGACGTCAAGCCGGCCAACGTCCTCCTCGGCCCGCACGGCCGCGTCGTCCTCACCGACTTCGGCATCGCCCACGTCCAGGGCGAGGAATCCCTCACGATGAGCGGGGAGTTCGTCGGCTCCCTGGAGTTCGTCGCACCGGAACGGATGTCGGGACGCAGCAGCGCCGGTCCGGCGTCCGACCTGTGGTCCCTGGGCGTGCTCCTCTACGCCGCCGTGGAGGGGGCTTCCCCCTTCAGGCGTACGACGGTCGAGTCCACGCTCGCCGCCGTCATCGCCGCGGAGCCGCCCGAGCCGAGACAGGCCGGCCCGCTCGGGCCGCTGATCGCACGGCTGCTGGTGAAGGAGCCCGAGCGGCGGCCCGGCGCGCAGGAGTGCGCGGCCGTGCTGGAGGCGGTGGCGGAGGGGCGGCCGGTACCGGGCGCCGACGGCGCGGTTGCCGAGACCCAGGACAGCGCCGGGCTGCGGGAACTCGGGGACGACGTGGGGACCGCACGACTGGCGGCGGGAGCGGGGTCGGAGGCTGGGGCCGCGGAGTCGGCGGGAGAGCCGAACGCCGAGCCGGCGCGGGAGCCGAACGCTGAACCGGTGCAGAAGCCGCACGCCGGGCTGGCGCGGGAGCCGCACGCTGAGCCGGCACAGAAGTCGAACGCCGAACCCGCCCAGGAGCCGCCCGTCGAGCCCGGGACGGTGAGCGCGGCCGGAGTGGTGGACGAGCCCGCGATCGCCACCGCGACCGCGAGTGTCCCGCGTGCCCCCAAGCCTGCCCTCCGCCTCCGCCCCGTCCCCCTGGCCGCGATCGCCGCCCTGCTCGTCGCCGGGACCTGGCTCGGCGCGTCCCACTTCTCCGCGTCCGGCGGCGAGGGCGCAAACGTCAGCCGGCGGACCGCCACCCTCACCGAGGCGCCCGCCCGGGAGGAGAGCGGCAACGCCGTGACCTGGACCGCCCGCCGGGAGCCGGGCATGGACGCCGTCCTCTATCTGCCCAAGCAGTACCGGTGGCTCTACCAGGTCGGCGAGGCCGGCGACCCCTCCCGGCTGAGCGTCTACAGCCACGGTACCGACTCGGTCATCGGGGTCCTGTTCACCGAGTGGACGAAGGCGCCCGCCGCGCCGATGGCCGAGGCGAAGCAGACCCCGATCGGCATGGAGGGGCACGAGCGGAGCGCCGGCCAGTACACCGCGACCACCTTCCACGGCGACCAGGCCGCGCTGTCCGACGTCACCTACGACCCCGACGACAAGCCGGTCCGCGTACTCCGGCTGGTCGTCCGTACCGCCGACGACCGGATGTACCAGCTCCAGGTGCAGATGCCCAAGGGCACCCCGGACGAGAAGAAGGGCACCGCCCTCTTCAAGGGCGCGCGTGACCGGCTCGTGATCGGAAGAAGCTGAACCACCCGGGGCCGTACCCTCACAACGGCCTGATCAGCGCAAACCTTGCCAGTGACCACTGGCGTCGTGTGTGTACTCGGTGAAGCCGCGTTACCGACGGGTACCCAAAGCCTCCGCTCCGGCATACCCTGCGCCTCATGACGGAAGCGCATGCCGAGACCAAGGCCGGCACCAACCCCCTCGCCCCCGCCCCCGAAGGCGCCCGCACCGCCGCCGACGTGGTCACCCCCGAGCTGGTCGCCCAGCTCACCAAGGGCGTGGTCGGCTCCGGCCGCACCGCCAACCACACGCCGTTCACCGGCGAGAAGCTGGCCGACCTGCCGGAGTCCACGCCCGAGGACGTGGCCAAGGCCTTCGACGCGGCCCGCAAGGCGCAGTCCGTCTGGGCGCAGACGCCGGTACGGCAGCGCGCGGCCGTCCTGCTCCGCTTCCACGACCTGGTCCTGGAGCGCCAGGCCGAGGTCCTCGACCTCATCCAGCTGGAGACCGGCAAGGCCCGGCTGCACGCCCACGAGGAGGTCCAGGCCGTCGCGGTCGCGGCCCGCCATTACGGCCGTAAAGCCCCCGCCTATCTGCGGCCCAAGCGGCACGCGGGCGCCATGCCGACGCTGACGAAGGTCACCGAACTGCGCCACCCGCGCGGTGTGGTGGGCCAGATCGCCCCCTGGAACTACCCTCTGGAGCTGTCGGTCGGCGACGCCATCCCGGCCTTCGTCGCGGGCAACGCGGTCGTCATGAAGCCGGACACCGAGACCTGCCTGACCGCCCTGTGGGCCCGCGACCTCCTCATCGAGGCGGGGCTCCCCGCCGACGTCTTCCAGGTCGTCCTCGGCGAGGGCCCGGTCGTCGGCCCGGAAGTCGTCAAGCACGCCGACTACGTCTCCTTCACCGGCTCGACCCGCACCGGCCGCGAGGTCGCGCAGGGCGCCGCGGCCCGCCTGGTCGGCGTCTCCCTCGAACTCGGCGGCAAGAACGCGATGCTGGTGCTGGACGACGCCGACATCGAGAAGGCCGCCGCGGGCGCGGTCCGCGCCTGCTTCTCCTCCGCGGGCCAACTCTGCGTCTCCATCGAGCGGTTGTACGTCCACGAGTCGATCGCCGACGCCTTCCTGGACCGCTTCGCCGCCCGCACCAAGGCCATGCGCCTGGGCACCTCCCTCGCGTACGGCGCCGACATGGGCTCGCTGGTGGGGGAGCGGCAGCTGGAGACGGTCACCCGGCACGTCGAGGAGGCCGTCGCCAAGGGCGCGAAGGTGATCGCCGGCGGGGTCGCCCGCCCGGACGTCGGCCCGTACTTCTTCGAGCCGACCATCCTCGACGGCGTGACCGAGCCGATGGCCGTCTGCTCCGAGGAGACCTTCGGTCCGGTCGTCTCCATCTACCGCTTCAAGACCGACGACGAGGCCGTCGAGCTCGCCAACTCGACGCCGTACGGACTGAATTCCTCGGTCTGGACGAAGGACGGCAAGCGGGGCCGCGAGATCGCCGCCCGCGTCCGCGCCGGCACGGTCAACGTCAACGAGGGCTACGCCCCCGCCTACGGCAGCGTCCAGTCCCCGATGGGCGGCATGAAGGACTCCGGCCTCGGCCGCCGCCACGGCTCCGAGGGCATCCTCAAGTACACGGAGGCCCAGACGGTGGCCCAGCAGCGGCTGCTGCCGATGGCGCCCTCGCTCGGCATGGACGACGAGAAGTACGCCCAGTTCATGAGCCGCAGCCTGAGGCTGATGAAGGCATTCCGGTTCCGGTAGAGGAGAGTGCGCGTGAGCAATGACGCTTACGACTACGACGTCATCGTTGTCGGATCCGGCTTCGGCGGTTCGGTGACCGCCCTGCGCCTCACCGAGAAGGGCTACCGCGTAGGTGTCCTGGAAGCCGGCCGCCGCTTCACCCGCGAGACCCTCCCCAAGAACTCCTGGGACCTGAAGAACTACCTCTGGGCGCCGAAGCTCGGCATGTACGGCATCCAGCGCATCCACCTGCTGGGCAACGTCATGGTCCTGGCCGGCGCGGGCGTCGGCGGCGGCTCGCTCAACTACGCCAACACCCTCTACGTACCACCGAAGCCGTTCTTCGACGACCCGCAGTGGCGGGACATCACGGACTGGCAGGAGGAGTTGAAGCCGTACTACGACCAGGCGCAGCGCATGCTCGGCGTACGGCTCAACCCGACGATGACCCCGTCCGACGTACACCTCAAGGCGGCGGCCGAGAAGATGGGCGTCGGCGACACCTTCCACCTGGCCCCCGTCGGCGTGTTCTTCGGGGACGGCAAGGACGCGGAGGGGAAGGCGAAGGCGGCGCCCGGCGGGCAGGTTGCCGACCCCTACTTCGGCGGCGCGGGCCCGGACCGCAAGGCCTGTACCGAGTGCGGCGAGTGCATGACCGGCTGCCGGCACGGCGCCAAGAACACCCTGAACGAGAACTACCTCTACCTCGCCGAGAACGCGGGCGCGGTCGTGCACCCGCTGACGACGGTCGTGTCGGTGACGGACGACTCGCAGGGCGGCTACGCGGTCGCGACCCTGCCGACGGACGAGAAGAAGAAGGGCGAGGGCCGTACCTTCAAGGCCCGCCGCGTGGTGCTCGCCGCCGGTACCTACGGCACCCAGACCCTGCTGCACCGCATGAAGGCGGGCGGCCAACTGCCGTACATCTCTGACAAGTTGGGCGAGCTGACCCGCACCAACTCGGAGGCCCTCGTCGGCGCGCAGACCGACAACCGGCGCTACCGCAAGGCGACCGGCGAGGCGAAGGTCGACTTCACGCGCGGTGTCGCCATCACCTCGTCGATCCACCCGGACGAGAACACCCACATCGAGCCGGTCCGCTACGGCAAGGGCTCCAACTCGATGGGCAGCCTCTCCATCCTCCAAGTGCCGTACGCGGAAGGCTCGTCGAGGGTGCTGGGCTGGCTCACGAACGCGGCCCGGCACCCCCTGCTCGTGCTGCGCTCCCTGTCCAACCGCCGCTGGTCGGAGAAGACCATCATCGGCCTGGTCATGCAGTCGCTGGACAACTCCCTGACGACGTACCTGAAACCGGACGGCGTGGGCAAGGGCCTGCTCACCGCGCGGCAGGGCCACGGCGCCCCCAACCCCAAGCAGATCAGGGCGGCTTCGGAGAGCGCCACCGCCATCGCCGCCGACATCAACGGCTTCGCGGGCTCCAACGTCGGCGAGCTGATGGGCACCCCGCTCACCGCCCACTTCCTCGGCGGCTGCCCCATCGGCTCCTCCCGCGAGAACGGCGTCATCGACCCGTACCACCGCCTCTACGGCCACCCCGGCATCTCGGTCGTCGACGGCGCCGCGGTCTCGGCCAACCTGGGCGTGAACCCGTCCCTCACGATCACCGCGCAGGCCGAGCGCGCGATGTCGTACTGGCCCAACAAGGGGGAGGCGGACCCGCGTCCGGCGCAGGGGGCGGCGTACGAGCGGCTGCAGCCGGTCGAGCCGAAGACACCGGCGGTCCCGGCGGAGGCGTTCGGCGCGCTGAAGCTGCCGTTCCTGGGGATGCCGACGGTGCCGAAGAAGTAGCCGTTCCGGACGGACGAGAAGGACCCGCACCCCCCTCCGAGTGCGGGTCCTTCTGTTTCTTTCAGCAGGTCTGTTTCTTCGAGCAGATCCGTGGGGCGGGTTACGCGCTCGCCCCGGTCTTGCGCCGGCGCACCACGAACACCGCGCCGCCGCCCAGCGCGACCGCTATCCCGCCGGTCAGGGCGATCACCGGCAGCGCGGAGCTGGAGCCGGTCTCGGCGAGGCTGCCGGTGGCGTCGACGTCGCTCACGTCCTCCAGCGGCTTCATGCCGCCGGTCTGCGGCTTGGCGTCGTCCGGGTTCCCGGCGTCGGAGCCGGCGGCCAGGATGTCGAAGAAGTAGATCCAGCCGTTCGGGTCGTCGGCGACCCAGCAGCCCTCCTCGTCCTGGTACTCGGCGAGCCCGCCGGTCAGACCGAGCGAGTCGGGCACCTTGCCGCTGACCTTCAGCCGCAGCTGGTACGAGACCGACTGGCCGCCGCTGAGCGAGAACGCCGGGAAGGTGCCGCCCTCGCCCGCCGCGTCCGCGATGGTCTGCCAGGTCTTGGAGGACTTGTCGAAGACCTGGACCTGGATCTCGCCGGAGTAGTCCTTCTCGTCCTCCCAGCCGATCGCGGCGACGCCGATGAGCGGCTTGATGTCCTTGATCTCCTCGTCGCCCTTGTTGGAGACGTTGAAGGAGAACGCGGTCCAGCCGCTGCCGGCGACGATCGTCTCGGGCAGGCCCGACAGACCGCTCTTCAGGTCGGCGCTGAGCTCGGCGGTGCTGTCGCCGTTGTCGTCGACGCACAGCTCGCCGCCGTCCGCCGGAGCGGTCTCGCTCGCGCTCGGCGTCGGGGTGGCGGAGGTGGTGCTGCTCTCGTCGGCGGCCGGGGTGGTGTCGTCCGCCGCGGGAGTGGTCTCGTCCGAGCCAGGCGTGGTGTCGTCCGCCGCCGGGGTGGTGTCGTCCGCCGCGGGCGTGGTGTCGTCGGCGGCCGGGGTGGTGTCGTCCGCCGCGGGGGTGCTGTCGTCCGCGGCCGGAGTGCTCTCGTCGGCGGCGGGGCTGCTCGTGGACGTGTCCGGAGTCTCGTCCGTCGCGAACGCGACGGGGGCGGACAGCAGGGCGAGTGGAGCGAGTACCGCGGTCGCGGCGGCCACACCCATGGCACGGCGAAGCTTCATGAAGACCTCAAGGAGTCCAGTGTGGAGGGCTCCGCGTGTGGGGCGCGGGTGTGGCCCTTGGTTCGCATGGTTGGATCCGTAACACCTGTGAATGGTTGTGCTCCGACTAACAGATTTTTTATGTGCGCCAAGTCACGTACGCTCTGCTGCTCGACAGGCGACTCACAGTTCGAGTGACGCAGAAAGGTGCCGGCGCCGTGCCCGACAGACCGTCCGACGAGCCGAGACCGGGTTCCGGCGAGGAGCCCTCCATACCCGACGACGTATGGGACAAGTTCCTCAAGGACACCGAGGCGGGGATCGGCTCCGCCCCCAAGGAACCCTCCGCCCGCGCCCGCATGGTCACCGAGCGACTGCGGCAGCAGGACGCCCGCGGCGAACGCCCCGAGAACTGGCGCGCCGGCGCCGCCACCCGCCCGGAGCGGCGCCGCCGCCGTGTCTGGCCGGTGCTCGGCGTCCTCCTCGCCGCGGCGGTCGCCGTAGTGGCCGTGAAGCCGTCGGTCATCCCCGGCGACCCCTTCGGCACGAAGGACGACACCTCCGCCGCCCAAGCCTCGCCGCTCCCGCCGGAGACCGCGGCCCCCACCGCCCCGCCCTCGTCACCCGACCCCGACATTCCCACCCTCGCCCGGCCGTTCGCGGGTTCCCCGGCCGAGCGCTGGGCCGACGGCGCGGCCGGCATCGTCCTGCCGAAGGCCACCCCGGTCGGCACGTTGTCCAAAGCCCAGGTCGAGCAGGCCCTGCAGCAGACCCGAACCCTCCTGGTCGACGCGAACCTCAACTCGGCCACCCTGCGCGGCGAACGCCCCGGCACCGCGCTCGGCGTGATCGAACCCAAGCAGACGGACCTGCTCACGCGACTCGACACGTCGCTGAGCAAACCGGACGAAAAGCACGACCCGCTCTCGATGTTCAGCCGCTTCGACCCGACGGAGATCAAGCTCGTCGGCGATGTCGTCAAGACCCGCGGCCGCATCACCTTCAAGGCCGGCGAGCAGTCGTCGGTCGCCGTGCACGCCGACTACACCTTCGTCTACCCGGTCGTCCGCGCCGGCGGCTCGAAGGAGGTCACCCGCACCATCGTCCGCCGCATCCTCGACGTCCAGCTGTCCGACCCGACCCGCTACCAGGTCACCCCGGGCAAGATCACCATCCGCCGCTACGACCGCGACATCGGCAACTCCGCCTGCGACGTCTACGACGGCTATCTGCACCCCGAGTTCACCTCGGACACCCCGACCGGCGCCGCCCCGTCGGGGCCGACGACGGACCCGTACGACCGGAGCAAGGGCATCGACGGCCAGGCGAAGGGCTGCGGGACGGTGTCCCGGGTCTGAGACGCGCTTCCGGATCGACATCGACGCAAGCGAAGGGCCCCGCGGAACCTGGCCGCGGGGCCCTTCTCCGTCAGCACCGACGTCAGGGCAGCGCCGGTGCCTGGGAGCGGCGCCGGGGGGTTGCGCCGCTTGTCTCGTGTGCCCTTGTGTGCCCTGGGTCGCCGCCCCGGCGCGCGTGGGGCGCGCGGATGGTCTGTACCTCTGGCGGTAGTGCAATGCGGTTGCCTGCGGCGGGACTTGGGCTTTGTACGCATCGTGCTGGATGGACGCGGCCTACGCAACCGTTTGACCCAGGGTTGTGCATTTTTGCATTTTCCGCCGGTCGGCCCCGGGCGTCCCCGGGACCGACCGTTTACTTGGGTGACCGGGCTGCTGTCCCCTGCCGTCCGGTCCCAACTCCGGAACGAGGTCCCACGACATACGGCACGACCCGTACGTCTCATCGCTCCGGCAAGCCACGCGTGGTTCTTTCGGGCCCGCCCCTGGCTGGCACGGACACCAGCACCAACGAAGCGGTTCGCGGGGCGGTCACGGCGCCGTACGGGTGAGAAGGGCCCGAACTCAGATGCGACCGCGGCACAGTTCGAGCAGCGTCATCGCGAGGGACGTACCGGGCTTGCCGAGCGCTTCGCTGTAGTGGCCGAGGACCTCCATCTCGCGGGAGAGGTTCACGCGTCGGCCGCCGGAGGCGATCCGGGTCTGCTGCACGACGGCGGAGACGGCCATCCGTTCCTGGATCAGCCCGATGATCCGGTCGTCGAGGGCGTCGATGCGCGCGCGGGCGTCCGCGATGGTCGCTTCCGGTGCGGTGGTGGTCAGGTCGGTCATGTCGGGGCTCCTCGGTGAGGTGAGGCGTGCCCCGGAGCGGCAAGGTCCGGAAACACCAGGCGCCCCGGACCTTGTCGGCCCGGGGCGCCTGGGGAAGTCGCTTGTCAGTTGCTCAAGCAGCACGACCATGGCAGCCGGTGGGCCCGGTGCCATAGGTAAAGAGGAAGGTCGCGGTGTTGAGCATGGGGTGACTATAGCAACCAGCCGGTCCGGCGTTTGAGGACGAGGCCGTTCAGGCCGAAGCGGGGGTCTGGGGGCGCAGCCCCCAGCAGGCCGGACCGGTCCCCACGGCCACCCCGGTAGAATCGGCACCACAGACCCCCGCCCAGCCGCCGGAAGGCCCCCGTGTCACAAGCATCCGCCCCCGACACCGTCCTGGTCGTCGACTTCGGCGCGCAGTACGCCCAGCTCATCGCCCGCCGCGTCCGTGAGGCCCGGGTCTACAGCGAGATCGTGCCGAGCACCATGCCGGTCGCGGAGATGCTCGCCAAGAACCCGGCGGCGATCATCCTCTCCGGCGGCCCCTCGTCCGTGTACGAGGAGGGCGCCCCCAGCCTCGACCGCGAGATCTTCGAGGCCGGTGTCCCCGTCTTCGGCATGTGCTACGGCTTCCAGCTGATGGCCCGCTCCCTCGGTGGCACGGTGGACAACACCGGCGCCCGCGAGTACGGCCGTACCGATCTGCACGTATCGAAGTCGTCCTCCACCCTCTTCGAGGGCACCCCGGCCGAGCAGCACGTGTGGATGTCGCACGGCGACGCCTGCTCCGCCGCCCCCGAGGGCTTCTCCGTCACGGCCTCCACGGACGTCGTCCCGGTCGCCGCCTTCGAGAACGACGAGAAGAAGCTCTACGGCGTCCAGTACCACCCCGAGGTCATGCACTCCACGCACGGCCAGCAGGTGCTGGAGCACTTCCTGTACCGGGGCGCGGGCCTGAGCCCCGACTGGACCACCGGCAATGTCATCGAGGAGCAGGTCGCGGCCATCCGCGAGCAGGTCGGCGACAAGCGCGCCATCTGCGGCCTGTCCGGCGGCGTCGACTCCGCCGTGGCCGCGGCCCTCGTCGCGCGTGCCATCGGCGACCAGCTGACCTGCGTGTACGTCGACCACGGCCTGATGCGCAAGGGCGAGACCGAGCAGGTCGAGAAGGACTTCGTGGCCGCGACCGGCGTCAAGCTGGTCGTCGTGGACGCGGAGGAGCGCTTCCTCACCGCGCTCGCCGGGGTCTCCGACCCGGAGCAGAAGCGGAAGATCATCGGCCGCGAGTTCATCCGCGTCTTCGAGCAGGCCCAGGCCGAGATCATCGCGGACGAGGGCCCCGAGGTCGCCTTCCTGGTCCAGGGCACGCTCTACCCGGACGTCGTCGAGTCGGGCGGCGGCACCGGCACGGCCAACATCAAGTCGCACCACAACGTCGGTGGTCTCCCCGAGGACCTCGAATTCAAGCTGATCGAGCCTCTCCGTAAGCTCTTCAAGGACGAGGTCCGGATGGTCGGCCAGGAGCTCGGCCTCCCGGACGAGATCGTCCAGCGCCAGCCGTTCCCCGGCCCCGGCCTCGGCATCCGCATCGTCGGCGAGGTCACCAAGGAGCGCCTCGACCTGCTCCGCGATGCGGACGCCATCGCCCGCGAGGAGCTGACGGCGGCCGGCCTCGACCGGGACATCTGGCAGTGCCCGGTGGTCCTGCTCGCCGACGTCCGCAGCGTGGGTGTCCAGGGCGACGGCCGCACCTACGGCCACCCGATCGTGCTGCGCCCGGTCTCCTCCGAGGACGCCATGACCGCCGACTGGTCCCGGCTGCCGTACGACGTCCTGGCGAAGATCTCGACCCGGATCACGAACGAGGTGCGGGACGTCAACCGAGTCGTCCTGGACGTCACCTCGAAGCCGCCGGGCACGATCGAGTGGGAGTAGGCCCAGGGTGCCCCCTGGGTGACAGCTAGGTGCGCTTGATGACGCGTACCGGCTCACCGGGCTGCCAGACCTGGACGACGAGGTACTTCTCGTCCTCGACGTAGGTCCGCACGACCTCCGTCAGCTCGGTGCGGAAGAGGTGGAACGGCTCCGGCGGTTCCACCTCTTCGCCGTACGCGGCCTTGGCCTCCGGGTCCTCGACCTCGAACGCCCGCCCGCCGATCCGTACGTCACCCCCGCCCATCGACTGGCCCTCCCCGGGGTTCGCCATCAGCGCGAACCGCGGATCCCGGCGCAGGTCGAGCGCCTTGAGCGAGTCCGGCATCATGCCCAGCCACAGCTCACCGTCGAGGAAGCGCACCTCCAGGCCGGTGGTGCGCGGCGAACCGTCCTTGCGCAGGGTCGCGAGAACGTGGTGCGTGAAGGCTCCGAAGCGCTCCTCGGCGGTCTTCGCGAGCTCGGGTTCGGCGGCGCCGAAGGCCGCCCAGTTCCATGCCATACGTCGAGTGTCGTGCCGATACCGGACATCTGCTGTCGGGTATCGCGGGCGGGCACCCTCTCGCGCGCGTCATCTTTACAAATCAGCTCTGTTCTCCTGCGCTGACCGACGGTAACTTCCGCCTCGTAAACCCACCCAGTGCTGGAGGGACACATGCACGGGCCGACCCCACCGCTGCCCCTGTCCAACGACCGGCTGCAGTTCGCCATGCCGCCGATGCACGAATCGCTGGACGACGAGCGGCTCCACCGCAAGGAACGGCTGGCCGGTGCCCTCAGGCTGTTCGGCCGGCTCGGCTTCGAGGACGGGGTCTCCGGGCACATCACCGCGCGCGACCCCGAGTACTCCGACTGCTTCTGGGTCAATCCCTTCGGCATGCCCTTCAAGCACGTCACCGTCAGCGACCTGGTGCTCGCCAACTCCGACGGCCAGGTCATCCAGGGCCGCTACCACGTCAACCAGGCCGCCTTCACCGTCCACGCCCAGGTGCACGCCACCCGCCCGGACGTCGTCGCCGTCGCCCACTGCCACTCGGTGCACGGCCGCGCCCTGTCGGCACTCGGCGACCTCCTGGACCCCATCACCCAGGAGAGCTGCGCCTTCTACGAGGACCACGCCCTCTACGACGCCTACACCGGCGTCGCCGTCGACGCCGAGGAGGGCCGCCGTATCGCCACCGCGCTCGGCTCCCGCAAGGCGCTCGTCCTGCGCAACCACGGCCTGCTGACCGTCGGCGACTCGGTGGACGCGGCTGCCTGGTGGTTCCTGTCCATGGAACGCTCCAGCCAGGTCCAGCTCACCGCGAAGGCGGCCGGCCGCCCCCTTCTCATCGACCACAAACTGGCGGTCGCGACCCGCGAACAGCTCGGCGGCGACCTGGTGGCCTGGATCAACTACCAGCCCCTGTGGCAGGACATCAGCCGCAGCGAGCCGGATCTCCTGAGCTAGGGCCTGTCCGGCAGATCATGACGGCGTCGCGGGGTCTGGCACGCGCTCCCCCAGAGGGGGGCACCCCCAGCCGCGTTGTCGTCGGTTGCCGACGTCCCCCAGCCTTCGGCCGGGAGGTGCCCCCACCGCGTCGACGCCCTCCTCCGCCTTGCAGCTTGGGGGTACCTCCCACGCCCTTAAGGCAGTGGGGGAGCGCCAGACCCCGCTCGGCTCGGCCAAGACGCACCGTTTCTCACAGCCGGCCTGATCCGCCGGACAGACCCTAGAACCCCCGCAGCACCGCCGCCTTGGTCATCGCGAACTCCTCGTCCGTGAGCACCCCCTCCCGGTGCAGCTCGCCCAACTCCCGCAGCCTTCGCAGGAGTACGTCGTGATGGTCGGCCGACGGCGGCACGGCGCCCGTGGGCCGCGGCCGGTCGGCGAAGTCACCGCCCCGGGTGGACGGGTGCGGCAACCGGGCGGTGACCGCGGTGGCGACGAGCGCGGTGAGCAGATCGCGGCGCGCGCTGCCCCACAGATCCAGGGCGTACGGGTCCTTCTCCGGCGGCAGTTTGGAGAACGCCGTCTCCCGGGTCACGAAGCGCAGGAAGCCGTCCTCGTAACCGGAGTTGGGCAGCCACTCCACCTGCACCAGATCACCGAGGGCGATGATCCGCGGCCCGGTCGCCCGCTTGACCCGGTCCGAGGTGTCGGCCCAGTCGATGCGCACCTGCGTGCCGTCGAAGGAGGCGGTGCCGTCGGAGGAGCGCACCGACACCGGCACCGGCGGCCCCGGCAGCAGATACGCCTTGGTCGGCTCCTTGGGGATCTGGTCCAGCATCAGCGCCTGCCGGATCTCCTCGGCGATGTACTCGGCGACGCCCGCCCGGTCCACGTCCACCACGAGCCGGTACGGATCGGCCGGGTCCGGCAGCCGTCCGCCGGTCGCCTGCAGCAGCGGATCGGCCCCCTCCCGCAGCCGCATCCGCAGCCGCCCGCGCTTGCGCTCGGGCTCGAAGACGACGCCGGCGATGGCTTCGAGGGGTACGGCGACCTCTCCGTACGTCTGCCGGAACAGTGGCACGGAGCGGTGCAGGCCCGGCGTGATCCTGACCGTGGTGCCGTCGAAGGCCCAGGTCCCGTCCCGCTGGATGATCTCGGCCATAGGGAAATTCTCGCAGCCGGGTCAACACGGCGGCCCCCGCTTCACCCGCCGTGACCAGACCTGCCGGACGCGACCGGGGTGGCGTAGGGCACAATTCGCTGTCATCGCAGGGGAGTTGCAGGACGGCGTTCGACTGCTGGGCAGGGGCGCCGGTCGATCGGGTCGTGGTCGCTGGGAAGGCGGACGTCGGTGGCGGTGCAGGAGGCGAGAGGGGGTGCGGACGCGGCTGCGCACGGTGGGGCGCATGCGGGCGGCTGCACCTGCGGGGACTGCCCGCACGGGGCGCGTGAGGGACACCGGCGGGCGGTCGCCGAATTCCTGCTGATGCGCGACGGGTTCGCGGCCGGACAGGGGCTGCCCGCCGCGGTTGCCCACTCGGCCCAGGCCTCCCGCCAGTGGGTCTCGGAGGAACTCACCCAGTCCGCGGAACTCGTCGCCGAACGCGGCCGCGCCGAGGGCGAGGCCTGGCTGGCCCGCCTGTGGCGCCGTACCGCGATCGCCGTGTGGGCCCTGGTGGTGCTGTTGCTGCTGGTGCAGTCGCTGACGGCGATCGGCGCGGGCTGGACCTCCGCCCGCACGGCCGGCCTGCTCGCGGCCCTGCTGGTGGCCGGCGCCCTCACCACCGCCTCCTGGTTCCACCGCGCGCGGGGCGGCGCGCTGGCCCCCCTGATCGGCGAGGACAACCGCCTCTCCACCTCCAGGGCGGTCGCCGCCGCCTGGGTCCTCTTCGTCGCCTACGCGGTCCTGGTCCTCGTCGGCCGCCTGGCCGCCGCATCCGGCCACGCCGAACGGGACACGCTCCTCTCCGGCCTCGAACTCGCCCGCGGCGCCGGCATGGTGACCGTGCTCGCCGTGGTGTGCGGCATCGCCGTCCTGGTGCGGCGCGTGATCGGGCTGCGGGTCCTCGGCCAGCGGCTGCAGAAGGTCCGCGCGGACCGCCCGAGAGCCTCCGACCTGCTGACCGACGACGCGGGCCGCGGCACCTTCGCCGACATCCAGTACGTCGTGATCAGCGCCGTCGCCGTCCTGTTCGCGGCGGTACGGCTGGCCCGCCGCCCCGACCAACTCCCCGACCTCCCCTGGGGCCTTGCGGTGGTGGTCCTGATCTCGGCCGCGACCTACCTGGCCGGCAAGTACGCCGAGGGCGGCCGCCCGGTGATCCTCTCCGTGGTCCGTGCCCGCGAGGCCGGCGACCTCGACGCCCCGATCCGCACCGGCGACGACATCGAGATCCGGGGCGCGGGCTTCGTCCCGCCCGGCGCCCAGGGCGCCGACCGGCTGTCCCGCATGGTCGTCCGCATCGGCGCGGTCAACGTCCACGTGCCCCTGGTCCCCGTGGCGGGCGGCTTCAGCAACCCCACCGACGCCGTACTGACCGTGCCCGTACCCGCCGACGTGGAGCCCGGGCGGGTGGACGTACAGGTGGTGACGGCGGCCGGCGTGGAGACCAACCGGTACGCGATCGACGTGACCGACTGACGGCCGGCACCCGGACCCGGGGCCGCCCCGCATCGACAGCGGATCGACAGCAAAACCGCACGAACGCATTGAGCGCGCCCTCACTTTCGTACGTATGGTCTTTTAAGGGGCTCCGGCACCGCGGGCGAGAGGCGGCAGTGATGACTCACGGCATGCGCACGGACACATACACCCCCTACGTCGACGGCGACCGCAACTGGCGCGACACCGCCACCCGATTCGCCCTCCTACCCCTACGGATCTTCCTGGGCGTCACCTTCATCTACGCCGGCCTGGACAAGCTCACCGACAGCGCCTTCATGAAGTCCTCCGGCGCCGGCTCCATCGGCGAGACGATGCGCTCGGCCCGCGACTCCGCGGCCATCCCGGCCCTGATCGACCTGGCCCTGAAGAACCCCACCGGCTTCGGCTACGCCATCGCCTTCGGTGAACTCGCCGTCGGCATCGGCACGTTGATCGGTCTGCTGGCCCGGCTGGCGGCGCTCGGCGGCGCGCTGATCTCCTTCAGTCTGTGGATGACCGTCAGCTGGGCCTCCGACCCGTACTACTACGGCAACGACCTCGCCTACCTGATGGCCTGGCTCCCCCTGGTCCTGGCGGGCGCCCCGGTGCTCTCCCTCGATTCAGCACTCCGCGCGCGCCGAAGGCAGCGGGCGGCAGGTTACCGGTAGCTCCTGGTCGGCGGGGGCTACCGGTGACGCAGCCGCCGGGGCGTGACTGTGCGGTGCAGGGGGCGGGGCCGGGGCCGATGTCTGGCCGGGCCCTCGGCCGTGCGGGACTGTCGGCGGCTCCGGGGCGGCTCCGTCAGCCCGGTATGTTCGGCTCGGGTTCCGCGCCGTCCCTGCGCGCCGTGATCGACCGGCGCCGCCGTATCCCCCCGGTGATCGCCCCGATCACTCCCGCGAGGAACAGCCCGATCACCACGATCGGTATGACCGCGAACCACGGCGTCTCCCACAGCCCGCCCGCGTCACCGGCGTAGACGACGCCAGCGAGGGCGAGGAAGAAACCGGCGATCAGCCTCCCGGGCTGGAACTCATGACGCAGCACGGGCCACCTCCGCCTGTCCGACGCCGACCTGGAGGTCGATCTCGAGCGTTCCGCTGTTCTTCGTGCCGGTGGCCGGCGTCAGCGTCACGTCCTTGTGCTTGCCCGGCTCCACGTCCACGTCCTTGCTCTCGTCGCCCGGCAACTGGATGTCCCCCACCCCCACGTCGATGCTCAGCTCCACGGTCGCGTCCTTCGGCACGATCACCTTCAGCCGGCCCGCCCCCACATCGGCCCCCGTACTCACCGTCTGCCCCTTGCCCACGTGCACCCGGCTGAGGTCCAGGGTGCCGACCCCGGTGCCGAGGTTGTACATCTCCCGCACCTCCGAGACCGCGGCCGGCTGCCAGGTCGTGCGGGTCCAGTGCGTGGTGATGTCCTTGGGCAGGGCGGCCGACGAGGCGAGCAGGGCCGCGGTGACGACGGCCATGAATATGGATCCCGCCCCCGTCCGTCCCAGGAACGCGCTGACCGCGATGCCCAGCCCGAAGACGATCAGCGCGGCGGCCAGGCCTGCCTGCAGGCTGGTGCCGAGCGCATGGTCGTCCCAGGTGGCGGCGGTGGCGAGGCCGCCCGCGAGGAGGGCGAGCAGGAAGACCCAGCCGCCTATCCAGCGGGGGCCACGCGGTCGCGGCACCGGGGTGCGCGGGGCGCGGCGGTCGGCGTGGCCGGCCCAGGAGTTGCCGAGGCTGATGTTGACCGCCGCGGCGATGTCCCGGTCGTGGGAGTCGCGCGGGCCCCAGAGGTAGCCGGTGCCGCCGTAGTGCGTGCCGTCCTTGACGATGGGGTCACGCCACCAGGAGGGGTAGGCGGCGGGGACCGGCGGCGCCTGGGCCTCCGGCGGGGCGTCGGCGGCGGCCTGGGCGGCCAGCGGGTCGGGGTCGGGGGCGCCGCGCTGCCGCGACCAGTACCCGGCGCCCGCGAGGAGCAGGGAGAGGACGACCGCGAAGGCCAGCACCCCGCCGTTGCTCAGCATCGTCAGGAACACCCCGCAGCCGACCAGCGCGAACAGCACGGCGGTCAGCGCCTGGCCGTCGACCCGGCCGGTCAGCAGCTTCCTGAGCTCGTTCTGCTCGTCCTCCTCGTACGGCACGAGGAGCCAGGCGAAGCCGTAGAAGATCAGGCCGATGCCGCCGGTCGCGGAGAGCACGACGAGGGTGATCCGGAAGATCACCGGGTCCATGTCGCACTGCCGCCCGAGCCCGGAGCACACCCCGGCCAGCACCTTGTACTGCCGGTCCCGGCGGAGCTTGCGGGGGGCTGCGGTGGGGTCCGCTGCGGCGGGGGATTCCTCGGCGGGTCCGCCTTCGCCTGTTGCGGGGTGGCCTTGGCGCGGCGTGCCCTTGCCGGTCGCAGGGGGGCCTTGGGGTGGCCCGCCCTCGCCGGTCGTGGGGTGGGCTTGCGTCGGCCTGCCCGCGGCGGTCGCGGGGTCCCCTTCGGCCGGCCTGCCCGCGTCGGCAGCGGCGTCCGCGTTCCTCGCACCGGCAGCGGCGTCCGTGTCCCGCGCACCGGCACCGGTACCGGCATCCGCATCCCGCGCCCCGGCGTCAGCGTCGGGCGCCCCGGCGTCACCGGCTCCGGCTGCCGCCGCCGCTCCCCTTTCTCCGCGCGCGCCCGCCTGCCCGTGTGCGTGCGCCTGTGCGTGCACGCGTGCGGGCGCGTCGGCCGGGGGGCCGGTGTCGGCGTCGGGTCCCCGACCCGTCGTGGCGCGCTCGTGATCTGTCATGTGTCCATGGTGACGGCCCGACCGCCCCGGCGGGAGTCGGAACGACCCTGGCCGGACCCTGATATCGCCCCTGAGCCGACGCCGGGGAAGCGTTCGACGGGCCCCGGCCTCGAAGATCAGGGGAGTCTCGGGGGTCGACCCTGATGCCTGGGTCCGCCGCCCGTGTGAGTATCGGTGGCATGCCGGAAGCCGCTGCAGCGCCCATCGTCGAACCGCGGCCGCCGCGCAAGCTCTACCGCAGCAGTGACGGACGCTGGCTGGGTGGTGTGGCGCGGGGGCTCGCCGGGCATCTCGGGCTGCCCGTGGTCTGGGTGCGGCTCGTCTTCGTCGGCCTGTTCATGGCGGACGGCCTCGGCGCGCTGCTGTACGCCGCGTTCTGGTTCTTCGTACCGCTGGGCGTCGGCGGCGTCGGCGGCCAGCGGCCCCCGTCGCTGGTCACCACCGAGACCTCGCCCGACGGCCGCCGCAGACTCGTCGCCCGCAAGCCGGACAAGGGCCAGATCGTCGCCCTGCTCCTCATGGTCGTGGTGGCCATGGTCTTCGTGGGCAACGTGAATCTGAGCGGCGGCGCCAAGGTCTACCTCTGGCCCGTCGTCCTCGTCGGCGCGGGCGTCGCCCTGGTCTGGCGCCAGGCGGACAACGCACGACGGGCCCGCTGGGTCGAGGTCGGCCGCCGCAAGCGCACCCTCAGCCTGCTCCGCGCGGCGGGCGGCGTCCTCCTCGTCACCGCCGGCGTCACCGGAGTCTTCGTCCTGCAGGGCTCCGCCGCCCACCTCGGCTCCGTCCTCCAGGCCGCCCTCGCGGTCCTCGTCGGGATAACGCTGCTCGCGGGCCCGTACCTCGTCCGTATGACCCAGGACCTCTCCGAGGAGCGCCTGATGCGCATCCGCGCCCAGGAGCGCGCCGAGGTCGCCGCCCACGTCCACGACTCCGTGCTGCACACCCTGACGCTGATCCAGCGCAACGCGGAGAATGCGAACGAGGTGCGCCGCCTGGCCCGCGCCCAGGAGCGCGACCTGCGCACCTGGCTCTACAAACCGGAGGGCACCGGCAAGGACGAGGAGGACGAACCCGCCAACCTCGCCGACGCGGTGCGGCGCAATGCCGCGGAGGTGGAGGACAAGCACGGCGTCCCCATAGAGGTCGTCATAGTCGGCGACTGCCCGCTCGACGAGAGAATCGGCGCACAGATGCAGGCCGCGCGCGAGGCGATGGTGAACGCCGCCAAGTACGGTGGCGAGGGCGGCGCGGTGCAGGTCTACGCCGAAGTCGAGGGGAGGACGGTCTTCGTGTCGGTGCGGGACCGCGGCCCAGGCTTCGACCTCGACTCGATACCCGCCGACCGCATGGGCGTCAGAGAATCGATCATCGGCCGCATGGAGCGGCACGGCGGCACGGCGCGGCTGCGCGCGGTGCCGGACGGCGGCACGGAGGTCGAGCTGGAGATGGAGAGGGCGGAGAAGACGTCATGAGCGACCCGACCGAGGCGAACGCGGAGCCCGTGGAGCCGACCGCCGGCGGCGCCGGCGAGCGGCACGTGCGCGTGGTCCTCGTCGACGACCACCGCATGTTCCGTACGGGCGTACAGGCCGAGATCGGCCGCACCGAGGAGACCGGCGTCGAGGTCGTCGGCGAGGCGGCCGACGTCGACCAGGCGGTCACGGTCATCACCGCGACCCGCCCCGAGGTCGTCCTCCTCGACGTCCATCTGCCGGGCGGCGGCGGGGTCGAAGTGCTGCGCCGCTGCGCCGCGTTGATGGCCGACGCCGAGCAGCCCGTCCGCTTCCTCGCGCTGTCCGTGTCGGACGCGGCGGAGGACGTGATCGGCGTGATCCGCGGCGGTGCGCGCGGCTACGTCACCAAGACGATCACCGGCACCGACCTCGTCAACTCCATCTTCCGGGTCCAGGAGGGCGACGCGGTCTTCTCGCCCCGCCTGGCCGGCTTCGTCCTGGACGCCTTCGCCTCCACGGACGCCCCGCCGGTCGACGAGGACCTGGACCGCCTCACCCAGCGGGAGCGGGAGGTGCTGCGGCTCATCGCGCGCGGGTACGCGTACAAGGAGATCGCCAAGCAGCTGTTCATCTCGGTGAAGACGGTCGAGTCCCATGTCTCGGCGGTCCTGCGGAAGTTGCAGCTGTCGAACCGGCATGAGCTGACGCGGTGGGCGACGGCGCGACGGCTGGTCTGAGCGGTCGGTGATCGGGCGCCGGTCCTCGGCGCTCGCTCACACGACCCGCGTCGCCCCCGCGAACGGCATCTCGTCGATAGGGGCGATGCGGACCGGGGCCGAGGGGTTCGGGGCGTGGATCATCTTGCCGTTGCCGATGTAGATGCCGACGTGGCTGATGCCGGAGTAGAAGAACACCAGGTCGCCGGGGAGGAGTTCGGAGCGGGAGACGCGGTGGCCGGCGTCGATCTGGGCGTAGGTCGTGCGGGGGAGGGAGATGCCGGCGGAGCGGTAGGCGGCCAGGACGAGGCCCGAGCAGTCGAAGGCGTCGGGGCCGGTGGCGCCCCAGACGTAGGGGCTGCCGAGCTTGGAGTAGGCGTAGGAAACAGCGGCCGCGGCACGGGAGTTGGGCGCCTTGGCCGCCGTACCGGAAGGGGCCTCCAAGCCGACGCGGGCGCCGGAGGCGGACGAGCGTGACGCGCGGCCCGTCCCGCCCGCGCCCTCGCCCAGGCGGGCGCGCTCCTCGGCCGACAGCTGGGAGAGCAGCCGGCGGGCCGCGTCCAGTTTCCCGGTGATCGTCTTCTTCTCGCGCTTCAGCTCCGCCTGCCGGGACTTCAGCGAGGTCAGCTCCACGCGCGCGGCGCCGCGCAGCCGCTCGATCTCCCGCAGCTGCTTGCGGACGCTCGCGACGGCCGCGGCCTGCCGGGTGCTCGCCCGGTCGACGAACTCGGCGCCGGCGAGGTAGTGGTCGGGGTCGTCGGAGAGGGCGAGTTGGAGCGCCGGGTCGATGCCTCCGTCGCGGTACTGCGCCGCAGCGATCGAACCCAGCGCGTCCCGCGCCGAGTTGAGCCCGTCCGTCCTGCGCGCGGCCTCGTCGCGCAGGCCGGACAGCCGCCGTTCGGCCGCGTCCGCCTTCTCCTTCGCGCCGTTGTACTTCTCGGTGGCGGCCTCCGCCTCCTGGTACAGCTTGTCCACCTTCGCCTTGACCTGCGCCGGCGTCAGCTGGGGTGCGGCGTCGCCGGTCCCGTCGAAGGCCGTCGCGGTCGCCGCGCCCGCCAGCGCGATCGTGAAGGCGGTACGGGCCGTATGACCACCGATCGAACGCCGACCGGGCCTGCGATGCGCTGCCACGTGGACTGCACGTCCTTTCGTACGACCCCCGGGGGGACGGGGCGACTTACGCGTCCGGCGGCGGCCCGCACAGGGGGAGCGGGCCGCCGCCGGACCTTCTCGGCGGTGGTGATCGACTGCCGCCCCTGGCCCGGGCGGCGGTGGGGAGCCGGTCACCTGGTGGAGGACGCTAAACCCGGCTGTGTCGGCTTGGTAACGCAATGTGCGGAAGTGCCGCCGGTCGATCGGCGGGTGACTGTAAACGACCGTGATCCCGTTCCGGAGCCGTCGACTTCACGCAGTGGGCTGACCGATGTCGGGGTTCCGGGACACGTACGGGTGACGGGCTGCTACGGGCCGCATATATGCAAGATCCAATCGCGCCTGCCGGACGGGTCGCGGCGGGGCCGGTGTCGGACGCACCGTGCGCCCCTGTTTAAGCTCCGGCCTCATGGACGTACTCATCCATCTCTTCGTCGGCCTGCACATCGTCGGCATCGCCTCGCTCCTCGGCGGCTTCCTCACCCAGATGAAGGCGATGGGCCGCGGCGAGGCCCGTTTCGTCCCGGCGATGCTGCACGGCGCGCTGACGATGCTGGTCACCGGCGCGATCCTGGTCGGCCTCAACCAGGCCGACGACCAGCACGTCAACAACATCAAGATCGGCGTGAAGCTGGCCCTGCTGATCGTGATCCTCGGGCTGGTCTATGTGAAGCGGGACGACGAGAAGGTCGACAAGAGCCTGTTCGGGCTGGTCGGCGCGCTCACCACGGCGAACATCTTCATCGCGGTGCTGTGGACCTGAGGTCGGCGCGGGCCGCGACGACGGCCCCCGCGGCGACGGCGAGCCACGCCGCCACCGCGATCCACAGCAGCGCCCGACCCGGGCCTTCGAGCCAGGAGACGTCGAGGACGGCGGCGATGGACAGGGTCGCCGCCGCGGTCATCCCCATCGGGAAGACGGTGGACCAGCGCCGCACGTCGTAACGCAGCCGGGGCCGTGCGGCCTCCGCGACCAGCAGTACGGCGTACCAGGCGACGTCGAGCACGAGCAGCGCGAGGGTGACGGCGCGCAGGACGCCGCGGTCGTCGTCGTTCCACAGATACAGGCGCGCGCTGTCGGCGGCGATCAGCTTGGACCCGGCCAGCGCCGAGATGGCGAGCGCGCCGCCCGCGACCCAGTGGTCGCCGGCGCCTTCGAGGACCTGCCGCAGGTCGAAGCGGGCGAGGGCGAAGCCGTAGAGGACGAGACCGAGCCCGGACAGTACGAGCGCGGCGTGCGCCAGCCACGCCACCGCCTCCGCCCCGGCCAGCGCGGCCGCGAGCACGGCGAGGCCCTGTGTGGCCACGCAACACAGGAACACCGCGCCCGGCATGCGCCGACCCCAGTGGCGTACGACGTCCACGAGCAGCACGGGCCACAGCACGACTGCCAGCGCCAGCAGGGCCTCGGCGAGGGTCTGCCACCCGAGCGCGGAGAACCGCGTCCCGAGGACGGTGGTCGCCGCGACGGCCGTGAGCGCGGCGGGCGACCCGGCCTCGGCCCGCCACCGCTCGCGATCCCACGCCAGCCGCGCCACGAAGTCCGCCGCCAGGCCGAGCCAGGCCACGCAGGCGATCACCAGCGCGACCCGCGACACCACCTCGTCCCCCGTCAGCTGTAGCCCGACCGACACGATCCCGGTCGCCATCACAGCACCCCCGGCCGCCGGCGCACGCCGCGCCCACCAGGCACGGAACGAAACGGACGTATCGGCGGAGTGGGCAGCCATGCAGCCGATGCTAAGGAGCACACCAGGGGTTGCGGCCGGGGCACGCGCGCGTGCGCGAGGAAATTGGCGCGGGGCGCGCAGTGATGAGGCGGGGCGCGCAGTGATGAAGCGGGGCGCGCAAGGTTGATTCGCGCGCCCGCGCTCATTCATTGGCGCGCGCCCCCTGCCCAGCCTCACGCCAGTCGGGCGCGCCCCTGTCTCACGCCGGCCGCACCACGCTGTGGATGATCGACTCGCCGCCGTAGTAGATCGACTCCTCGCGGACGTACGCGCCGGGCTTGGGGGCGTGGATCATCATGCCGTTGCCTATGTAGATGCCGACGTGGCTGATGTCGTCGTAGAAGAAGATCAGGTCGCCGGGCTGGGCGTCGGCGAGGGAGACCGTGGTGCCGGCGTTCACCTGGTCGTAGGTGGTGCGGGGGAGGGAGACGCCGGCGGCCTTCCACGCGGCCTGGGTGAGGCCTGAGCAGTCGTAGGAGTCGGGGCCGGTCGCGCCCCAGACGTACGGCTTGCCGATCTGCGAGCGGGCGAAGGCGAGGGCCTTCGCGGCCTTGGTGGCGTACGAGGAGTCCGTGGACGTGCTTCCGCTCCCGGACGTGGACGAACCGCTCTGCTGGGCCGCCTGCTCCTCGGCCTTCTGCTCGGCCGCCTGCTGCTGCGCCAGCTCCGCGGCCTTGCGGGCGGCCTCCTCCTGCTTCTTCTTCTCGATCTCCGCGAGCCGCGCCTTCTCCTGCGCGGTCAGCTTCGACAGCAGCTCACGCGCGTCGGAGAGCTTCTTCTGGACGGTGGACTTGGCGGTCTGCAGGTCGTTCTGCGACTCGGTGAGCGACTGGAGGTTCTCGGAGGCCTCCTGGCGCTTCTTCATCGTCGCGGACTGCTCGCTGAAGTAGTCGTCGACCTCGCTCTTCTGGCGGGAGGTCAGCCGGCTCATCAGCTGTGTCTGGTCGAAGTAGTCCTGCGGGGAGTCGGCGAGCAGGAAGGTCGCCGTGTCCGGCGCGGCGGCGCCCGTGCGGTACTCGGCGGCGGCGAAGGAACCGAGCCGCTCCCGCTGTTCGTTGAGCTTCTGGGCGCGCTTGGCGACGTCGTCGAGGAGGCCGTCCACGCGCTTGCGCTGCTTGGAGGTCTTCTCCTTCGCCGCGTTGTACTTCTCGGTCGCCGACTCGGCCTGGCGGTACAGGTCGTCGACCTTCTTCTCGACCTCTTCGAGGGAGGGGTTCCCGTCGGCGGACGGGGCGGCGTTGGCCGTCTGGGAGAGCAGGGCCACGGAGGTGAGGGCGGCCGTGGCGAGAGCGGGGGTGCGTATGCCGGCTACGCGCGTACCCGCGGGGCGCGACTTGCGGTGCGACGCCAAGGGAGGCGACTCCTTCCATAATCCGCCTACCGAGTTAGCTGTCGGGTTCGGGCGGGTGGTTCGGAAGGGTTGCCCTACGGTCCTTGTCCCCCATGGGAGTTGGACCGATTCACCCCAAGGTCGGTGGGTCCCCGGCTCCGGCTGCGCGGCGGCGCCCCGGACTCGGCGGAGGCCGCACGGCCCGGCGAGGTTCGCCGGTGGGGGTCGTTCGGCCTGCTCGGAACGGTAGCCAACTCGTGTGGCCCGTGTGAAGGTTGATGTTCGATATGCCCGATACATTTTCGTGACCTTTGGTCAGCAGGGCGAGGGTGCTCACGTACTGTGACGGCGTGGTCCGGGAGCGTGTCGGCTTCGTCGGATCCCGCGATGTTCTCGGGGCGGCAGCGGGTTGTCAGTGGGGCGCCCTAGACTCGGAGAGCGATGAGCAGCCTCTTTGACGACAGCTTCCTGGCGGACCTCAAGGCACCCCGTGGCCACGAGGAGGAACCCCCACCGCCACCCGAGGACGATCACGGTCCGGAACCGGTTCCGGACGATCTGTTCGGCGGGAAGTTCGACGTGCCGCCGGACCGGGACACTTACTACCGTGACGGCGCCCCGCGGCCGGTGATCGACCCCGCCGCGCTGCTGGACGGGCTGAACGAGAACCAGCGCGCCGCCGTCGTGCACGCGGGCACGCCCCTGCTCATCGTGGCCGGCGCCGGCTCCGGCAAGACCCGTGTGCTCACGCACCGCATCGCGCACCTCCTCGCCGAGCGGAACGTGCACCCGGGCCAGATCCTCGCGATCACCTTCACCAACAAGGCCGCCGGCGAGATGAAGGAGCGCGTCGAGCAGCTCGTCGGCCCGCGCGCCAACGCGATGTGGGTGATGACCTTCCACAGCGCGTGCGTGCGGATCCTGCGCAGGGAGAGCAAGAAGCTCGGCTTCACGTCCTCCTTCTCGATCTACGACGCCGCCGACAGCAAGCGGCTGATGGCCCTGGTCTGCCGCGACCTGGACCTCGACCCCAAGCGGTATCCGCCCAAGTCCTTCAGCGCCAAGATCAGCAACCTGAAGAACGAGCTGATCGACGAGGAGGACTTCGCCGCCCAGGCCGCCGACGGCTTCGAGAAGACCCTCGCCCAGGCTTACGCGATGTACCAGTCGCGGCTGCGCGAGGCGAACGCCCTCGACTTCGACGACCTGATCATGACGACGGTCAACCTCCTGCGCGCCTTCCCGGACGTCGCCGAGCACTACCGCCGCCGCTTCCGCCACGTCATGGTCGACGAGTACCAGGACACCAACCACGCCCAGTACGCGCTCGTGCGCGAGCTGGTGGGGACCAGCGAGCACCCCGTCGACGTCCCGCCGAACGAGTACGACCTCCCGCCCGCCGAGCTGTGTGTCGTGGGTGACGCCGACCAGTCGATCTACGCCTTCCGCGGCGCGACGATCCGCAACATCCTCCAGTTCGAGGAGGACTACCCGAACGCGACGACGATCCTCCTGGAGCAGAACTACCGCTCCACGCAGACGATCCTCTCCGCCGCCAACGCGGTCATCGAGCGCAACGAGTCCCGCCGCCCCAAGAACCTGTGGACCAACGCGGGCGCGGGCGCGCGCATCACCGGCTATGTCGCCGACACCGAGCACGACGAGGCCCAGTTCGTCGCCGAGGAGATAGACCGCCTCACGGACTCGGGGGACGCGAAGGCCGGCGACGTCGCCGTCTTCTACCGTACGAACGCCCAGTCCCGTGTCTTCGAAGAGGTCTTCATCCGCGTCGGCCTGCCCTACAAGGTCGTCGGCGGCGTCCGCTTCTACGAGCGCAAGGAGGTCCGGGACGTCCTGGCCTACCTGCGCGTGCTCGCCAACCCCGAGGACTCGGTGCCGCTGCGCCGGATCCTGAACGTCCCCAAGCGCGGCATCGGCGACCGCGCGGAGGCGATGATCGACGCCCTCTCCCAGCGCGAGAAGATCAGCTTCCCGCAGGCGCTGCGCCGCGTCGACGAGGCGTACGGCATGGCCGCGCGGTCGACGAACGCCGTGAAGCGGTTCAACACGCTGATGGAGGACCTCCGTACGATCGTCGAGTCGGGCGCCGGCCCGGCGACCGTCCTGGAGGCGATCCTCGAACGGACCGGTTATCTGGCCGAGTTGCAGGCCTCCACCGACCCGCAGGACGAGACCCGCATCGAGAACCTCCAGGAACTCGCCGCCGTGGCCCTGGAGTTCGAGCAGGAGTCCGGCGACGGCGAGGAGTCCGGCTCGCTCGCCGACTTCCTGGAGCGGGTCGCGCTGGTCGCCGACTCCGACCAGATCCCCGACGAGGACGAGGACGGCTCCGGAGTCATCACCCTGATGACCCTGCACACCGCCAAGGGCCTCGAGTTCCCGGTCGTCTTCCTGACCGGCATGGAGGACGGAGTCTTCCCGCACATGCGCGCCCTCGGCCAGACCAAGGAGCTGGAGGAGGAGCGTCGGCTCGCGTACGTCGGCATCACGCGCGCGCGTGAACGCCTGTATCTGACCCGGTCCGCGCTCCGGAGCGCCTGGGGGCAGCCGTCGTACAACCCGCCCTCCCGCTTCCTGGAGGAGATCCCGGCCCACCACGTCGACTGGAAGCGCACGGGTGCCACGGCGCCGGTCTCCTCCGGCCCGGCGTCGAGTGTGGCGTCCTCGCTGTCCTCCTCGCGCTCCCGCTCCTCGGCCTCGGGCGCGTCCGGCTTCGCGACGAGTCGCGCCTCCGACAAGCCGGTGGTCGCGCTGGCGGTCGGCGACCGGGTCACGCACGACCAGTTCGGCCTCGGCACGGTCGTGGCGGTGAAGGGCACGGGCGGGAACGCGGAGGCGACGATCGACTTCGGCGACGCCAAGCCGAAGCGGCTGCTGCTGCGGTACGCGCCCGTAGAGAAGCTGTGACCGATGGAGAAGCCGTAATGCGCTGAGCCCCCGCTGCAACAGCGGGGGCTCACAAGGAAGTCGGCGGGTTCTACGTCGGGTTGAGCCCGTGGCTGCGCAGCCACGGCAGCGGGTCTATGGCCGAACCGCCCGCCGGGTGCACCTCGAAGTGCAGGTGCGGGCCGGTCGAGTTGCCGGAATTGCCGGAGTACGCGATCGGATCGCCGGCCTTGACCGTCGTACCGGAGGCCACGCGGTAGCTGGAGAGGTGGCAGTACCACGTCTCCGTGCCGTCCTTCGCGGTCACTATCATCATGTTGCCGTACGCGCTGTTCCACTCGGTGCGGACGGTGCCGTCGGTCGCGGCCATCACCGTGGTGCCGTACGAGACCGGGAAGTCGATGCCGGTGTGCACGGACATCCAGTTGATGCCGGCCTGGCCGAAGTAGGCGCTGAGCCCCTTCTGGGTGACCGGGAGGGCGTACTTGGGGCGCAGCCGCTCCTTGCGGGCCGCCTCCGCCGCCGCCTTCTTCTTCTCGGCCTCCTGCTGGGCCTTGAGGTCGATGCGCTCCTGCGTCCGGCTGGCCCGGTCGGCGAAGTCGTCGGCGCCCGCCGAGAGGCTCTCGAGCTGGGTGTCCAACTTGTTGTTGGCGGCGGCCGGTTTCACCGAGTGCGTGTCGGACGCGGTGGTCGAGCTGTCCTTGTCACCGGTCAGCGTGCCCACGGAGGCGGCGGCGATGCCGGCCACGCCCATCACACAGGCCGAGGGCACGGCGATGGTCAGCAGCGCGGAGCGCTTCGGAGGCGTACGGCGGCGGGAGCGGGAGGCGTTGCGGGCGGCCGTGCGCGATCCCGGGGCCGGCGTGACCTCTTCCTGGTCGTCCAGCAGCGGCGTTTCCTGCAGTGGCGTTACGGCAGGCAGCTCACCTGTGCCGGCCAACTCGCCGTCGTCCTGCGGGTGTTCCTCGTATTCCTGGTATTCCTCGTACGCGCCGTGCTCGACCTGCTCGAAGACCGAGGTCGCCTGCTGGTCGAACGGTTCGCCTGGCTGCTCGTAGCCGTCCGTGGCGGAGGTGCCGTCGGCGGCCGAGCCGTCGGAGTTCCACTGCGTGGCGTCGTACATGCCGCTGTCGAAGGTCTGCGTGCCCCATTCCCAGTGCTGGGTCTGGTCGGCCGCGGGGCCCGAGTGGTCGGGCTGGAGCCAGGCGCTCGCGTCCCAGTGTCCGGAGGTGTCGTGCCCGGTGGACTGCGGCGGGATGGCCGAGAGCTGCTGGTGGTCGACGCCCCAGGCGGTCGTCTCGTACGCGCCGGTGTCGTAGGCGGCGTGGTGCTGGGCCGCGTACATGTCGTAGTTCAGGGTCTGGTGGCCGCCCGTGGCCCACTGTCCGGAGTCGTACGAGCCGGTCGTGCCGTCGCCGGGGAGGCTGCCGAAGAGGGGGTCGGCGTCGAAGGTCGCCGTGGCGTGCGCGCCGGTCGCGAAACCGTTCGCGTCGTAGCCGCCGTAGGTGGTGAAGTCACCGTACTGGGCTTCCTGCGTGCCATAGGACGCGTAGTGCGCCGAGGCGGCATCGGAAGCCGGAGCCGGGGTGGTCATGGTCCCCGACGGGTGACGGTCGTTCACCAACTTCTCTTTCGCCTCGACAACAGGGGCTGCCAGAGCAGTGCGGTGACTGTACCCGGCGTTATGCGGGCGCGACAATCTTCAACTGGTTTCGGGCGCGCAGGAAACGGGCATTCGGCCGTGTTTCGGGGGAGTGCGGGCGCGGGTTTGGCCTTGTGTTCGAAGAGCGTTCGATGTGGGGTGGCTGTCAGGGGGCCATCACGCCACTGTCAGGCCGCCGGCGTGGGCGGCGGCCTCGGCTCCCGTCCGGGTGGCGTCGAGGGCCTGGCGTATCCCGGTGGCGACCGCCGGGTGCACGGGCAGGGCGAGATGGCCGATCCCGCTCACCCGCACGTTCTGCGCCAGCAGGTCGGGGTGGTCGATGCAGGCCGTCTCCAGCGGGTCCATCAGGTGGTCGAGGTCGCTCCAGAAGCTGACGAAGTGGGTACGGCAGCCGGGTGCGGGCAGCGTCAGCTCCTCGAGCACCTTCGAACCGGGGCGCATCTGGCGCACGATCGGGTGCGCGTCGGCCAGCGGCACCACGCGGGTGCCGGAGTGCGGGGTGCCGAGGGTGACCAGCGTGCCGACGCGGAGGTCGCCGCCGAGCCGCTGCACGTAGTACCGCGCGATCAGCCCGCCGAGGCTGTGCCCGACGATGTCGACCTGCTTGCTGCCGGTGCGCTCGCAGATCTCCTCTATGTGCCGGCCGAGCAGCTCGGCCGCCGTGCGGATGTCGCAGGTCAGCGGCGAGTAGTTGAGCGACTCGACCCGCTGCCTGCCGTGCTGGGCGAGGTTGCGGCGCAGCAGCACGAACACCGAGCGGTTGTCTATGAAGCCGTGCAGCAGGACGACCGGGGGTTTCGTCTCGGTCGGCAGCTGGGCGGCGCCCTCGGGCGGGGGGAGCGGGGCACGGCGTTCCTGGGTGATTCCCGAGGGATAGAGGAGGAGGTGTCCGGCCAGGATCGCGAGCTCCAGGGCGGTCGCCTTCAGCAGGGCGAGGGAGAGTCCGGCCAGCCTGCTCGGGAGCAGACGCCGGCCGAGCGGGAGAAAGGGGTGCACTGCCCTGGTGACCTTCATGGCCGACCTCCTGTCGGCACGCTGGAGGACGGCTCTGTCCCCCGTGTGCCCTCATGGGAAGTCGCGGCCCAGGCTGTCGACTGCACGTACCGACGTCGACACGCCGTATCACCACGGCGCGCGGCCTGCGGCGCGGCGGTACGGCGACCTCGTTGCGGCTCCCGTTGCGCGTGTTCCTGCCGGAACGTCGCGCGGTGAACGTGTCCCACCGTGTGATTTCCCCCTCGGCCGACAGCGCGAAACTGCCGGTTGCGGGATGCTGGAGATAACGTTCGTTCACTTTCCCGGGCGATTCGGGTACGCCTGTACTTGTCGGTAGGGACGGATGCGCCGGTAAGGATGGACGCAGTCGCTTCATGGAGGCAGTGATGGGTGTGGCAGCCGGTCCGATCCGCGTCGTGGTGGCCAAGCCGGGGCTCGACGGCCACGATCGCGGGGCCAAGGTCATCGCGCGGGCGCTGCGCGACGCGGGTATGGAGGTCATCTACACCGGGCTCCACCAGACGCCGGAGCAGATCGTCGACACGGCGATCCAGGAGGACGCCGACGCGATCGGGCTGTCCATCCTCTCCGGCGCCCACAACACGCTCTTCGCCGCGGTGATCGACCTGCTCAGGGAGCGGGACGCGGAGGACATCCTGGTCTTCGGCGGCGGGATCATTCCGGAGGCGGACATCCCGCCGCTGAAGGAGAAGGGCGTGGCGGAGATCTTCACGCCGGGTGCGACGACTCAGTCCATCGTGGACTGGGTGCGGGCGCATGCCGGGCAGCCGACCGGGGCTTAGGCCCTCGTTCGCTGCGGGGTGGTCGGGAGCGCCGGTCCTCCTGGGGGCTCCGTCCCCGGACCCCCGTTCGGCCTGAACGGCCTCGTCCTCAATCGCCGGACGGGTTGAGAGTGCCTGGCCGGTGCTGACGAGGCGCCGTCCCGCACTCCCGGTTCGCCGTCCTAGAGCCCCAGTTCCTCCGTCATCGCCGCCCGCAGTCGCAAGGTTGTGACGAGGCGCTGGAACGCCTCCGCCCAGTAGCCGCCCGCTCCCGGGGACGCGTGCTCCGACTCGGCCGGGACTGCCTGGAGGCCGTCCAGGTGGATTGCCTCGGCAGGGTCGAGGCAGCGCTCGGCCAGGCCCATCACTCCGCTGAAACTCCATGGGTAACTCCCCGCGTCCCGCGCGATGTCGAGCGCGTCGACCACTGATCGCCCGAGCGGCGCCGTCCACGGCACCGCGCACACCCCGAGCAACTGAAACGCCTCCGACAGCCCGTGCGCCGCTATGAAACCGGCCACCCAGTCGGCCCGTTCGGCGGCGTCCAGCGTGCCGAGCAGCTTGGCGCGTTCGGCCAGCGACACCGCTCCCGGACCGCCCGCCTCGGGGGCCGAGGGCGCGCCCAGCAGTGCCCGGGCCCAGTCGGGATCCCGCTGTCGTACGGCGGCCCGGCACCACGCCGCGTGCAGCTCGCCCTGCCAGTCGTCCGCGACCGGCAGCGCCACGATCTCCTTCGGCGTACGTCCCCCGAGCCGACCGGGCCACGTCCCGAGCGGGGTCGCCTCCACCAACTGGCCGAACCACCACGACCGTTCACCCCGCCCCGCCGGAGCCTTGGCCACGACACCGTCGCGCTCCATGCTCGCGTCGCACTCGCGCGGGGCCTGGACGGCGATCGTCGGTACGGCATGGGTGCGGTCGACGGACAGGCACGCCCCGGCCCTGACCGCCATGCGCCCGGCCAGCGCCGAATCCGGCAGCGCGGAGAGCAACTCGGCCGCCGTCGCCCGGACGTTGCGGCTCCTGTCGGCCAGCGCCTGTTCCAGGAACGGCTCGTCCTGCGGGCCGAGGCCCCTCCGCAACGAGTCGAGGAACATCAGGCGGTCCTCGGCCCGCTCCGTCTGCCAGGTCGTGACGAGCAGTTCGCGCGCGGCGGCGGGCTCGCGGTCGCGCAGGGCCGACAGCAGCGCGACCCGCTCGGCGAACAGGCCCTCCTGCCACAGCCGCCGGGTCTTCTCCTCGTCCTCCAGCTGCGGCAGCGCCGCGCCCCCGCCCGGCGTGGCCCGCAGGGCGAACCGCCAGTCCGGGTTCAGCCGGGCCAGCCACACGGCACGCGGACCCGCGAACACCAGCGCCGCCGACCGCAGATCCGTACGCCCGCGTGCCGCGTCCAGCAGCGCGGGCAACAGGTGTGCGGGGGCGGCGAATCCCCGGGCGTTCGCCGCCGCGAGCCACTGCGGCAGCAGCTCCGTGAGGTCCGGTGCGGTGCCCCGGCGGCCGCCCGCCGTGCCGCCACGGTCCGCCAGCAGCAGCGCGAGCCGTCGGGCGGCGGCCGCGGGCAGCGCGGCACGCGCGTCCTCGGGGGCCGGCTCCGGTCGTACGGCCGCGCGCCCCGAGCCGGACGGGGAGTTGGTCATGCGGGCGGTGCATCGGTGGCGGTTCGAG